>DATAKF010000279.1:0-19275 GCA_036261775.1 Polyangiaceae bacterium | reverse complement strand
TAAGTTTCTTGAACGGCGCTCACGGCAAGCTGAGCTGCCGGCAGCGCGGTCGTCGTGAGAACCGAGCGAGCGCGCATCAGCTGCGCTTGCTCGTCTTGCAGCAGGCGCAAGCGCCGCCGCGCCACGTGTTCGTGGACGCTCTTTTCGGCCAGCGCGCGCGCGCTCTCGGCCCCGGCCCGCGCTCGCTCCGGGCGGTTCGCACGAAAGATGGGGAAGGCGTAAGCCAACCCGCCACCTAGCCGCGTCTCGCCAAAGTCACCGCGCCCCGCCACCAGCCCGACGCTGAGCGGCGACTGCCCTTCTTTGCGTAGGCGTTCGGCTGATGACGAGTAGAAGCGCGCCTCGGCGGCCAGCGACTGCGCTTGCGGCGTCTCGGCCAGCTTCACGGCGCGACCACCGCGCTCGAGCGTCGGCGGATTCACGCTACCAAAATTGGTCAAATCTCGGCCCAGAAGCTCAGCCAGCTCGCTCTTGGCGCGCAGTAGGTCCGCCTCGGCCTCGACCAGCATGACCTCGTGGCGAGCGGCCTCCACGGCAGCCAGCGATGCGTCCGGCTGAATGGCGTCGCCGCTCTTCACGCGCTCGGCTGCGATCTGCATCTCGGCGCGCGCGCTCGTCAGAAGCTCCGACAAGACGCTGGTGCGCTCGAGCGCTACGACGCTCGAACCGTACGCTCTGACGAGACGCGCAGCCGCACGCGCCCGCGCCCGCTCGACGAACGCGGCGTGCAGCGCCACGAAACTTTCGGCTTCGCGGGCCCGACTGCCCCGCTGGCCGGACAGCTCGAGCGGCAGCCAAAGTGTGCCATTTAGAGCCACATCTTTGGTGACGTTCTTGTCGCCGCGCTCGGCTGTCAGCTCCAAATACGGATTGCCCAGCGGTGCCATCTGCCCGTTGAGCAACATGGATCGGCTGGAGCTGAACGACGCTCTGGCCAAGGCGACCTCGGGCGCGTTTTGTTTCGCGGCGTCGAGCAGAGACCTGAGCAAAGTTTCACCCGGTTGGGTGACTGGCGCAGCCGCAGCGACGGCAGGCGTCGGCTGGGCCGGCGCAGGCTCCGCGGCAAAGGCGTGGCTAGAGCCACAGAAAGCCGCCGCGACTGCCGCGAGGCTGGAAATGATTTGTAACGTGCGAAGCATGACCCGCGTCAAAAGGAGACAGTTGCGAACGTAAGCCGGGTTCGGCTACGCGGACGGTTCGGCGGAGTGGCAATCATGTTTCCAGCCGCTGTCCGGGCGTTGAAACACTCTTTCCAGCAGATTAATCCCAATGTCTCAGTGGTTTTTCCGATGTGAAACTTCGGATTAACCGGGCGCCAAAGGTTTCTCCTAGGCTTGGCTGCGTGAGCGAACCCAAGACGCTGCTGCTGCGTGAGACTGGCATCGTGCGACTCGATGACGGCAGTGAGGCCGTCAACGTCGGACCCATCGTGCACGCGCTCGGATTCCTGACCGAGGGGCGCGGTGACGATCGCGGCACCGACGAGCACGGCACGCCGCTGCCCGACCTGCTGAGCCTCGCGTTCGACGTCGTGCAGAGCATCATCTTGGGTGGGCGCGCTGCGGAGTTCTTCCGCAAGGTGAAGCAAGAGTTCGACACGCAGTCGGCGCTCGAAGGGCGCGGCTCACTCGCGCTCGCCAAGCGAGCCGCCACTGTCGTGCGCCGCAGCACACCGAGCAGCGCGCTCGAGAAGGCCGCGGCCGAGCTCCGCGCACGCTTGCAGGAGCTCGACGGACTCGCGCTGGACGAAGCCGAGCTGGCAGAGCTGAAGCAAGCGCTGCAAAGCTTCCGCGACTTCGGCGCGGATCGCTGGGTTGCCGCGACGTCGCACCTGCTGCAGGCGTTGAATGCGCTCGATCACACGCCAAGAGCGCGCGCAACCGCGCCCGCCAAGCCGCGCCGCCAAACCGCGCGACGCGCGACAGCTCCAGCGCCGGTGAAATCGAAAACGCGTGCGCGCTCCAAAGCGCCTACCAAACCGCGCGCCGACAAACGGCCGGCAGCAGCGAAAAAGAAGGCCCGCAAGCGCGCGAAACGCGCTTGAAGCGCCGCCCGCGGACCGACGAAAGCGCGTGACTAAAAACTGACGAGAGACTCATTGCTGAGTGCGAAGACTCATTCACACTACTTGGTAGGATGTGTGATCGAGCGCCCTCAGCAGCACCAACCAAAGCCGAGTGCTGGACAGGTGCGACATGGTGCTAGGCTTGGCTCTTGGCCTGTTGCACGCAAACGCCGTCGAATGGCTGGTTCACAAATACGTCCTGCACGGGCTGGGTAAGCAAAAGGGCAGCCTGTTCCGCTTCCACTGGGCACAGCACCACCGCGTCGCCCGCAAGAACGCGATGTACGACAAGGGCTACGAAGCCCCTTTCTGGAGCTACAAAGACCGCGGCAAAGAGATCCTAGGCATCATGGGCCTCGCGGTCCTGCACCTGCCGCTGCTCAAGATCGCGCCGTATTTCACGCTGGCGGTGGTGTTCTCCAGCTTCAACTACCTGTACCGCCACCGCAAAGCCCACATCGACATCGAATGGGGCAAGAAGCACATGCCCCATCATTGGGATCACCACATGGGCGCCAACCAAGAAGCCAACTGGTGCGTCTCGTACCCCTGGTTCGATTGGATCCTCGGCACGCGCGTGCGCAGTGAGCCCAAGCCTGCCCGCAAGTCACGCCGCAAGGCGGCGCGCGCTCCGAGCCTAGCGCCGCTGTCGACGCCGCGTCCGTAGCAGCAGCGCGCCCATTAGCAGCCAGCCCAGCGCGCGGTCGCGCCCCGCCTTTGGCGTCAACGCGCAGCCGCCCCGCGATCCTGCAGGGCCAGACAAACCGGGAGGTAGCCCGCTGGCCGAGCCCCCTGCCGAGCTGCCCCCGGAGCTGGACCCCGACGAAGCTCCGGAGCCCGCGCCGCTGCCGCCGCCTACCGCACCGAGGCAACGGCCGGAGACGCAGGGGACGTTGGCGTCGCCGCACAGGGTTTCGTTCGTTCCTTCGTCGACTTCGCCGTCACAGTCGTCATCGTAGCCGTCACACGTCTCGCCGAAAGGCTCGCCGGGGGTGCAGTTGTTGCTACAGCCGACCGCGTAGCGAGCGCACAGGCCGACTCCGCAAGCCTGCTGAGCTCCCTCGTCAGTCTTGCCGTTGCAGTTGTCGTCGCGGCCGTCGCAATCCTCGGTGGCGTCGGGGTGCACGTTGGGGTCGCGATCGTCGCAATCGTCGTCGCAGGCGCCAAAGCCGGGGCTCGGCTTGCAATCCATCTTGGTCGCTGCGTCGCGCACACCGTGACCGTCGCCGTCCTGATCCTGACAGAAGTCTTGATAGACGACGTCGTCGTCGACCTCGCCATTGCAGTCGTTGTCCTTCATGTCGCACTGCTCGACCGCACCAGGGTGCACCGGCGCGTGAAAGTCGTCACAATCGCCGGGCATGGCCGCGTAGCTGGGCGGCGGCGTACAGTCCACGCGCGTCTGATAAACGGGGTCGGTGCTGCCGTAGCCGTCTCCATCCTGATCGATGTAGTAGGTCAGGCCCGCGCAGCCGACGGCGAGCTGAAGGTGAGCCACGCCCGCGCCGTCGCCGCGATTGGTCTTGTCTCCGTTGGCCGATAGCGCAAAAACGTCGAAAGCGACGCCGGTTGCCTGGCTAGTGCTCCACTGTGCTTTGAAGGTGGTAACGCCGCCGCTGCCACTGCGCGGCGCGGTGTGCAGCACGCCCGAGCCCGAGGCGCTGGTGCCCGATTCAGCGGTCTTGAAGGCGCCGGGTACGTTGTACGCGGTGGTCAAGTAGAAGCCTGCTGCCGAGCCGTTCGCTTGAGAGACCGAGATGGTCAGAGTCACGAGCTCCCCCACCGCCGGATGCGGCGGGTCGGCGGTCAGCGTCACGGTCGGGGCCTTGCCGCCGCTGTGACAGTTTTCGCAGCCAAGGGCGGCAACGCCTGCAGAGCGCGCCACAGCGGTAGCTGGCGCGAGCAGAGTGCAAAGCGCTGCTATGCCGAGCGCGGCTTGCACCGTTCGCGTCGCTCGCGCGCGCGCACGCCGCGTCGGGGTCATCACCCTCGTAAGATATTTCACCGAACGAGGACTCACAATGCCGAGCGCGGACGCGGGTTCGTGTTGGTTTGGAACGGCGCGCGATCATTTGGAGAAAGCGCGCGTGGCGTCATTCGTGGCCGATTTGTAAATTCGATGATCCGAATTTCGAGACAACAGGACCTATACAGAGGTGACCCCCGTCTCTCGCCTCTTCCGCCTTGGATCTTCGCTTGTCATGCCGTGCTTGGTCGTGTGCAGCGCTGCCTGCTCGAGCGACGGCCACGCCGTAACTTCTCAGTCCGCTGGCAGCCCTTCCACGGCCGGAAGCGCCAGCGGCGCTGCCACTAGCGCGGGCAGCGGCGGCTCGAGTCTGGCAGGCGGCCCAGCGGCAAACGGCGGAACCTCGGCTGTCGCAGGCTCCTCGGGGCAAAGCGCGGGCGGCGCGAACTCAGGCGGCGCGAACGCGGGCAGCGCGAACGCGGGCAGCGGCGGCAACGAAGCCGGTGGCGGCCAGGCTGGTGGCGGGACCAGCGCTGGGAGCGGCGGCGGCCCAGCCACTACCGGTAGCTGCCCCAAGACCCTGCCCACGCTGGCGGGCGACAATGACACCAGCTTCTACGCGCTCCGTCAGGACATTCCGCACGGCGTCGTCACGACGGTTCAGTACAAGCAGGGCGCCAACAAGACGATGCGCGTCTACACGCCACCCGACTACGAAACCAACGCGGCCGCTACCTACCCCGTGCTCTACATCAACCACGGGGGCGGCGAGAACGACTCACACTGGGGCTGCACCAACGCCAACAACTGCGGCTACGCCGGTCGCATTCTCGACAACTTGCTGGCGGACGGCAAAGCGGTGCCGATGGTGATCGCGATGCCGGACACGGGCGATTGCGCCAACTTCAACCCGCCCGCGCCGCCCGACTTTGCCGACCCCTGCACGACGCAGTACGTGAACGACTTCATTCCGTACGTCGAGAAGACGTACCGCGTGAAGGCCGACCGTCATTCGCGCGCCATCGCCGGGCTGTCGATGGGAGGGCTCGTCACCTTGAACACCGGCTTCGGCCACCTGGAGCTGTTCAGTCATGTGTTCGTCTACAGCTCGGGCTACCTGGCAGACGCCCGCCCCAAGTGGGAGACGAACGCGAGCAGCCTGCTCGGCGACTCGAAGAAGACCAACGGCTTGTTGGACGCGCCCGTCTACTTGGCCGCCGGCGCCACGGACACGGCGCTTCCCAACGCGCAAGCGGTGCGCGACATCTTCAAAAAGAACGACATTGCCGTGCTCTGGCAAGACAGCTCCAAGGGGCACGAGTGGGCGAACTGGCGCCGCTACCTGGCGCAAACGCTGCCGCTCATGTTCAAGAACACGTCAGGTTGCGATTGAGCGTCCTGGCTCTCACAGCTCGACCTGCCTTGGGCGCGGTCTTGTTTCTGACCCTCGGCTCGGTCGCGGCCTGCGCCGAAGACGGCAACGGATTGTCCCCGAGCTCGGGCGTCGCCGGAAGCGCGGCGGGTGCCTCGAGCGGTAGCGCCGGCTCCTCGAGCGGAGCAACCTCGGGTGGTGCAACGGCTGGCTCCTCGACGACGGGCGGCACTCCGGCGGGTGGCTCGACGGGCGGCACCGCGAGCGGTGGGGACCAAGGCATCGGTGGCACCGCGCAGAGCGGCGGCAGCGCCGCGGGTCAAGCCGCAGGCGGCACCGCGCAAGGCGGCAACGGTGGGGCGCCCCAAAAATACGTGCCCATCTCGTTCGGAACGTCGCTCGACCCCGCTCTGCAAACTGCGGAGTCTCAAAAGCTCGCGCAGTCGCTGGCCAACTCTGGCTCGCCGAGCTGGCGCGCCAAGGGCGACCAACACCGCACCTACCGCTTTGCGGAGGTAAACCAAGACATTCCCTACCGGCTTTGCGTACCCAGCGACTGGGACGGCACGTCCAAGCTGCCGCTCGTCATGTTCCTGCACGGCGCTGGCAACGACGAGAGCTCGTACCTCGATCAGAACAACAAGCAGATGGTGACGCTCGCTCAGCAGCACGGCTACGTGCTCGTTTCGCCGCTGGGCTACAACGGGGCTTACGGCAACTTCTTGAGATTGCCCGCCGACTTCAGCAAGCCCGACGAGGCGGCCAAGCAGCTTTCCATGCGCACCGCGCAAACCGAAAAGACTCAGGAGATAAGCGAGAAGGACGTCATCAACGTGCTCGAGCTCGTGTTGAACGAGTACCCCATCGAGCGCACGAAGATGTTCCTGACCGGTCACTCGATGGGCAGCGGCGGCACCTGGTACATCGGCGGCAAATACTCCACGTATTGGGCCGCGTTAGCGCCCATGTCAGGGCCGTTCGTGCTCGAAAAGGGCTACCCGTGGGAAGACCTGCGCGACACGCAGCTCTTCGTCACGGAAGGCCTCTCCGCCGCAACCGTCAGTGGCAGTCGTGTGCTGCACGAGTGGCTGAAGTCCCAAGGCTTTGCGGTCAGCTTCAAAGAAGTGAACGCCGATCACCCTGGCATGGTGCCACTCGTCTTGCCCGACGTTTTCACGTTCTTCGACCAGGTAAAGTAGGTCGCCGCGACTCCACGCCCAAGCTAGGGAGCGGTAACGGTCGCGCCGGCAAGACTGACCGCGGTCTGCGCCAGGAGCCGACCGTTGATGGACGCACCAGTGCCGAGCTTGATGGCCGTCTTCGAGAGCACGATGCCCTCGGCGTGTGACGTGGTGCCCAGCTCGGCGACGCCAGCGACCTGCCAGTAGACGTTTTGGGGCAGCGCGCCGCCGCTCAAAATCATCTGCTTGTCGGCGCTCAGCTTCAAGTCGCCGCTAATCTGGAAGATCCACACTGCGTCTTCGCTGCCCGCGAGCGTGATGTCTGTGGGGATGCTCAACGTGGAGGTCCACTTGTAGAGCCCCGGAACCAGGGTAAGTCCGCCTATTTCTCCTGCACCCAGGTTCAAGAAATCCGGTGCTGCTCGGCCGGCCGCGTCAGCGTACGCGGTCAGCATGTCGCCTACGGCGGTGGTGAGCTGCGCGGGGGTTGGCGGATCGTTGTTGGCGGCGAACACGAGGCCCGTGACTTGAGCCGAGGTCCAGCTGGTCCCGGCTTTGGTTAGCGCAAAGCCAGTGATGTAGCTCGCGGCGGCGGGGCTGAGCGCCACGTCTCCGGTGACGACCGAGGTCGGAACGTTGGAGATCGCCGACTTCGCAACGATGGCGTAGTTGCTCGCCGTACCGAGATCCACCGGCGCTGGCCCAATCGTGGTTTCGGCGGCGCCCCCGCTCGCCGTCTGACCTGAAGCTCCCGTGTTTTCTCCCGCGGCGGCCACGCCACCGCTCGATGAGCTGGCGCCCGATGCCACGCCACCTTCCGACGCGCCGCTACCGCCCGACGCCTGCTCACCGCCGATCGCAGCATCGCCCCCAACCTGCTCGCTAGGGCTACTTTCGTCGCTGGAGCAAGCCGCGGTGAGCGCCGTCAGCGGCAACACCGCCCCAAAGCACACCGACAAGGAACGCGCGAACCAAATATTGGAAGTAAGCATTTTTGAAATCCTGACGTGATGAGAGACGTAGAGAAAACTAAGCAACCTCGGCCAGCAGCACTTCCGCTTCGCTGCGCGCGGTGAACGAAACCGCGAGCTCGGCGCTGATACCGATGGCGGCGCCGCTCGCCAGCACCTGGTCGCGCAGCGCAACTTCGCCGTTCACCACGTGCAGCCAAGCCTGGCGTCCGGGCGGAAGCTGGTGCACGAGGTGTTGCCCCGGCCGAAGCAGGGCAGAAAAGAGCAGCGCGTCGTCGCGAATGCGCAAGGACCCAGCGCGGGCCGCGGCCGATGCGATCAGGCACAACCCGTCGCGGCGCTGCGCAACGCTGAAGCGCTTCTGCTCGGGGTCGCCTTGAAGCCCGGCGCTCGCGCCCAAGCCTACCCGAAACAGTCGCGTCCAATCGGTCCGCGATGAGTTGGTCTCACTCGAGCGAACGCCGCGCCCGACGCTCATGCGCCGAAATTCGCCGGCCTGCATGGCGCCGACGCGACCGATTGAGTCCCGATACTCGAGCGTGCCCTCGACCACGTAGGTGATGAGCTCGACTTCGCGCAGCGAGTGACCACTGATGATTCCACCTGGGGGCAGGCGGAATTCGTCGATGAACATACGACCTGTGTGCCTACCGCTACTTGATCGGTGCCACGGGGGTCGGAGCGGGCGGAGGAGTCGGCGCTGCCGATGCCTCGTCGGGCTTGATGCCGTCGAGCCACGCATTGACCTGTTTCTCGATGTCCTCTTTGAGGACGCCGTAGCGCTCTTGAAGCTTGCCGACCAACTGCTGGCGTTTGCCCGCGATGTTCTTCAGATCATCGTCGGTGAGCTTTCCCCATTGCGATTTGACCTGACCGGCCAATTGATCCCAACGGCCTTCGATTTGATTCCAGTTCATGCACGCCTTGCAGAGCAGCTTCCGTGCCGAGCAGTGGATTCGGCAAGATAGCTCCAACTGTGACCAGCAACTGACGTCGCGAGCCATCAAAGTGACGTAGGGTGTCCTTCAAATCGAAGGAGCTCGCCGATGCGTGCTGATGACTTGGACCACAAAGAGCTCCTGGAGTTGGATCCGGAGGGCGGCACAATCCGCTTTGCCGGGCAGCGAGCCTTGCTAATCGACGCCGTGGCCATGGGGCTTTTGCGAAAGTACCTGGTAGAAAACTTCGGGCTCACGGCGGCCCGCACGGTGCTCACCCAGTTTGGGTTTGCTCACGGCTGGCGCGTGGCCGAGATGCTGCAAGCAGAGTTCAAGTGGGAGAGCGACGATGACTGGCGCCGCGCCGGCACGCGCATCCACGCGTTGGAGGGCCTATTTCGGCTAGCCCCCGGCAGCGAGGGGCCGCTCTCCAAGGCGGGTGTGATGTTGCTCGCGTCCTATGAAGCCGAGCAACACTTGCTGCACTTCGGGCGTTCGGATGAAGCCGTGTGTTGGACCATCTCGGGGCTCACTAGCGGCTACCTCAGCCGCAGCACCGGTAAAGACGTCTACGTGCTGGAAGATCGCTGCATGGGCAAGGGCCACGCCGCTTGTCAGCTGTTCGGGCGAACACGCGCCGAGTGGGGCGACGAGCGGTCGGAGGAGCTGCAATTTTACCTGCCCAACCGGCTCGCCGAATGCTTGGACACGTCGCTGCACCGAGTAACCGAGACCTTGAAAGCGGCGGAGAAGAAGCTGCGTGATCATCGCCGCGCGCTGGTGCGCGTCGCCAAGAACGTCGAAGAACCGTTGGGCATCGTCGCCATGAGCCCACCCATGCGGCAAGTCGTCGACCTGGCTCGTCGGGTGGCCAAGGTCGACGCTACGGTGCTGATCACGGGCGAAAGCGGCTCGGGCAAGGAGCGCATCGCCCGCCTGGTTCACGACGAATCGACGCGCGCCGCCGGTCCCTTCATCGCCCTCAATTGCGGCGCCATCACCGAGACCTTGCTCGAAGGCGAGCTGTTCGGTCACGCGCGCGGCGCCTTTACAGGCGCCACGCACGATCGCCCGGGTCTTTTCGAGGCTGCCAATGGCGGCACCTTGCTGCTCGACGAGGTCGGCGAAGTGTCGTCGGGCATGCAGGTCAAGCTGCTGCGCGCGCTGCAAGAGCGAGAAGTGCGGCGCGTCGGCGAGAACAAAAGCCGCAAGGTGGACGTGCGCGTGGTGGCCGCCACCAACCGAGACCTGGCTCAGGGCGTCGCCGGCGGCGATTTTCGTATGGATTTGTACTACCGGCTCAAGGTGGTGGAGCTACACGTGCCGGCTCTGCGCGAGCGCCGTGACGACATTTTGCCGCTGGCGCGCGTGCTACTGGCGGACGCGGCGCTGCGCATGAAGCGCAAGATCTCCGGGTTCGGTGCGCCCGCGGCCGACCAGCTGCTGCGCTACGAATGGCCGGGCAACGTGCGCGAGCTGGAGAACGTGATGGAACGCGCCGTCGCTCTGGCGCAAGGCACGCGCGTCGAGCTCGAGGATCTGCCCGAAGAGGTACGCCAGGCCATTCCCAAGCCGAGGGCAACGCTGGGCGCCGTGCGGCCGCTGGAAGAAATCGAGAAAGAGTACATTCTGGCCGCGCTCGACGCGAACGCCGGCAACCAGACGCAAACCGCCGAGCAATTGAAGATCGGCTCCGCCACCCTGTACCGCAAGCTCAAGAGCTACGGCTTGATCGGTGTGAAGCGATCGGTCTCCGCGCCGCCGCTGCGAAGCTAGCGCGCGCCGCGCTGCTCCTTCGAATTGAAGGAGCGACTCCATCACTCTGACGGGGCAGATCGTCGCGGCGGCTAGAAACTGGGCCCTTTTGCGAGCATCCGTCGCTTGGCACGGCACCTGCTAAGGGCCCGATTACCAAAACGAATCTCCTCGCCCACCAGCGCGGACACTGGAGCAACTCCATGCAGAACCCCTTACGTCTACTACTCATCACGGCGCCGCTGATCGGCGCCTGCGGCGGCAGCTTTCCGCCGCCCACGCAGCGCCTGGCGGACGCCCAGTCGGCGGAGCGCAGCGCTCGCGAAGTCGGCGCCAACGACGCACCCGCGGCTCAGCTGTCACTCAAGCTGGCGCAAGATCAAATTGGGCAGGCTCAAAAGGCCATGGTCGAAGGCGATAACGAGCGCGCCGACTCGCTGCTCATCCGAGCAAAAATGGACGCCGAGCTAGCGCTCGCCCAAACCCGCGAGAAGACCGCGAGTGCCGACCACCAAGAAGCGAAGGCTGATTCGGCCGAGCAAAAAGCCACGAACATCGGGCAGGGAGCAGTCAAATGAGAACTCGAAGCTACAGCGTCATCCTTGGTCTGCTCGTCACCAGCCTGGGCGCGTGCGCTGCCAGCCTGCCTCCGCAGGATTTGGTCAGTGCTCGTAACGCCTACACCCGTGCGAACAACGACGGCTCGACGGGACGACTCAATCCAAGCGATCTGGACGCCGCGCACAAGCAGTTGAACGCCGCCGAAGCCGCCTTCGAAGAGAACGGCGACACGCAAGATACGCGCGATCAGGCGTACCTGGCGCTGCGCCGCACGGAGTACGCCGAGGTCATCGCACGCACTCGCAGCACCGACCAAGCCACGGGCGCGACCGTGGACGCCATGCATGCGGACGAGAAGAAGACCGTAGCCGGCACTGCTGCCGCACTGGCCCAGAGCAAGAACGCTTTGGCCAAGCAGGAGAGCGCCAATGCGTCTCAGAAGGTCGCGCTGGCCGCAGGCCAGGTGGCGCTCAAAGACGAAAAGACTCGCCGTGAAGAGGCCGAAAAGCGCGC
The DNA here is from genome assembly GCA_036261775.1 of Polyangiaceae bacterium. Taxonomy (GTDB): domain Bacteria; phylum Myxococcota_A; class Polyangia; order Polyangiales; family Polyangiaceae; genus PMG-095. Next base: position 7,953 of record DATAKF010000279.1, on the reverse strand, counting down.
CGCTCAGGCCATGGCCGACCTGGCCAAGTTCGCGACCGTCAAGCAAGAGCCGCGCGGCATGGTCATCACCCTGTCAGGTAGCGTGCTGTTCGCTTCGGCAAAATCCGAGCTGTTGCCCGCAGCCCAGCTGAAGCTCAACGACGTCGCCAACGCGCTGATCAAAGAAGATCCACTGTCGAAGATCGTGGTCGAAGGCCACACCGACTCGCAGGGCGGCGACAGCTACAATCAGGAGCTTTCACAGAAGCGTGCGCAATCGGTGCGCGACTACCTGGTGTCACGAGGCATCGCCGGCGATCGCGTCACTTCGCAGGGATTTGGGCCCTCACGCTCGATTGCGGACAACAAGTCGGCAGAAGGCCGCGCGAACAATCGTCGCGTCGAGATCGTCGTGCAGCCGTCGACCACCGGCCAGTAGACGCGCTTCCGAGCCCTACTGCTTCACGCCCACGACGTGTCGGCAAACGGGAGCCCAGCCATTGGCCGGGTTGTCGTTGCAAAACACCGTGTGGCCGCCCGGCGTCGTACCGCCGTCCCCGCCGACCATTTCGAACAAGTGCTGGTCGGCGGTGTAGGGGCCGGGGCTCGTGGGCGTGACCTTCACGATCGCCCCCGGCCAGCCGGCTTTCATGACGTTGGGGAATATGTCCTCGGCTTGGCCGTCGCTGACCAGCGCGAACTTGCGGTCGTTGGGAGTCACCGACGGATCGGTCATCCACGTCGCGTTCGGGAAGCCTTCGTCGACGGGGCCCGAAGCGGAGATGACGCGGCCGAACTTCACGTAGGCCGAAATCATGGCCCAAGCCTGCGCGCCCCACGAGTAGCCGACGACGTAGATGTCCGTGGTGCGCAGCGTGCCGTCGGCGTTGAGGTAGTAGCCCCAGTCGCCGTCCGGATCGTTCTCCATCGCGAACTTGATGGCTCCCAGCGTCTGGTCGACGATGCTCGTCGGCGGCGTGTACCAGTCGACGCGATCCTTGCCGTCCCACAGCTCTGCGTGCGCTTCGCCGACTTGACGATTCGCCTCGCGATCGTCGGGCATCGTCTTGATGATGTCTTTGTACATCTGCGGGACCTTGCCACCCGTGAGGTTGGTGTCGGTCTTGGGCGCAAAGACGTGAAAGCCGTACGACTTGACGAAGGATTCGAAGCCACCCGCGCCCGGTCCGTTGCCGATGCCGGGCAAGAGCAGGAACAGCTTGCCTTGAATCGGCTTCTTGTCTTTGTTCAGGTACAGCGGCTGGCCGTTGTAGCTCTGGCTGAAGGTGCCGGTGCCCATCACGTTGATGGGCCTGGGCGGCGCAGGATCGTCGCTGCCGCCAGTGCCGGCGCTACCGGCGCTTCCAGCACTGCCGGCGCTGCCCGCCGTGCCGGTCGTGCCGGCCGTGTTGCCGCCGCCCATTCCGGAAGTGCCTAGGCTGCCAGTCGTGCCGCCAGCCCCGCCGCTTGGAATGACGACGCCCGTGCTGCCGGCAGTGCTGCTGCTAGTCGTGCCCGCCGAGCTAGTGCCGGCAGTGCTGGTCGACTGATCCGGCGCAGGCGTGCCCGAGCACGCAGCCAGCAGCACGGTAGCTCCTGCTGCGAGCAGACACGAGCGTAACCCTGAACCCAGGCGCAGCTTGGTCCTCATCATGGCACCGGAGGAAGGGCCGCCCAGAACGCGCCCACGGCCGCCCAATGCTCGTTGGAGCCGCCGGTGTGGCCGCCGGCCGGCGTGCACCACACGACCGGGAACGCCGCCGGGCAACCCGTGTACTGCACACAGTCTTTGTCAGCCGGAAAAGGCATCGTCGCGGTGCCCACGCACTTGTTCGTCATCAAGATCTGGTCGCGCGCCAGCGCAGAGCCGGTGGGGCCGTCGATCGGATTGGTGCCGTCGCCCTGCCCGGTGAGCAAGATGGCCGCCATCGGGATGCCGCTCGGCATCGGGCGATCTTTGCGGAGCCCGCCCGCGCCCGTCGCGATGCCGCGGATCACGCCGCCGCGAGCGAGTCCGAGCGTGACGGCTTCCCACGCGCCGCTGCTGTAGCCGCCGACGAACACCTTGCCGCGATCGAAGCAGTACTTGTCTTCGATATCCTTCATGATCGCGTCGAAGTACGGAACCTCAGGCGTGTTGGCGTAGCCGTCTTCGAAGCAGGCGCCGCCGCTGTAGGTGTAGCTCAAGCCAATGCGGATCGCGTCGATGCCGCTCGCTTGCTGGCCGCCGCCCTGGCCGGAGTTACCGCTGGTGTTGCCGCAGCCGCCGCCGCCGAACGTGATCGCGTACGGTTTGCTGGCGTCGTAGTCCGCCGGCAGCCGCACGAAGTAGTTGCGCTTCTCGAAGGTGTAGCCGCCGTTGTTGCCGGGGCTCGGCGGATGGTCGGCGATGAACTTGGGGTCGACGCCAGTCACGGTGATGTCGTGCTTGACGTACGTGTTCGGGGCGTCGCCGGCGGGCGGCTGCTTGCCGCAGCCAGCGCTCATGCCCTTCGGCGTGTTGTACATGCCGCCCCCATTCGAGCCCGCAGTGCCGGAAGAGCCAGCGGTGCCGGCAGGTCCGCCGCCGCTACCCGCCGTGCTCGTTGCGCCGCCACTGCCAGCGGTGGGCGCGGCACCTGCGGTGTTGCCGGCGCCGCCGATGGGCGTCGAGCCCGTGCCGGCCGTGCCGGTGCCGGTGCCAGTGCCGGCCGTGCCTGTGCCGCTACCCGCCGCACTGGTGCTGCTACCTGCCGTGCCTGTGTTGGTTCCGGCAGTCCCGGTGTCGGGGACGGTCTCGACGGTACAGCCAGCTGCGAACAGCAGGGCAAAGGTGCAAGTCAGCGTCCCAACGGCAGATAGAGAGCTCATGGTCGTAAGCCATGGATGGCCTCCTGCCTGCCGGGCCCGTGTGCATTTCTGCGTCCTTCTGACGCACGGGCCTGGGCCAGTCTGCGGCGTTACACTGACAAGCGATGATCACAGGTTACGTGCAATCTTCTGGCGCTGTGCCCGTCGCGCAATCGGTGCGCAAACCTACCGAGCGGACTCCAGCGACGGTCACCTACATTGTCGGCAACCCAAGGACCTCCCGGCTGGGGTGACGGCCCCGGAGCCGCAGGCCATAGGTTCGAATCCTGCGAGGTGCGCCAAAGCCGAAAGCCCATCGTCTGATGGGTTTTTGATGGGTGGGTGGAAGCGAGACGGGGCTACGCAGGCTCTCGACGTGTCCGGCGTTCGATGATGCAGAATGTCGAGGTCCCCGGTCGTGGTCGGCGCGCCTTGAATCACCGCCGCCGCCATACTGACGACTATGGCCTCGCCGGCCGCGTCAGAGAGGCGCAGCAGGATCTCTTGGTGCTTGGGCTCGTTGAGCGCCACCTCGCACCTTGATCATCGGATGATCGAGGCCAGCGCGGATTCGAGCACGCGCTGGAGTGAGGGCGAGCATGCGACGGACCTGAGCTAGGTCCACGCCATTCCCGTCGACGTCCGGCATGGGAAAGTCGTCGGACTCGATCGGCTGGGGCGCGCCCACGAGGGCCACTATTCCGGCGACGTGGTCGCTCGGACGCTGCGATTGCAGTCCCAAATTCTTCTGCCCGCGTGCGCCAAGCCGAGCTCTGCTCACTTCGGAGGGCGCTTCTCAGCAATCGAGCAGCAGATGCGATGACTCAGTAGCCAAGTGCGTTGAGGGTCAAGGTCACCAAGCCAGAGAGCAGCGCGACGCCCGCGGCAGTGTGCGCCCGGCCTTGGTGAGATCTGCCCGCCATATGACGAACGGCGGCTCGCCAGTAGAGCAGCGTCCCGAGCACGACCAACGTAACCTCGACCACGACCGAGGCTGCTGGGGTCTCCCACAGTCCGAAGCCAACTCGAGGCAACGTGCCAACGGCACCCGGCAATATGGGCATATCTGCCCGATGAACGACGAGGTCTAGCAGCCAATGGGAGAACGCGACCGCCGCGAGCAGCGCCGCGCCCCGCCTGCCCCAACGCACCGCGGAGAGCGCGCCGAAGAGCAGAGATAGGGCTGCGGCTCCAACCAGCGAGTGCGTGTAGTCGGCGTGGATGATCACTTCGCCGTATCCGCCGTGACTGCCGGCGACGGGCGCAAGCGTCTCGACGCCTGCGGCGTAGAGCGGCACGAAGATCACATCGAGCCACTGCGTTGCGAGCGCGAAGGCCCAGACCGGCATGTCGGTTGCTCGCGACTTGGCGACTAGACCGAGACCAAAGTGACCCGCTATCATGGCGACCTCCGCTGGCCGCTTGGCCAAGCCAAACGCCTGTCGAAGATGTGCAAGACGATCGAGAACAGTAGCAGTCCGATAACGAATGACATCGACCGCCTTTCACCGCAAATGGTAGCCGAGATGCACGGCCGGGAAGACAATTAGCGAGCTTCCGGCAAAGGTCTTGCCGGCGAGCGTCACGTCATCTTGACCGAGCGCATAGCCGACGCCAAGCCATGGTGTTGCGTAGATTCCTCCGATGAGCTCGAAGCGCCAACCGGCATTTACGCCGAGGCTGACCTGATTGTCGCGCGCCGTGAGCTGCGTGCCCTTCAGGTGAACGTGCGAGCGACTGACGCCGCCATCGACCCCAACGAAGCCGCCGCGCTGCTGCGCGAACGGGAAATATTGGACCTTGAAGCCATAGCCGTCGAAGGCCACGTCGAAATCGCGCTGCTGATGAACAAACTGCGGTACGCGAAGGCCGAAGACACCAAGGTCGACCCGCAGCTTGCTCCAGCCAAGCCCTGCATGAAGTGAAAAGCCATCCAGTGCATAGGCGGTCGGATCGAGCTCGACGTCGGCATGAAACGAGCTCTGGGACGGGCCCTCGGAGGGAGCGCCTGGAATTTCCGGCTTAGCATCCGGCGCGGCGGCATGGGCCGGGCCGACCGCGGCCAGTAGGACGAAGACCGAGGCAGGGGCGATCGAGGTAAAGCGGTGGGTGAACATTTGCGTGCTCCTTTCAGCCACCAATCTGCGGAATTTCAGCCGGTTTCGCCGTGACCGTCGGCGCCAGAATCATTGACACTGGCTGCCAGTGGCGCCCCGCCCAAGACCGCTTCCGATGCTAGCTTTGGCCCCATGGTCGAGGTTGCGGCCAGCATTGGCGCAATGATTGTGGCAGCGGCACGGGCCATGGGCGCCGACGCCGCGGCCCTGGCCGAGCACGCCGGCTTCGATGTAACTCATGCCTCCGATCCGGACGCGCGGATCCCCATCGCTGTCGAGACGTTGCTCTGGGACGAGGCGGCGCGCCTGACCAGCGACCAGGCCTTCGGCATCCACGCTGCTGAAGGGCTCCGCCCGGGGATCTTCGACGTGATGGATTACGCCGTAAGAACTGCACCGACCTTGCGGGCCGGTCTGGAACGTCTCGCCCGCTACAACCGCTTGGTGCACGACGCCGCCGTGTTCAGCTTGGTGCGCGAAGGTGATGCGTTGCGGGTCGAGCATTCCCTCGAGGGCGTGCGGCAGTCACGACACGCTGCCGAGTTCACGTTGGCATCTCTGCTGGTCGTCGGCGGCCAGATCAGTGGGGCGCCCCTACTTGCTAAACGCGTCGCTTTCCGTCATGAGGCCCCAGGGTCGACAGCCGAGCATCTGCGCGTGTTTGGCGTGGCCCCTAACTTCTCTGCGCCTGTCAACGCGCTGACTTTCTCGCTCGAGCTTCTTGAACGACCGATACCGGCCGCAGATCCGCTGCTCTGGCGCGTCATCGAGCGCCACGCCGAGGCGCTCCTCGCTGCGCGACCGCAACCGGTCGAAACGACGACCGCGCGCGTTCGACGAATCCTCTGCGAGAAACTCGGTGAAGACGAGGCCGCCGCGACGCTCTCCGGCCTGGCCAGCCGGCTCCGCATGAGCGAGCGCAGCCTTCAGCGACGCTTGGCAGACGAAGGCCAGACCTTCGACGGGCTACTCGACGAGCTGCGCCATGACCTAGCGGTCCGCTACTTGACGGACAAGAGGATCGCGATCGCGGAAGTGGCGTTCTTGCTCGGCTACTCGGAACCGAGCGCCTTTCATCGCGCATTCAAGCGCTGGACCGGCTTGACCCCCAGCCAGTTGCGCCAACGTGCCGCGTGACCTGGCGTCCTCGCGTTCAAGCTGTCCAATCCGCAGACAGTTCCCCGCGGCGGCCCTGCTCCCAACAGGCGGCCACCGAATTGCCGGACTTCGTCCGATAGTGCCCCCTGAGATCAGTAGGCGTGAGGATCGAGCCCGCGCGTCCGTGATAGGCTGCGCACGACGCACCGTGGGAGCCAGCGACGTCATCAGGTTGCGATGTTAGCTCCCACGTCGACGCGGAGGATCAAAGTTGCGTAGGACAGAGAGGTGTCCTCCCGCAGTAGGTCCACTGCGTCCCATCCGGATAGTACAGCCCCACCTGAGGACCGAACTTGGTCGCCTTGCCGACGACCTCGCCGCCCTCGGTGACCGTTCCGTCAGGGGCGAGGAGCTTGTGACCAGGGAGACCCGCGAGGTAGCAGCCATCCTCTTCCCGGGTGAGCAGGATTTGGTTGTTCGCGCCGCAGATCCAGTGATTTTCACAATCGCCGCACGGAAACATCACGAGCGGGGTGCCTCCTTGGCCCGTTCCGCCGGCACCCGCGGCTCCCCCATCGGGTACGCCTGGGTCTGACGACCCTCGACCGGACGTGGACGTCTCGGTCCCACCGCTGCTCATCTCGGTCCCACCGCCCCCAGTCGCGCCAACGGAGCCCGAGCCGCCTTGCGGTTCGCTGCTCGCCCCGCTGTGAGCGCCCGTCCCGGCGGGGCTTGCATCGCCGCCCGTCGCTCCAGCCGCACCGCCATCGGTCATCGCGCTCGGCCGCAGCGCCTCGCCAGGGTTGCACGCGGTCGACAGCCACGCCCCGAAGACGACGGCGCTTCCACCCAAAATGACGGCGCTGTGCTGCCGAGCACGCGTTGAGAACACGGATTCAAATTAGGTCATACAGCCGCGGCTGGCAATTGCTCGGCAACGCCAGGCGGCCGCCGCAAAACGCAGGTTTGCGCGTCCACCGCGAAGGTCCTCCGGAGCAGTCTCACGCTGCGCCAGCCACAGCAGTTCTAAATTCTTCAGCCCGGGTGCGCCAGAGACGAAAGCCCATCATCTGATGGGTTTTTGATGGGTGGGGGCGCTGCGAGCGCAGGCGCCTCGCAGTTCACGGACCTCGAAGCAACATGGCAACTGTGCCTTGGCAGAGGCTTTGACACGTCGGTAGGTCTCGACAGACCAAAGCTCCGCACGGCGGATTCTAACTGGCAATTGTCGCAACTTCCCGCGCGGCGCGGGCGGGCGAGACGAATCAAATCGGACGAACCTGCGCGGTGCCTAACGCAGCCTCGCGCTCAGCCGGCCGATCGGTGAGGAACCACACGAAAGCGACGGGGGAGACCCAGCCGGTTTTGCGATTCGTGACGTGGGTAATGACGATGCCGTAGGAGAGCGCTTCGGCGGCCAACAGGGGCGCGACGGGCGATGCGGCTGGACCGCCGTCACCAAGCGGAACGACGAGCCCCGCCATGTAGGCTGGGCTACTCCCGGACAGATTGATGCGAGTGAGCGCCGCGGAAAGCGCCCGGAGAGACTGATCGCCCGCGACGTCGCGCGCCGCTGCTTCGAGCTCGGGAGGATTCTCCAGCCGCCGTGACGGGCGCTGCTTGCGAGCTTTCGTGATCGATCGTTCCAGATCATCGGCGAGCGCGGCTTCGCGTTGCGGGGTAAGGACCGTGTACACGACGGCTGCCGCTCCGAAGCCTACAATTGGATCACCATGCGCGGCGATGGCGATCTCGTCGACGTCAGCGTTCATCAGCGTTTGTCGCGAGATCGGATTCAGCAGGCGATACGCAAGCCAATCTGCGGCATTCCCATCGAACGCGATACCAGAAGCGATCGCGGCCCACGTTACCGCACCTTGGACGCGATCGCCCCTGATCATCTGAACACGGTGCTGGTGGTCTCCGAGCC
>DATAKF010000274.1:0-16659 GCA_036261775.1 Polyangiaceae bacterium | reverse complement strand
GACCGACCCCCGGTTTGCTTTGCCGTATTCGGCAGAGCATTCGGCGCAAGCACGCTGAGCATTGAGCAAGCGACGTGCCAGCCAAAGTGCCGCGAATTTCCCGCCAATTCGCGCGAGCTGGGATGTCCGGACACTTCAGGTTGTCCGGACGATACAGGTCCGGACAGGGGCGAGCCTTTGAGGTCACATCGGCCGATATCGCTACGCTGCGCGTTCGCCATCAGAACCGACCCGAATAGCCAAGCCGCGGCGCTGGCAGAAGCTGCAGGCTCAGCCCGCTCTCTTCGGTTTGGGGCGAGCTCAGCCAGAGCACTGCCGAGCCGACGCTCATCGCGCCGCCAATCACTGCTAGCCCGAGGGCCCAGGCATCGCGGTTGCGCAAGGTGTTCTCGCGTTCCAAGAGTCGATCGAGCTCGGCTGGCGTCGCCATACCCGAGGCCCCGAGGTCGTCGGCGAAGCGCTGGCTGTCGCGGCGCCAGTCAGCGTAGCCCCGCTGATTCGACGCGAACAAGATCCCGGCCGTCGCCAAGCTGGCGAGGCCTACGCCACCAACCAGGAGCGCGCTGGTGCGCTGCACGCTGATGCGGCGTTGCTGTGCCTCGCGTAGGCGACCGAGCTCAGCAGGCGGCGGGGACGGGGCGTCGCCGGGAACCTGGGCCGCGTGCTTCTTGCTCAAGACGAGCGACAAGCTAGAGCTCACCTTGCCCACTACTTGCAAGCCTTCGGTACGAGGCTCGTAACCTTCTAGGGTTATGGAAAGCGAGTGCCAGCCGGCGGTGAGTCGGATGGGGGCGGCGGCTGCCTTGGGCTCGAGCGCGACGCCGTCCAGGCTGATCTGCGCGCCTGGTGGTGAAACCGAGAGCGTGAGCGAGCCGACGCGCTGGCCTTGGTACTCAATCAGCGACGCCGCGTGGCTTCGGCGCTGCGTGTCGCTGGCAGGAGTCTCTGCCAAGAAGCGCTCGAGCGCGTCGATGGCTTCGACGGCGCGACCGCTGGCAGCGTAGGCTTGTCCGAGATTGTAGAGCACCGACGCGTGCGGCTGCAGCGCGTACGCCAGCTTGAACTCTTCGATGGCGCCCTCCAAACTGCCTTGTTGCGCCAGCAAGTAACCGCGATCGAAATGGCGTGACGCTTCCGCCGGCGCGACCGTGGTCTGGGCCCGCACGGGTACTGGGGTGAACAGCGCTAGCGCGGCCACCAGCACGGGCCATTGGCTAGGGGCGGTAAGGATTGCGGCCATCGAAGCTCGGTTGCGGTGGTTCATGGGTGGGGCGGTCCGCTTGGGGCGGCGCGCTGGCAGGCGGGCTCGCGATCGGCTTTGCTAGCAAAGGGGGGCGTGAGCGCCGCGCCGGGGTATCGGTTGGCAGGGCCCGCTCGACAGTGGGGGCGTCGGAGCTAGGCGTGGAAACTCCGGGAGCTGGCGGCGCTTCTGAAGGAGTGGCCGACTGAACGCCTACCAGCGGGACGCTGATGGTCGTCGCTGGACGCTCGACGGCGACGGCAGCGGGCGCCTTGCGGAGGAGCAGCGCACCTGCCGCGAGTCCAGACAGGAACGCCAGCGCCAAGAAGGCCCAGCGCAGGGCGGGTCGAAGTTGCCGCGCCGGCTCTACGAGTGGCGCATCGTGCTCGAGACCTGCCAGGAGCGGAGACTGCGCTTCGTCGTCGGGCAAGGTATCGTTGGCGCCGGCCGTGCGAGGTTCGAGATGCAGGCCGGGCAGTTGTCGATGCGGCCCCGCGAAAGGTAGGAGTGCTCGCGCCATATCCATGGCGCTGGCGAAGCGATCGCCACGTTGCTTGCTCAGCGCACGACCCAGTACCTCCGCGAGCTCCTGCGGGGTATCGGCGGCTCGCTCTCCGATCGGACTGGGTGGCTCGTTGACGATGCGAAAGAGCGTCCGCTCCAGCGTGTCGGCCGCGAACGGCGCTGCCCCACACAGGCACTCGTAAAGCACGATGCCCAGCGCAAACACGTCGCTTTCAGGGCCAGCCTCGCCGTCCGAGCGGACCTGCTCCGGTGACATGTAGCGGGCAGTCCCCACCAAGACTCCGTCGCTGGTGGTGTGCGCGCCTTCGACCTGGGCAACGCCGAAGTCCAGCAGGATGCAGGCTTCTCGTCCGTCGTCTCGGCGCGTCAGCCAAAGATTCTCCGGCTTGAGATCGCGGTGGATGAGCCCCGCTTGGTGGGCAGCGGCAAGCCCAAGGCAAACGTCGATGCCCAGGTTGGAGGTCCGCGCCGCGGTGAGCTGGTGCTCTTCGTCCAGCGCTGCGCGCAGGGTACGACCGCGCAACAGCTCCATCACGAAGTACGGAAATCCGCCTGGTAAGACGCCGTGGTCGAAGATGGAAACCACGTGCTCACTGGTGATTCGCGATAGCGCGCGCGCCTCACGGCTGAAGCGGCGCGTGACCGCCGCGTTCGATTGCTCCGTGTGGCGCAGCAGCTTGAGGGCGAGCCTCCTGCCGAGCGTCACGTGCTCGACTTCGTACACGTCCGCCATTCCGCCGCTGCCAATCAGCGAAAGGACTCGAAAGCGTTGGTCGATCACCTTGCCAATGAGGTCTGGCCGGTCCCCTGGTTGCGTGTGTGTCGAGGCGCGCCGACCCACGGTTTTCAAGCCACGCTCCAGCAACTAGTCCTCGCTTTGCAGCACGGGGCCAGCTTCGCCCGCCTGTTCGGAGCGCGGCCCGTAGCTCTCGCCTTCCAACAGCTCGGCGGGCGTGCGCTCTCCGAGGAGCCGATAGGCGCGTTGCCGGGAGATGCCGGCCTCTCGGGCGGCACGTGAGAGATTGCCGTGGACCGCGAAGGCCGCACGCAGCCGCCGCAGGTCATCGGTGTCTTGGCTTGGGTCGGCGCGCTTTTGTGACGCTGGCGGTTGTGAGGGAGCCCGCGATGGCTCCGCGCCGAGGTGACTGCGGCGCAGTACCGGCTCGGCGCCGTGCAGCGCCAGCAACCTGCGCGCGAGTAGCTCGAGCTCACGCACGTTGCCAGGCCACGCTTGCAAGAGCAGGTGCTCGAGCAAGCGTCCGTCGACCGCAGGCGCGCGGCCGCCCGAGTACTTGTCCAAGAAGTGGCTGAACAGCAGCGGAATGTCGACGCGGCGCTCGCTCAACTTGGGCACCGTGAGGACCACTCCCGACAGCCGCGCCGCCAAGTCCTCGCGCAGGCGCCCGCTTGCTACCAACTCTCTGATGGGAATTGGGCTTGCTGCAATCAACCTCAAGTCGACCGGGATTGGCCGAGTTTCGCCGAGGGGGACGACCTGCTGCTCTTGGATCACGCGTAGCAGCTTGGCCTGAACCGCAGGCGCCAAGTCGTAGAGCTCGTCCAAGAACAGGGTGCCACCGCTCGCCGCGCGAACGTGGCCAAGCGCGGCCTGCTCGGCGCCGGTGAACGCACCCTTGCGATAGCCGAACAGCTCGGCTTCGGCGAGCGCCGGCGGGAGCGCTCCACAATTGACGGCTTGCAGCGTGCCCGTGCGGCCACTGTCGTGGTGGAGCAAGCGCGCCACGCCCTCTTTGCCAACACCGGTCGCGCCCTCGAGCATGACTGGCAGGGTGCCGGGTGCAATCTTGCGCACCAGCTGGCGAAGCTCGCTCATGCCTGGGCCAAAGAGCACTCCAGACGGCATGGTTTCGACACGCGGCGGTGCTAGCTCGTCCAGACAGGGAAACACCACACCGACGGCGTCGCCAAGGCGCAGCACGTCGCCGGCGCTGAGCGCAGACTGGGTCAGGCGCTGACCATTCAAGAAGCTGCCGTTCGTGCTGCCCAGGTCGCGCACCTCCAGCAGCGGGCCCGCGCGGCGGATCTCGGCGTGAAGGCGTGAGACCCCGGGAAATTCGAGGCGGACGTCGGCGTCGGCAGCGCGCCCCAAGACCATACGCCGGCCATCGAGCGCAAGAGGTGGTGCGGCGCCGAGCCCGGCCCACAGCATCCACAAGCTCGCAGCGCCGACGCCGGTGACCGTGTCGTCTAGGCGGAGGGTGGTTGCGTCGCTACCCATGGTTGCCTCGAAACGGCCGTACCATAGGCGTTCTGCCGCGTCATTTACTCGCGCAAGGCTGTCAATGTGCCTCGAATCTGCGAAATGGCGCGCGCGTGAGTCTGCGGCTTGTCTTCGGCGCTGCTCAGGAACTCCAATGCACTGGAGAGGTCTGCCAACAGCGAGCGGGTGTACCAGTCCTTGGGAGGGCTGAAGCCGCCGTCGCGCAAGCCTTCGAGCAATTGGGGCTTCACTGAGTTGGGCAGCGCGATGCCGCGGTAGCGCAGCAGGTTGCCAATGTCGGCCCACACGTTACCGGAGTGCGCGAATTCCCAATCGAGAATGGCCGAGATTTCGCCGTCGGGCGCGACCAAGATGTTGCTGGGGTTGAAGTCGCCATGGACGAGGTGAGGCGGCAGGTTTTGCGGGTAACGCCGATGCGCGCGCTCCAAGAACTCCCAGAGCTCGTCACGCAGTAGTCCCAGACGTTCTCCTGCCGGCGAGTCGAACAAGGCCCAGCGCTCGAAGTCGTCGAAAGGCCAGGTTCTGACTGCCAGCAAGCCGTTCGCGCCTGCCACCAGGTCGCCGTGGAGTTCGAAACGGCAGGTCGTGAGCTGCGCGAGCGCGTGTCCCAAGTTGCAGAGCGCGCTGTCGAGCCGCTCGGAAGTGCCCGCGGCCATCACGGCCTCCAAGCTGTCGCCGGGCATGAACTCGAGCAGCGAGAAGGCGTGCCCAACGCTGACTCCTTCGGTGTCGCAACCGACCAGCCTGGCCAGTGGCACCAGCCTGCGACAATGCTCGTAGACCGCGCGCTCCTTGCTGGCCAGCGCGTCGTCGCGCACATGCACGCGGAGCACGAACTTGCCTTCGCTCGTGTCCAGCAAGTAGTTGGTGTTACTGCGCCCCGCTTTGGCCACGGTGTGAGCGTGCAGCTCGGCGTTCGGCAACAAGCCGCGCAGCGCGTCTTCGAGCTGGCGCAGGCTGAGCTCGAGCAGCGGGCTGCGCCTCTCGGGCGCACTTTCGACGCTGCTCGGGTTCGTGGGCGAAGCCACCATGGCCGCAGCTTCGCCTCGCTGATGGTGCGGATCAACGTCGCCGCGCTCGCGCGAGAAATGCCCTGGCGGCGGCGGGGCTGCGCACCGCCCATGCCGATGCGTAGCCCCTCTGACGTTGATCACGGATCGCTGCAGCCGGCCGTGCCATCGGGTTGGATGGCGCAGACCTGACCGAGCGAGCCGCAGTTGAACTTGACCAGCCGGCGCGGGCCTTCGAGCGGTGACGTGCAGCGCTGAGCGACTTTGCCGCTGCACTTGCCCGCCACCGAGGCGCCCTTGCAGGGATCCACCCACTGCTTGGCGGTTTGCAGGAAGGTCAACACATCCGGCCCGAAGACCGCGTCGACCCCGCCGTAGTCGCAAATCAGCTGGCTCGAACCGATGCCGCCCGAGATGACGCCGTAGGCAACCAGGTTGCCGTTGGAGTCAGCGCGAATGACTGGCGAGCCGGAGTCTCCGTAGCAGGCTTGTGCGTCGCCCTCGGCGCCGCCAATCACGGCTTCGTAACCGGTATCGAGCAGGGTGTTGTCGTAGATGAAGCGCAGGTACTCGTCGGGATCGTACCCGCCGCCGTCGCTGCCGCCCTCCGGCACGGGCCCGGCGCCGCCTGCGGGTGACGAGCCGCCCTTGCCACCACTGGGTGGCTCGCTCGTCTCTCCGCCCGCGCCTCCGACGCCGACGTCGATGCGCGGAGCTTCGTACAGGGAGCGCGCGATGGGTAGGAAGGCGGCCGGGCCGACTGGACCCGTTTCGTACAACGCTTCGGCTCCGGGGCTGCCGGTCTGGAACCACGACTTGAAGCGTTCGAACGAGCCGAAGATGATCTCGAAGACTTTGCCGCTGGTCGCCCGCAGCGTCGCGTTGCCGGTGCGGCGGGTGCCGTAGTTGTAGGCGTTGTCGCGCACGCCGTAGCCAATCTCGATGAATTTCTTGCCCAGGTCTTGCGGCCTGAGCGTGCCGAGCTTGACCGGGGTCAAGTCGGTGACCTTTTCGGCCAAGTACATGACGCCCACGTCGTGGCCGAAACCGACGAAGCCGCCCGCGTCACCGGGCGCGCCCTGCACCTCGACCACCTCGATCAAGCGCTCGGGCGCGGCGGCGTTGGGACCGACGGCGAACACGGTCTTGAGGCCATAGTTGTAATCACTGGCAAAGAATTGCAGGCAGTGCTTGGCGGTCAAAACCGTTTGTTTACCGATCAAGCTGCCCGAGCAATACGGGGAGTAGTACGAAGTCTCCGTGTACGGATCGACGTACACGTAGCCAATGCTACCGATCGCGTTGAGCTTGGCGCCGTTGGCAGCGACGCCGGCGATGATCGGCTCCTCGACGCTGGCGACCGAAACCTGCTCTGAATCAGCGGAAAAAGCGCAGGCGGAGGCGACGAGCCCCGCGGTGGCGACGAGCGCAGCGAAGCGAACGTGACGCAGGTGACCTCGAATGTGGTGCATGGAATCCCATCTCCCGAAAATGCGGTGGACGACGCGCCCCCCGACTCGCGTGACTTGTAGTGCCAGACCTCGAGTGCGTAACTAGTCAATTACTTGGGGACGCTGAGCTGACGTCGCCCGTGCAGTCGGCTATGAAGAAGTCGTGCATCGCGCTGACTCTCCGAGCCCGAGAACATGGTCGCTGTCGCTGCTCTACTGGGCGCTCGTCCTGAGCGGTTGCTTGGGAAAAACGCACACACCGAGCGCGGCCGCTGCGGCGCCGCAGGCGCAGCCCGCCGAACCGCAAGTACTAAGTAGCGTGGCGACGACGGATGGCGTGGAGCTGACGACGACGGCCGGAGTTCTACGCTTCAGCACGCCGCGCGCCGATACGTTTCGCGTTCACGTGGCACGCGGCGCGGCTGCGCGCACGCTGCCGTCGTTCGCGGTGGAGCCCGAAGCGCTGGCCGTCAGCGTCAAACCTCAGCTCGAAGAGTCGGACTCGCTGCTGCTGCTGCGCACCGAGCAAGCGCTGCTGCGCGTCGACAAGAAGCCGCTGCGCGTGCGCCTGATGACGCTTGCCGGCCAGGTCGTGGTGGACCAGGCGCTGCGCGTCATCTGGTCAGAAGTCGGTGTACGGCTGGATTTCGGGCTCAATGACGCTGAGCGCGTATTCGGCTTGGGCGACAAGCTGCAGGGCTTCGACAGGCGCGGTCGAGCCTTCGAGCTTTGGAACACGGACGCCTACGGCTTCAAGATCGACACGGATCCAATCTACAAGTCGCTGCCGTTTTGGCTCTGCTTGCGGGATGGCCAGGCGCACGGCGTGTTCGTCGATCACCCGGCGCGCGCCAGCGTCGACGTCGGCAAGCGCCAAGCCGACACGCTGAGCTACGAGGCCAAGGCGGCCGACGCCTTCGACGTGTATCTGTTCGCGAGCGCGGAGCCGAAGCGCGTGCTGGAGGCCTATACGTCGCTCACCGGCCGCACGCCCTTGCCGCCGCGCTGGGCCTTGGGGCACCACCAAAGCCGCTACGGCTACTTGTCGGAAGAAGAAGTGCGCGGCGTGGTCACGCGCCTGCAGCAGGAAAGAATTCCGACCGACGTCGTGTGGCTCGACATCGACTTCCAAGCCGGCAACGCGCCCTTCACGGTGAACACCAAGGCCTTCCCGAGCTTTGGCAAGATGGTGACGGACTTCCAGCAGCGTGGCGTCCAGACCATTGCCATCACCGATTTGCACGTGAAGTCGTATCAGGGCATGCCGTCGGCCGGTTACGCGCCGTACGACAGCGGCGCCGCAGGTGATCACTTCATTCGCGGGAAGAATGGCTTCTTCGAAGGCCCCGTCTGGCCCGGTCCGAGCGTGTTTCCGGAGTTCACGCGCGCCAAGACGCGGCAGTGGTGGGGCGAGCTCTATCGCGGCTTCGTCGCGCAAGGCGTGGCGGGCTTTTGGAACGACATGAACGAGCCCGCGCTGTTCGTGAAAGACAAGACCTTCCCAGAAGACGTAGCCCACCGGCTGGACGATGGCACCACCGCAGCGCACACGCTGATTCACAACGCCTACGGCGCGCTCAACGCGCGCGCGACCTACGAAGGCGTACTCGCGCTACGGCCCAACGTGCGCCCCTTCATCTTGACGCGCGCTGCCTACGCCGGCGTGCAGAAGTACGCAGCTTCGTGGACGGGCGACAACACGGCGGATCGCTCGCACCTGGCGGTGACGATTCCGCAGCTGCTCAACCTGGGCGTCTCCGGCTACCCCTTCAACGGCGCCGACGTGGGTGGCTTCGTGGGTTGCCCCGACGCCGAGCTGTTCGCGGCCTGGATGGAGCTTGGTGCTCTGCAGCCGTTCTTCCGTAATCACAGCGCCAAAGAGGCGTGTCGACGCGAGCCGTGGCTGTTCGGCCCTGCCGTCCTTGCGCGCGCGCGCAAAGCCGTCGAGCGGCGCTACCGGCTCTTGCCCTACCTGTACACACTGTTCCAAGAAACGTCGCAAAACGGCCTGCCGGTGATGCGGCCGCTCTGGCTCGAATACCCGAACGATCCGGCGATTTACGGAGTCGACACCGCCTTTTTGCTCGGCCGAGACTTGCTGGTCGCCCCGCGGCTGGCGGCTGCCGTGGCTCCGTACCGGGTGACGTTGCCTGCCGCCGATTGGTACGACACCGAAACCTTGGAGCTGGTGCCCGGCGGCGCTCGTGAGATCGCGGCCGCGGGCGCGGATACGATCAGGCTCTTCGCTCGGGCCGGGGCCATCATTCCCGAGGGGCCAGTCGTTCAGAACGCCAGCCAGCCAGCGTCCGGACCGCTCACGCTGACTGTATGGCCCGGCGCGGATTGTTCCGGCTCGCTCTATTTGGATGACGGCGAGAGCTTCGCATTTCAAGCCGGAAAGTCGCGGCGCTTGCGCTTCGAGTGCGAGGCCTCCAACGCTTCCATCTCGGTGCAGAGCAGCTCGGTCGGTGACTATCCGAGCTGGTGGCAGGAGGTGCGGGTCGTCATCCACGCCGTGCCGCGCGCGCCACAGCAGGTCGTCGACGAGGCGGGGACGAAGCTCGTGCATGACTACGACGCTGCCAAGAAGACGCTCGTCATCAGCGTGCTGCGCGTGAGCGGCGACTTCCGGCTCGTGGCTCGCTGGTAGAGCCCAGCCACTCTCACTGCGTCTACTCGTCAGCTGCCCAGCCAAGGTAGCTTGCTCGGCAGTCCGCGCGCCCAAACCGGCAGCGTAAGGCAGCCAACCACGAGCAGCAGCTGAGCTAGCTCGATACCCACGTTGAAGGCCAGCAAGGCTGCGACCGTGCCGCGTCGCAGCCAGCCCGCTCGAAGGTATCGCGCTGCTTCGTCACCTCGATGTCTTTACGCTGCGCGTGCTCAACCGCGCGTCTTGGCAGGCGCCGGGGGCAGGGGAGGCGGCACGTGATTTTCGATCGCCGGGATGCTGTGCAGGTACGCGAAGATGGCGCCCAGCTCATCATCCGAGAAGTTGCGGTACACCGGTACGGGCATGGGCGGCAGCAGCTCACGGCCGCGGCCCATGTGGCGACCGCTGCGGATGGTCTGAATGAAGGTGTCGCGGTTCCAGCTGCCGAGGCCGGTCGCGTTGTCAGGCGTCAGGTTGGCGGTGAAGCTCGTGCCCCACGGTCCGGCGTAGGCCGTGTTGGTGGCAGCGATGGACACGATCCAAGGCCCCGACGGCGGAGGCGCGGGCGGCAGCTTCATCGAGTCCGGGTGACCCGACAGCATGCGGGTCATATCCGGCTCGGGGCCGTTCTTCCCCATCTTCATTGGCGTGTGGCAGTCGTGGCAGCCGGAGGTGCTGACCAAGTGCAGACCCCAGGCGACCTCTTCGGCAGGAGTGCGAGCCTGCGCGGCGGCTGGCACGGGCGCCTGCACGCTGGCGACGGGTGCGGGAGGCGCAGAGGTCGAGCTCGTGGGCGCAGCGCCTGGGTTTTTTTCACACGCGCCGAGGGTCGAGGCGACGAGGGCACAAGCGATGATGCTGACGTTGCTGAGACGGTTCATGTTCATTCTGCTTTCTTTTGGTTGGAGAGAGTCGGAGACACGTCGCGCGCGATGAAGCGCGCGATGAGATCGACGCCAGCCTGATCGACCAGCTTCGTGCCGAGCGGCGGCATCTGAGCGCCGCCACGCACGTTCATGCGAAACCACGCCACGCTCTGCTGCGGCCTGCCTGGGGCCACGCGCAGCGACCCAGCAGCGCCGGGAATGTGAAAGCTGCTGGGCACCGAGACGCTGCTCGAAAGCGCGCGCCTCTCGCCCCGAACGGGTTGGTCGAAGTCCAGGCCGAGCCCGGCGAGTGGCCCGCGCGCGTTGTGGCAACCCGAACAGTTGCCGAACAAGTAGCCCTGCGCGGCCCGCGCCGTGGGCGACGTCGCAGCAATGCGTGGCGCCGGCTGCAGCAGCTCGCTCGGAAAGTTTCGTAGCAGGCCCCGGGCGATCAGCTCACGCAGGTCGACGGCGGTGGGCGGCAAGCGCTCGCCGTGAACGGCCAGCGGATCGCGCTCGGGCGAAAGCTGCAGCGCGTTGAAGCCGAGCACCAACGAGCGGCGACCCTCGTGACAAGCGAGGCAGTCGGAGCGCGACGGAATGTCGTGCGCGACGCCTCGACCAAGGTCGTGGACATTGCGCAGGCCACCTTCCGGCACCAGCACCGAGTCACCCAGCGCCGGATCCCAGGCGTAGGAGGCGAACCGAAAGCTGCCGTCGGGCAGCTTCTCGAGGTAGCGCGTCTCGACCCGCTCACCGAAGCTGAACTCCTTCCAGAAGCGCGTGCCGCTCGGAAACTGCCAGTCGTCCGGATCCTGAGCGTCGATGGACTCACCCGCCGGGATGGAGACGAAGCGGCGCTTGGAGGCGCCATCCGACCAGAGCGGGTATTGGGGCGAGTAGGCGAGGTTCGAGGCGTCGCCAAAGCCGGTTTGGGACAGCAGTTCGGGGAGCGGGCCAACCGGGATCGGCGTGCGGGCGCTGGCCCCCGGCTCCGCCGCGGAAGCGATTGGCGGCGCCAAAATCGGCGCCTGCGCCGGCCGATGCACGGCGAGGGGCACGATCGCCGTCAGCGCCAGCGCGACGAGCGTCACCGCGCCGGCCGGCAAGGGCTGGAAGGGTCGCGGGTGGGCGGAGCTGGGAGGCGAATCCATCTCCCCGATCCATGCAACAGCCGCGAAATCTCGGTTGCTAAGAAGTCCCTCCGTCAATCTTGAGCGTTTGCTAAAACTTCCTTAAAGCTCGTGAACGGCCTGCCATGACCCCCTCGGCACCTCCGCCCATCCCCGAAGAGCTGGTCGAGCTGATCGCGTCGGGCGTCGACGTCTACGTCGCGACCCGCGACAGCGCGCTCGAACCAGAGTCGATGCTCGCGATGGGCATTCGTGCGCACGCCGATCGCAGGTCCTTCACCGTGTACCTGCCGCAAGCGCTGGCCGACGCGACGCTCAAGAACTTGGCCGCCAACCACGAGATCGCCGTGACCTTGAGCCGGCCAAGTGACTTCAAGACCGTGCAGCTGAAGGGCCGAGCCACCGACGTTCGGCCCAGCACCGAGACTGATCGCGAGTTTCAGGCGATCTTTCGCGCGGCCTTGGTCGAGCAGTTCGAGGTCGTCGGCGTTCCGCGCTGCGTGACGCGGCGGCTCGTCTGGTGGCCGAGCGTGGCCGTCGACGTAGACGTGCGCGACGTATTCGGCCAGACCCCCGGGCCCGCCTCGGGCGAGCGGCTGGAGCCCCGCTAGTCATGGCCAAGGTCCCGCTCGAGTCCTTGTGGCGTTGCTTCGACGGCATCGTGCCTTCCACGATCGCGACCGTCAGCACTGACGGCGTGCCCAACGTCAGCATGATCAGCAACGTGAAGTACGTCGACGCGCGACACGTCGCGCTGTCGCGCCAGTTCTTCAACAAAACCACGCGCAACTTGCTCGAAAATCCCAGGGCCCTGGTGGTGCTTTGGGATCCGATTACCTTCGAGCACCATCGCTTGCGGTTGCGCTACGTGCGGGCTGAAACGCAAGGCCTGCTGTTCGAGTCGATGGCCGCGCGCATTCAGGTCATCGCCTCGCACATCGGCATGTCGGGCGTCTTCAAGCTGCTGGCGGCCGAGGTGTTCGAGGTGCTCGACGTCGAGAGCCTGCCGGAGGTCATCGAGCCGCTGGCGCCGCGCGAAGCCAACGATCTGTTGCCGCCGACGCCGCTGGCGGTCGAAAACCGCGGCGAGCTGTGGGCGCTGCAACGCATGCTCACGCGCATCAAGAGCGCGCCCGATCTGGACAGCTTGCTCAGCTCCGTGCTGGCCACGCTGGCCGACGACATCGGATTTGACCACAGCATGGTGCTGCTCCCGGACGAGACCGGCGCGCGCCTGGTGACGCTTGCCAGCCATGGCTACGGCGAAAACGGCGTCGGCGCCGAGGTGGCGCTCGGCGAGGGGCTGATCGGCATCGTGGCTGAGCGGCGCGAGGCGCTGCGGGTCGGGCCGCTCGACAGCGCGCTGCGCTACGGGCGTGCCATGCGCGGCAAGGTCGCGGGCTCGGCCGATTTGGCGCATGAGATCCCGCTGCCCGGCTTGCCCCACGTGCAGAGCCAAATGGCGCTGCCGCTCTTGGTGCGCGACCGCTTGGTGGGCGTGCTGGTGTTCGAGAGCGAGAAGCCGCACGCGTTCGAGGCGTGGCACGAGGTCTTCTCGAGCGTGCTCGCCGATCAGCTGGCACAAGGACTGGCCGATGCGCTGGAGCGTGACGGCGTCGACGACGAAGCGCCGACCGAGAGCGAAGTAGCGCCCACCGTGCCACGCCCCGTGCCGGTGCCAGTCGCTGCTCCGGCGCCCAGCGCCGCTGCGTATTCGTTCTGCATGTACAAGAACGACGACTGCATCTTCGTCGACGGCAAGTACCTGATCCGCGGTGTGCCGGCGCGCATCTTGTGGCGCGTGCTCACCTCCAACAAGCGTGACGGCCGCACCGATTTTACCAATCGCGAGCTGCGCCTGGATCCGACGCTCGGCTTGCCCCAAATTCGCGACAATTTGGAGAGCCGTCTGGTGCTCTTGCGTCGCCGGCTCGAGCTGCGCTGCCCGGAGCTGAGCTTGGTTTCGCGCGGGCGCGGCCTGTTTCGGCTGGCGCTGGGCTGCAAGGTCGAGCTGACCGAGCGCGAGTCAGCGTCGGTTTAGCGGCTGCGGCCGCCCCGAGCGGAACGCGGGCCTGCTAAGCTCGGCACGTGGCGCCGCCGAAGGCAGAACAGTCACCGGACCTCGCTTCGGGACGCCAGCTCTTCGCCGACAAGAGCTGGGCGGACGCGCGTGAGGCGTTGCGGCGCGCCGACGAGCGACAGCCGCTCGGGGTCGAAGACCTGTGGCGACTAACCTGGGCGGCTTCGCTCAGCGGGCGAGACCAGCAAGCCTTCGAGGTGCTCGAGCGCATCTACCAAAGCCAGCTCGAGGTCGAGCCTCGCGTAGCGTTCCGTGCCGCGTTTTGGCTCGGCTTTCGCTTGGCGCACCTGAAAGAGTCGAGTCGAGCGCAGGGCTGGCTCGGGCGCGCCGAGCGTTGCCTGGAAGGTTTGCCCGCGTCGGCTGTCGAGCGCGGTTACATCGAGGTACCGCGGATTCGGTCGCTGTTTTTTTCTGGGCAGTACGCCGAAGCGCTGGAGCTCGCGTCGCGCGTCGCGGAAATTGGCAAGCGCGAAGGTGATCGCGATCTTTCGACCTTTGCGCGCAACCTGCAAGGCCGCGTGCTGATTCGGCAGGGTGAGCTGGCGGCCGGGCTCAGGCTGCTCGACGAAGCCATGCTAGCCGTCACCGGCGGTGAGCTGTCGCCCAGCATCACCGGCCTCGTCTACTGCTCGGCCATCGAAAGCTGCCAAGCCGTGTTCGCGCTGGACCGAGCGCGCGAATGGACCGAGTCGCTGCGCGGCTGGTGCGACGAGCAGCCGCAGCTGCGCGCCTTCAACGGCGCCTGCATGGTCAGCCGCGCCGAGATCCTGGAGCTTGCTGGGGACTGGACGGAAGCCCTGGCGGAGGCGCGCCGCGCCGCCGAAGAGTTGTTCGCTGCGTTCGGCGCGCACGCAGCCGGTGAGGCCTACTATCGCCAAGCCGAAATTCACCGTTTGCGTGGAGAGCCGCTGGAGGCGGAGGCGCGCTACGGCGACGCCAGCCAATGTGGCCGCGATCCCCAGCCAGGCCTTGCGCTCTTGCGGCTGGCGCAAGGCCGACCAGAGGTGGCTGCGCAAGCGCTACGGCGCGCGGCCGCAGCTGCGACGTTGCCTTTGGCGAGGGCCAAGCTGCTGCCCGCGTTGGCGGAAATCTTGCTGTCGACGGGCGCCTTCGACGAAGCCCAGGCCGCGGTGATCGAGCTCGAAGCCATTGCAGCACGCTTCGGCGCCGAGGCGCTCGGGGCGTTGGCCCAGCACGCGCGCGGTTCGTTCGAGCTAGTGGCCGGAGAACCACGAGCCGCCGTTGCGCCATTGCGCCAAGCCTTCGAGGTGTTGCAGCAGCTGGGCGCGCCGTACTTGGCTGCGCGAGCGCGCGCGGTGCTGGCGTGCGTCTACCGAGTGCTGGAGGATGAAGACGGCGCCAAGCTGGAAATGGCTGCCGCCCGCAGCACCTTCGAGCGCTTGGGTGCCGCCACGGATCTGCAGCTCGTCGACGCTCGAGTCGCTCCGCCGCCCGCCAAGACCAACGATGCCGGCTTGAGCGCGCGCGAGCTCGAAGTGCTGCGCCTAGTCGCGACCGGCAAGACCAACAAGCTCATCGCACGCGAGCTGTGCCTCAGCGAGAAGACCGTGGACCGCCACGTCAGCAACATCTTGGCCAAGCTGAGCTTGCCGTCTCGCTCGGCCGCCACGGCCTTTGCCTACGAAAACAAGCTGGTTTGAGCCGAGGCTGACGGAGCGCGCTTCGGCCGCCCGACGCGCGCCGCGCGAAAGCACGCCCGCGACTGGGTAGAACTACCCAGCGGATTTCGCTGCAAATTGGGGGCTTGTCCCGAAGCGCCGCGCGGCTCCGATTGCCTACCTTCAGCTCGAGCCGGGCGCGCGTCGCCCCAGGAGAGCCGTCATGGGAGCAGCAGTCGAATTGGTTCGCGAAGCGCCGGCGCAAGCCGAGCGCTTCGACGTGATTGTCATCGGAGGCGGGCAAGCGGGCTTGTCGGTTGGCTACTACCTGGCCAGGCAGGGGCTTCGGTTCGTCATCTTGGATGCCGAGGAGCGCGTTGGCGACGTCTGGCGCAAGCGCTGGGACTCGCTACGCCTGTTCACGCCTGCGCGCTTCGACGCGCTGGTGGGCATGCCATTTCCGGCGCCGCCCGACTCCTTTCCCACGCACACCGAGATGGCCGACTACTTGGAAGCGTACGCGAGGCGCTTTCAACTACCGGTGCAGAATCGCATGCGGGTCGAGTCGCTGCGCCGCCACGACGGGCGCTACGTGGTCGTTGCAGGTGGCCGCGAGCTGACGGCCGACCAAGTCGTGGTCGCCATGGCCAGCTATCAAAAGCCGCGCATGCCCGGCTGGGCGCGGTCGCTGAGCGCCGACACGGTGCAGCTGCACTCCAGCGCCTACAAGAACCCGGAGCAGCTGCGCGAGGGGCCCGTCTTGCTGGCTGGGGCCGGCAACTCGGGTGCCGAGATCGCCATCGAGCTGGTGCGGCGCGGGCACGAGGTCCTGTTGGCGGGGCGCTCGACGGGTGAGGCGCCCATTCGCATCAACAGCTTCTGGGGGCGCCTGCTGGGAGCGCGGCTGCTCTTGCGCTTCGTCTTTCATCGCTTACTGACCATCAAGACACCCATGGGGCGCAAAGCGCGGCCCAAGATCTTGCGCGGCGGGACACCGCTGATTCGAACCCGCCGCGCCGACCTGGCTGCGGCGGGCGTGCGGGCCGTCGCTCGCGTGGCCGGCGTCCAAGACGGGCGCCCGCTGTTGGAGGACGGTCGAGCCCTGGACGTTTCGAACGTGATCTGGTGCACCGGCTTCGAGCCTGGCTTCTCTTGGATCGACCTGCCCATCTTCGACGACCAAGGCGCGCCTCGGCACGACGGCGGAGTCGTGGCGGACTACCCGGGCCTTTACTTCGTGGGCCTCAACTTCTTGTACTCGATGTCGTCGAGCATGATTCACGGTGTCGGACGAGACGCGCAGCGCATCACGAGCCACGTGGCGGCCGTGCGCGGGTTGGTGTAGTCCCGATCACACCTTGGTTAAATCGAAGCTGCGGATCGGGATCGTGGGTACCGGCGCCATGGCGAACCAGCACGCGGAGCAGTTCGCGAAGCAGAAGGGGGTAGAGTTGGCGTCGTGCCTCGACGTGGTGCCGGGCAGGGCCGAGGCCTTCGCGACCAAGCATCGCGTCGCACGGGTAGCAGAAAGCTTCGACGACTTGCTGGATCAAGTCGACGCCGTGACGCTGGTCACGCCCGATCGCTTTCACCACGAGGGTGCCCTGGCGGTGCTGGACGCCGGCAAGCACCTGCTGTGCGAAAAGCCGCTGACCTTGACGCTGGCCGAAGCCAAATCGGTCGCAAAAGCTGCCCAACGCGCCAGCCGCAAAGGTCAGGTCGGCATGGTGAACTTCAGCTACCGCCGCTCGGCCGCGCTACAAAAAGCCATCGCGCTCGCGCAAGCCGGCAAGCTGGGGGAGCTGCGACACGCCCACGGCTTTTACCTCCAAAGCTGGATCGT
>DATAKF010000270.1:0-5770 GCA_036261775.1 Polyangiaceae bacterium | reverse complement strand
AACGAAAAATGCGCTTCCTGCTCGCCCTCCCCGCCTCCCCGCCTTCCTGCGGATTCGAGCCGTTATAGCGACTTGAGGTAGCGCAGGCTGGTCGCGATCTCCTCGAACGGATCCGTGAGGCAGCGGTCTTGTTCGACGATGAACCACTCGCAGGCGGCGGCATCGGCTTCGCGCAAGATGGTCGAAAAGTTGAGGTTGCCCTCGCCCAGCGCGGCGGTGATCGGCTCATTTTCGGCCGTGATCGCGTAGTCTTTCAGGTGCAAGAGCGGCAGGCGCCCGGACAAGCGCGCGCAGTAGCCGGCCGGATCTCCGCCGCCCGCCTGCACCCAATACGTATCGAGCTCACCGTGCAGCATGATCGGATCGGCGCGTTCGTACAGCCAATCCAAGATGGCTTTGCCGCCCAGCTTGCGGAACTCGATGGCGTGGTTGTGATACGTGAGCAGCTGCCCGCGCGACCGCAGCACCTCGCCCGCGCGGCTCAAGTCATCGGCCAGCGCGAACACCTGGTCGAGCGTGTCGAGCGACACGTGGGGATACGGATACGCCGTGAAGCGACAGCCCAGCGTGCTCAAAGTGTCGGCGACCTTGCTCGGCTCTTCCACGATTTCGCGGCCGTCTTCGTGGGTCGCACAAATGCCGAGGCCGGCGGCGTCGGCCAGCTGCTTGACGCGCGCAGGCGCAATCGGCCCAAGCCCACTCAGCTGCACGTGCTCGTAGCCAATCTCGCGCACGCGCGCAAAGCTGCGGGCGACGTCGTCTTCGGTCTTCAGTTGCTCACGCAGGGTCCAGAGCTGCAGCGCGATCCGGCGTGAAACAGGGGGCATGGGGAGCGGCAGCTTACACCGGACGGCGCGCTTGGCGGTAGCGCGCTGGTGGGCCGGGCTGTAGGCTGCCCGCGTGAGCACGCAGGCCGAGCCCGCCGAATCGTCGCCCTCGCTGTCGGCGCTGTTCGGCGGCGTCTCGGACGTGGTGGCGGTGGTGGGCGCCGAAGGCGTGCTCATGTCCCGCATTTTGGGCCGTACCTTCAGCGGCTCGGTCGACCGCGCCGAGCTAATGCGCAGCTTGTACCGCATGGGCCTGCGCTCGGTGCCCATCGTCGCCGTCACGGCGCTGTTCGTCGGTGGCATCATGGTCATTCAGGCCGCGCCCATCGTGGAGCGCTACGGCGCGCACGGCTTACTGGGCTGGGGAGCGGGTTTCGGCACGCTGCGCGAGATCGCGCCGCTGCTCACCTCGCTGATGATTTCAGGCCGCGTGGGCGCCAACAACACCGCCGAGCTCGGCACCATGACCGTGACCGAGCAGGTCGACGCGCTGCGTGCCATGGCCATCGACCCAATTGGCTATTTGGTGACACCGCGCTTCTACGGCATCGTAATCACGCTGTTTCTATCGACCATTTTGGCCGACGTGCTGGCGCTGCTCGGCGCTTCCGTCGCCGGGAAGGTGCTGCTCGGTGTCGACCCAGTCGTCTTCTACAACGGCCTGACCAGCGGGCTCTTGGGCATTGGAGACGTCGTGCACGGCTTGATCAAGAGCGCGGTGTTCGGCGTCGCCATCGCACTCTCCAGCTGCCACTACGGCCTGGCTACCGAAGGCGGCGCGCCGGGTGTCGGCCGAGCCGTCAACTCGGCCGTCGTGGTCAGCGCGGCCGGCATTTTCGTCATCGATTACCTGCTTTCTTTCGCGATTGCATGAGCTCGCAAACCGCTACCACCGGCGATCCGGGGCTCGCCGTCACCCTCGGCGAAATCTATCGCTTGCTCAAGCTGACTCTTCGCTGCTGCCTGGAAGGCGGCCTCGAGCGCGGCTCCGTGCTGCGGCAAATGTACGAGATCGGCAATCGCTCACTGGTCTTCCTGTGCATCGTGATGGGCTTCATGGGCATGATCCTCACGTACCAGGCCGGGCTACAGACCCAACGCGTGGTGCCGGACTTGAGCCTGCTGGGCGCTACGTTTTTGGAGCTCTTGGTGCGCGACCTGGCAGCCTCGATTTGCGCGCTGATGCTGGCGACGCGCGTGGGCGCCGGCATCGCCGCCGAGATTGGCTCCATGGTCGTGACCGAGCAAGTCGACGCGCTGCACATGTGCGGCGCCGATCCGATCAAGCACCTGGTGTGTCCGCGCTTCTTGGCCAGCTTGGGCATGTTCGTGATGTTGGTGGTGCTGGCGGCCTGCGTCGCGGTCGCGACGGGCGCCTGGACCGCGTCGGCGTTCTTCGGCCTAAATCCGCGCACTTTCTTGAATCTGTCGCAGCTTTCGGCGCCCGACGTGATCGTCGGCCTGGCCAAGTGCGTGGCCTACGGCGCCGCGATTCCGATCATCAGCGCGCACGCCGGCCTGACGGCGTTCGGCGGCTCCGAAGGCGTCGGCTCCGCCACCACGCGCGCGGTGGTCGGTTCGTCACTGGCCGTCATCGTGCTCAACTTCGTGATCAGCGGCACCGGCTACGTCGTGTTTGGGCCGTAGCTAAGGGGCGGGTCGCCTTCGCACCCTCTCGGTCGACAGGTAGAGTGGCGTCTGGAAGTAGTTGCTGGCCAGGTTCAGGAACGAAAACGGCTCGCCGTGCGCCTGCTCCAGCGGCTGCAGAATCGTTTCCGACAAGCTGAGCCCAATACCGAGCACGAAGTGCGCGCTGCGCACGTCGGCGTCTGCGTAGCGTGGAAAGCCACGCGTGTAATAGCCGGCCAAGAGCTCGAAATACCGAAACGGCGTCCGCTCGAGCCCCGGCACGCCGGCCAGCTTGAGCGCGCCAAAGAACTTTTGCCCCTCGTAGTCGATCATCGGCTGGAAGGAGCGACCGCCCGAAGGGTAGTAAGACAGCCGATAATCCACGAGCTTTCCGACGCGCGGGAACTGCTGGCGCAAGAACGACAAGGCCACGCCCACGCTGTCCATGATCGTGTCTTCATACGAGTAGCCGTGATCGACCGAGTAGCCGTCGAACAGCTCGATGTATTGGTACAGCAGCGTCGCGAACAGCGGCGGGTACAGCGACGTCACCCAATGCCCCTGGTGCGTGGCGCGCAGCCGCCAGTACAAGAGCTCGCTGGTCATGTACGGACCGTAGACGTGGCCCAGCTTGTCGAGCCCACCGCTGCCAGTGCGCATGCCGAACCAGCCTTCGGAGTTGAAGCGGAACGACGCCGAGCCCCACTTCCAATCCTTGAAGCCCGTGTA
Organism: Polyangiaceae bacterium; assembly: GCA_036261775.1. Classification (GTDB taxonomy): domain Bacteria; phylum Myxococcota_A; class Polyangia; order Polyangiales; family Polyangiaceae; genus PMG-095. The sequence continues at coordinate 2,585 of DATAKF010000270.1, read as the reverse complement.
CGTGATGAGCGCGACGAGCCCGAGCGACTCGAGCGGCACGCTGCGCGCGGCCTCCACGAGCCCGACCGGCTCGAGCTGCAGCGGGTGCTGCACCCGACTCGAAGCTCCCAGCCAAGGCGGGTTTGCAGTTCCCGGCCCCGGATCCGCATCCGCCGCCAGCAGCGACGGCGCCGCACAAAAACAGCTCATTCCGAGCCCCAGCGCCGCAAAGCCGCGGCTGCGCATCAAAACACCCAGCTGGCGCGGAGCCCGCGCTCCACGGACCGCACCGTGAGCTCGAAGCCGTCCACATTGGAGCGAAAGCGCCGCACCCCGACTTCGAGCGCGACCGTCACGGCGGGGGTTGGCGCAACGCCGATGGAGCCCTGGTAACGCAGCACGTCCGCGGTCACGGGCACGTCGACGCTGAGCTGCTCGGGATGGCGATCCATACCGTCCTGCGAACGGTACGCGCCGTACAACAACTCGAAGCCGGCGCGCAGGGGGCCGAGCGAAGCCTTGGCCAACACGTTGGCCGCCCCACCCCAGCCGTAGAAGTACCCCTGGCGGTGCAGCACGTTCTTGGTGCGATCATCCAAATGCGCGGCCGACCATTGGTAAAAGGCAGCGGCGCCCACCCCGGCAAAGCTGGGTTGGAGCCGCGCTCGCCCTTCGAACGCCGCGCTCGCCCCCAGCCAGCGAAACTCCGCGGCCAAACCGGGTAACTGCAGGGCGCCGTACTGCTCGCGCCGGTTCGGCGCGTGATAGCCGAGCTCGGGGTCAGGCAGCTCCAGCGCTCGCTCCACGCTCGGGTAGCGATTCGCGGCCGAGCGCAGGTACTCGTAGCCCAGGCTCGTACCGAGGGTGACCGAGACGCCGCGCAGACGCTGGGTGGAGCGCTCGAAGCGCTGCGCATGATACCCAGCCAAGACGGTGTCGGCCCGCACGCGCAGCCCCGTGCCGTGGCGTGACGCCTCGGCGTCGAGCGCAAAATCGGCGATCTCGGCACCCCAAAAGGGCCGCCCAAAAGCCGTCGGCGTTCCATAACCCGGCAGGGTGACGAGCCGCCCAGCCACCCCCAGCTCGTAGCGCGCCGTGCGCGTGTCGCGCGGCGTCTGCACCTCGAACACGCCATAGCGAGCCGCAAACTCGTGCCAAATTTCCGCAGAGAACCCCAGCGAATCCTGACCGGCGACGCGCGGCGCCGGGCGCCCGTCCAGCGCGCGATCGAGGCTGACACCGCTGCCCAGGGTCCAGCGCAAGGCGTCGAACCCGACGGAATGGTGGTGGCCGGTGTCCAGGTACAAGCCCAGCTTGTGAAAGAACTCGCCGAGCGGCACGCCGGTCGCGGGCGTGACCAGCACGTCGTTGACGCTGACCTTCTCCTTGAACTCGATCACGAACTCCCACAAAAACGAGGTCAAGAAGCTGTAGCCGAAGGCGCCCAGCACGCTGTGGTGATTGCCGCGCGCAAACGCATACGCCCCGCCTCCCATCGCCGGGTGGCCGAGAAAGTTCACGCCGATGCTGTTGTTGTCGAGCACCCAGGCAGAACCATCGAAGCGCGACAGCGGCTTCGGGTCGTCCCAGTCGACGACGTTGCTCCTCTTGAGCAGCCAATAGCCCGTCGTGCCCAGCACCAGACCGCCGCCCATTTCCCAAAGCGCTCGCCCGTGGTGCGCGGGCCGAGCATCTTCGGCTGCCAGCGTCCACGTCTCGACGGCGAGCTTTTGGTCGTTCGGTAGGGCTTGGGCGCGCGCGCCCGAGCCCGCGAGCAGGGCGACGCTCGCCGCGCCGAACCCAAACATCCAACCCCGCATGAGGCGCGCGGCTACCTGGTCCCGAGCCCGGTGCCCAGCGGTGCCTTGCTGCACCAGCCGTAGCAGCACTCGGACAGGCCTTGGCTGCGCTTTTCTGCCGTGGCTTGGAGGTCGAGCCCGGCGGCTTTGGGTGGCGTGAAGGCCACGCCTGGCGGGGGCACGACCGCGGCAGCGCAGGCCTCGTTCGGGGCGGCAGCCGAATCCGACACGCCTGCCTCGGCCGCGCTGATGCAGAGCCGTTCGGGCATGGCGTTCGGCTGCTGGCAGGCCGTGAGGTTGATGTCGTCGACGTCTCCCACCACCAGCGTCGAGCACCACGAGTAGCAACACGCATGGCCGGGCGGCACGCGCTTGCGCGTCCACTCGGTGCGAGCCACGTCGAAGCGCGCCCAGCTGGACGTGGGGATGAACACGTTGCCCTTCACGCCGACGTTGCCGGGACAGGTCTGGTAGGGCTCGGGCGCGGGCTTCTCGGAGGTGAACGGCAACAGGTCATCGCAAAAGTACTCGCGGACCTCGTTCTTTTGGCAAGCCGGAGGCGGCCCCGACAGATCCTCTTCGACCACCTCGGGAGGCTTTGGCTTGCTGCCCGAGCAAGCCACGGCGAGCCAGAGCGCCCACAGGCCCGCCCCTGCCGCCAGCAGTGCGGAAGGGCGCGTCCTTGTCCTAAAACCCATGGGAGATTCGCTACTTTGCTCTAGGTCCCGCGTCAAACCCTGGCAAAGTACGGGCGGCTTGATCTCCTTTCGTGACGTTAAGAAGTCCTTCGGTGGGCGCCGCATCTTG
>DATAKF010000267.1:0-4063 GCA_036261775.1 Polyangiaceae bacterium | reverse complement strand
GATCGTAGCGTCGATGGTGAGGTTGCGTGCGGGTCTATGCCGACAGAGTCGAAGAGCTGGATGATATCTTGAGTGATGTCACGGGTTTCAAGCTCGATCGCGAGGAGATTGGCAGCTGTCGCGACGAGCACGTCGCCGCTGCAATGACCGACGCCGATTGGGACCGCTTCAACGCGTTTTGGCGGACGCGCCCGCCGGAATGGAAGCAGTGCTTCGCCACCCTGCTGGGCGATCTATCAACAACGCGGGCTGAAGCCTGGCTACTCGAGCTGATCGAGACCGAATCGGACGAGCTCGCGCTCGTCGCGGTGGAATCGTACCGTTCGCAGCGCGGCCGCATCCCCATCTCCGCGAGCGCCGCCGACCGCATTCGCGCGCTCTGGCGCAAGCACACACGCTTCACAATCCGGCAAATCGACGAGCTCGTCGCGGACATGACACGGTGAATCAGTCTTTTTTCCACCGGCCACGTCGACTGCGACGACTATTGAGCGCACTCATCGCACCACGACTCGTCTTCGCTCCCCTCGAGCCACCGCAAGAACTTCGCAGAAGCGTCGACCGACAAGAGTTCTCCGCGCTCTACGGAAGCCAGCGCTTGCCGCACTTCTCCCTCATCGTCGGGATGCGGCTTCCAGAGCTGGTTCGCGCTTGATTCCACGTGACTAACCTACCTCACGGCGCGCGCTCCCACCTAGATACCAGCGCGCTCTTCGAGTCGGGCCAGGCGTCGCTCGATTTCACCCAGCCGTTCGGTGCTGCCCGTGCGCTCCTGAATCGTGACAGCGATCAGTCGATCAAGGCGATCTGTCACCGCGCCCAGGCGCTCGTCCAGCGTCCGCTGTAGCCCCCCGAGCCGCTCGCTATGATCAGCGAGAATCTCGGCTGTCTTCCACGCCGCAGTCTTGAGATCAGCGACGTCTCGCTTGAGCTCACCGACGTCGGCGGCCATCGCCGCCACGCGCGTTTCTAGCCGTCCCAAGCGAGCCATGGTGTCCCCAGAGTTTGCCATACGTCCCCGCCTCGGCCAACGACCGTCGCAGTTGCCCGAAAACGCCGCACGCCCGCGCGCAGACGCACACGCAACACGCCACGCGCACACCCAAACGCTGCACGCTGCACCCTAACGCTCGCGCCCACGCCCCTCAGAGCAGCTGGCTGCTCCGTCCAACACCGTGCGACCCGTCCAGAGCAGCCAGCTGCTCCGTTTCACCCTCGTTCGACCTTCCAAGACCAGCCAGCTGCTCCAAAAAGGTCAGTCGTCCCCTTCGCCCCCCAGCCAGCTGCTCCAAATCGGTCACTCGTAGTCTCGCGACCCCAGCCAGCTGCTCCAAACGGGTCGTGCATCGCCCTCCTGAGCAGCCAGCTGCCTTTTGAGAGTCAGCAGCGCGTCATCACGGGCTCCCAAATTTTTTCAGGCAACTGCGCGCGGACGGATCCGATGAGTTGTCGCGCGTCGCGGAGTGCGGGGCGCATCAACCAAGGAATGAAAGATGACGACGCAATCCCCATTGCCGGCGGCGACGCCGGTTCAACCTCAAGCAAAAGAGTTTTTGGCCGGCTTTCAGCGAGTGGAAACAGAAGTGCGCGCAGTACCGGAGCGCGATTTGGTACCGGTAAACTTGGACGTGCCGAGCGCGGTCGCGACCGCTCTGGGCTCCCTGCCGGAGATTCTCCAGTGGCGTGACGAAGTGGCGGCGCTGAAGGGCGTCGACATCGCCAAGTTCGACAAGATTCGCGACTATGCGTTCGCGGTCGCGCACGCGCACAGCGAATACCGCGCAGCCGTGGGCCCCTCCGACGCGATCGGCTCGCTCTCGGAAGAAGTCGCCGAGCTACGCGAGCAGCTCTTTCTGGACGCGCAGGGCCTCGGCCGACGCGGCCTGCTCGACGCCAGCCGCGTAGACAAACTCCGCTCCGGCGTCGGCTACAAGAACATCGCCTTCGACGTCGTCGGCCTCGTCGGCTTGTTCCGCGAACGCGCGCAACAGCTAGCCGGCAAAACCGCCGTCACCGCCCAAGAGCTCGACCACGCCGCCGAGCTCGCCCAACAACTCGTGACCGCAGCAGGTCTGAAGGAACAATCGCCCGCTGGCGTGAATGCAGCCGCCCTCCTGCGCCAACAAGCCTTCACCCTCTTCACCCAAGCCTACGACGAAGCCCGCCGCGCCATCGGCTTCCTCCGCTGGCACACCGGCGACAGCGACACCATCGCCCCCTCCCTCTGGTCCGGCCGCGGCGGCCGCAAACCCATCGACCCGGAAAACACGGCTCCCATTGTCGCTGCCACTCCCACGGCCGGCACCACCAAACCCTCCGCCGGCACGGTCGCCAACACGGCGCCGTCCACCCCCGCCACCGGCCTGCCCGGTGCCACCCCGTTCGCTCACTGATCGAAAACAACGCGACCCATGACCAAGTCTTCCCTGTTCCTGGGTTCCTGCTGCCCGCTCGACGGCGGGCAGCAGGCCACCGCGTTCCACATCCCCCCTCACCACCTCACGACGCACGCAGTCGTGGTGGGCATGACCGGCAGCGGTAAGACCGGCTTGTTGACGGTCATGGTCGAAGAGGCACTGCGCGAGCGAGTGCCGGTCCTGATGATCGACGTGAAGGGCGACCTGCCGAACCTGTTGCTCGCATTTCCGAGCTTCGAGAGCGCGCTGGTCGAGCCGTGGGTCGAACCAGGGCCGGCGGATACGCGAACTGTTGGCGAGATCGCGGCGGCGCTGGCGGCCGAGCGCGAGCACGGATTGAAGGCGTGGGGGATCGGCGAGGGTGGGTTACGGAGATTTGCGGAGACGACGAGCGTGCGGGTCATCACGCCGGGGAGCACTGCGGGCGAGCCGTTGCATGTGTTGTCGTCGCTCGAGCATCCCGTCTCGGATTGGAAGAACGATCCGGAGGCTGCGAGAGCGTCAGTGTCTGCGGCCGTTTCCTTGTTGTTGCGGCTACTGGGCAGAGACGCGGATCCGGCTTCGAGCCGCGATCACGTTGTGTTGTCGGTGCTCGCAGAACGTCGCTTGAGAGAAGGCGCGCCGTCAGACCTGGCTTCGTTGTTGGAAGACCTGGCAAAGCCGCCGATTGAGCGAATTGGCGCGCTACCGATCGAGAAATTCCTGCCGAAGCGCGAGCGGGCGGCTCTGGCAGCAGCTTTGAATACGCTCCTGGCGTCTCCGACGTTCGCGACCTGGCGAACGGGGACGCAGCTCGACGTGAAGAGCTGGTTGACGCCAAAGGATGGACGGACACCAGCGGTGATTGTCAGCGTCGCGCACTTGGACGATGACGAGCGGGCGCTCGTGCTCGGCGTGCTGCTGGAGGAGATACTGACGTGGGTGCGCGGCTTGTCGGGGAGCAAACGATTGCGCGCGCTGGTCGTGTTTGATGAAGTGTACGGCTTCTTGCCGCCTCACCCGGCGAATCCACCGACGAAGCGACCGCTGGTATCGCTGATGAAGCAGGCGCGCGCGTTCGGGGTGGGCGTCGTCATCGCGACGCAGAACCCGATGGACTTGGACTATCGCGCCTTGGGAAACGCTGGCATGTGGTGCGTCGGGCGGCTGCAGACGGATGCGGACCGGGCGAGAGTGCTGGAAGGCCTTTGCACCGCGACGAACGGCGGTGGGCACAACGGAGACGGCGGCACGCTGAACGACTTGTCCGACATCACCAAGAGATTGGCGCCACGCTGGTTCTTGATGCGCGATGCGCATTCACCGACAGGCACGGTGCTCGTGCAGCCGCGCTGGGCGATGACGTTCATGAGGGGGCCGATGACGGGAACGGAGGTTAGGAGGGCGCGCTGCCCAAGGGCCCCCTAGACCCCCTAGACGTCCCCCTCGGCAGACCGATCGTACCCAAGAAGGACGAATTCCGCGAGGAAGCGCAAGGCCGCGAGAAGAGCGGCCTTGACGCGCATGGTACTTTCTACAGTCCCTGAGGCAAGCGCGCACCGCAGCCGACGACGGGTCGTGCCTTGTAGTACTGTAATTGCTTTTCCATGACCGTTCAGGCTGCAATCATCGTCGTTAGTGACATACATGCCGGGTCTGACAGCCCG
>DATAKF010000266.1:0-7612 GCA_036261775.1 Polyangiaceae bacterium | reverse complement strand
CGGGCTGTTCCCCGATGGGCTGTTCCCCCGACGGGCTGTTCCCCCGACGGGCTGTTCCCCCGACGGGCTGGTTCCCCGACAGGCCCCTCGCCACCGGACAAATGACTTCGCATGCGAAGTCATTTTCGGCGAGCGGCGATCCTGTCGCCAAGTATCCGGATTCCAAGGGGAAATCACGTAGAGAAGGGCCAGTTTTCGGATGACTTCGCATGCGAAGTGATTCTTGCGGAATGAAGGGGGCGATCCTTCGTGGCGTTGCGACCTTCGTGGCGCTGCGACCTTCGTGGCGTTGCGACCTTCGTAGCGTTGCGACCGAGCCGTGTTCACCAGGAGGATCCGCGGCGTTGCGCGAGTTGGTTCGCGCTTCGTTGGTTGCGGCGTTTCGTCAGGTCGACGTCAGCGCGTCGCCGGGTGTGATTTCTGCAACGCGGGGGGACTGGCGCGGCTGGCGACCTTCGTGGTGGGTCGCGGCGCGCGGCAATGCGGCCAATAACGAGAAGGACGGGTCCTATGAGATTACTAACGTCTGTTGGTTGGGCGACTTGGAGCGTGGTGATTTGCGGCGCTGTGGCGGGGTGCGACCCGACGGGCGATCCCGATCCGGAGCCGGCGTTTTGCGGAGGCATCGCGGGCTTTCCGTGTCCGACTGGGCAAACCTGTATCGATGATCCGAGTGACGACTGCGATCCGAAGGCCGGCGGCGCGGATTGCGGGGGTATCTGCGTGGAGGCGGAGACCTGCGGAGATGCGCAGTGCGCGCCGGGGTTGGTTTGCTGTAACCCGGTGATGGGTATTTGCACGAAGCCGGGCGGGGTGTGCATTCAGTAGCGGCGGTGAACCGGCTACTGGCTGATCCGGCGTAGGAACGTCGTGATTTCGGAGCGGACGGTGTCTCGTTCGACGTCGCGCGTGAGGATGTGGTGGGAGCGCGGCAAGATGACGGTGCGCTTGTCGGTGGTGCCGAGGCGCACGGAGACGCGGCAGGCGTTGCTGACGGGCGCCACGGAGTCGAGCTCGCCATGCAGGAGCAGGGTAGGGGCGTGGACGCGGTTCAGTTGCTCCGACAGGGCTTCGCCTGCGCGCAAGAGCGAGATGGCGGCGCGCACGGGTTGGGCGTTGTAGGTGAGGTGTAGGGCGCGCTGCTCGCGATCGCCCAGATCGGGTGCGGATTTGGGCATCCAGAAGTCCGGGATGCGGATGCGGTCAGCCAGCTTGAGGCCCCACGTGGGCCAGGGGCTCTTGAGCCACATGGCGTTGGCCATGGCGATGACGCCGAGCGTGGACTGCGGGTGGTTGGCCGCGAGGTGAAAGGCGAGCAGGGCCCCCATCGATAGGCCGGCGACGACCACGGGGCCGTCAGCGGCCAGGCGCGCGTAATGAGCTTCGGCGGCCGCCAGCCAATCGGCGAAGCGAAGCGGAGCAAGATCCGAGACGCGAGCGCCGTGTCCAGGGAGCAGCGGAGCCTCGGCGCCCAGGCCCAGCTCACGAGCCACTTCGACGACCAGCGCGACCTCTTGCGGTGTGCCCGTGAAGCCGTGAAAAGCCAGTAAGCGCGGCGCCTTTCCAGGAAAAACCAACGGATCTGCGACACCTTCACCCATCAGAGTGCCGCGCGGCCGCTTGGCGCCGCTCATGCGTCGCCGCGCTTGATGCCGTAGGCGCGGATCTTCTTGTGCAGGTTGGTGCGCTCGACGCCGAGCACGACGGCGGCCTTGGAGATGTTCCAGTCCAGCGCTTTCAAGGTGTCGATGATGTACGTGCGCTCGGCGCCTTCGCGGAACTCACGCAAGGTGAGCTGCGCGCCAGGAGTCTTGGGCGACGCGATCGGTAGCGGCGTCGTGAGCGCCTCGTCGGCCTCGGCCTCGTGCTCGTCCTCGAACGGGCTCGAGTGCGGATCTTCGGGCAAATCGGCGACGGTGATGACGTCGCTGGATAGGATGGCTGCCCGCTCGACGACGTTCTTCAGCTCACGCACGTTGCCGGGGAACTTGCGACGCGCGAGGGCCTCGTAAACGCCCGGATCGATCTTCTTCTCGCGTAGGCCGTTTTCGCTGCAGAACGCGCTCACGAACGCGTTGGCCAAGAGCGGCACGTCCAGCCGGCGCTCGCGCAGCGCCGGGACCCGGATCGGGAAGACGTCCAAGCGAAAGAACAAGTCTTCGCGGAAGCTGCCGTTCTGCACGGCTTTGCTCAGGTCTTTGTTGGTTGCCGCCAACACGCGCACGTCGACGTGAATCACGTGCTCGGAGCCGACGCGTACGACTTCGCCGTTTTGCAGAGCGCGCAGCACCTTGGCCTGCGCGGTGAGATCCATGTCGCCGATTTCGTCGAGGAATAGCGTGCCACCATGAGCCTGCTCGAAGAAGCCGCGCTTGCGACCCTGGGCACCGGTGAACGAGCCCTTTTCGTGACCGAACAGCTCACTCTCGATCAGCTCGCGCGGGATGGCCGCGCAGTTGACCTTGATGAACGGCGCGTCTTTGCGCGGGCTGAGCCGATGAATCGCGCGGCTGACCAGCTCTTTACCGGTGCCGGATTCGCCGGTGATGAGCACGCTGGCCTTGGTTGGCGCGACTTTGTCGATGTCGGCGAATAGCTTCTGGATCGGCTGGCTGGTGCCGATCATCTCGTAGCGCGCCTCGAGCTCGACGCGCATGCGCTCGACGGTGCGCGACAGGCGAGCCGTGCGGATCGCGTTCTGCACGCTGACCAGCACGCGCTCACGCGAGAGCGGCTTCTCGAAGAAATCGCTGGCGCCGAGCTTGATGGCCAGTACGGCGTCGTGCACCGTGGCGTGACCCGAGACCACGACCACCGGAATGTGCTTGGTCGCTTCGTCGGCCCGCAGCCGCTCCAGCGCTTGAAGTCCGGTCATTCCCGGCAATTTCAGGTCGAAGATGGCGACGTCGACCGGCTGCTCCGGATCCGACAGCACCTCCAGCGCCCGCTCCGCGGACTCGGCCTCCAGCACACGAAAACCTTCGCCGCCGAGCACCATCGAGAGGGTGCGACGGATGTTCTTTTCGTCGTCGACGACCAGAACGGACGGAACGGCTTCGGTGAGCGGGGCCTCTGTCGTCATGTTTTGTCGAGCTGAGCGAGGAAGTTCTTGGCCGGCACCGCGAACGCGCTCTCGGGGTATTGGGTGAGCAGGCGTGTCAGCACTTCGCGTGCGTCCTTCTTGCGCTTCTGCTTCATGTAAATTTCGCCGAGCAGGACCATGCCCTCGGGCTCCAGCCCCGAATTCTTCAGCGATTTGAGCGCATACTCGCAGCGCAGCACCGCGGCGTCGAAGCGCCCGGAGTTCAGGTAGTAGCGCGCCACGTACAGCTCGTGCCGCGCCAGCAGCCCCAGCACCACGTCGAGCATGTAGTTCATCTCGGCCGCGTGCTCGGAGCCGGGGTAGTCGGCCAGGTAGTTGCGCAGCGTGGACAGCGCGTCGTTCACCGACGCCAAATCGCGCTCTTCCAGCGGCGGCAGCATCACCGACTGACTGACGGAGTCGAACTCACCCTTGGCCACGCGGTAGCGCGCGTACGGCACTTCCGGATCGTTCGGGTGGTCGTGAACGAACTCCTTGTAGCTGCTGATCGCTTCGGCGAACTTCTCTTGTTGAAAGCTCGCGTCGGCCAACCGCAGCTCGGCGAGCCGGGCGTAGCGGCTGTAGGCGTACTTGCGCTTGACCTCGCTGAGCAGCTCGTTGGCAAGCTCCCAGTTCTTGTCTTCGTAAGCCGCCAGCGCCGTTTCGTAGTCTTTGCGCGCGTTGTCGGTGTAGTCGAGCGCGGTGGCCGGCTCTTCTTGCGGCGCGCAGCCAGCGCTGGCGAGGGGTGCGAGCAAGGCGAGCGCGCAGCTCACCGCGCCGAAACCAAGGCTCAGGCGGGGCCGTCCAGCGGCCCTGGGCGGTAGCGACGATCGACGGCACGCGGCGGGCGGCTTCATTTTTCCACCGCTGGGTAGCGTTCTCCGTCACCGGCGGCAAGAGCGCTGCCGACAGAACGACAGAACCGCGGCCTTGGCCGCGTGGGGGGAGCCTCAGCCGAATGCACTGCGCCTTCGGCGCTCCCTCGCTGCGCTCGGGCCGTGGTCCTCCGTGGACTTCGTCCACTCCGGGTCACTTCGGCTGAGGGGGGCGGCGCGTGCCGCCCCTACTAGGGAGAGCCGCCTTTTTTCGAACGAAGTCCTCTAGCCTGGCGAAGGGCTTGGGGTAATGATGGCCGCCTATGGCTGAGCCGGTCCCGATGACCCCCCAAGGAGCCCAGAAGCTGCGCGACGAGCTGGCTCGCTTGAAAGAAGAGCGCCCCAAGATTTCGCGTGAGATCGGCATCGCGCGTGAGCACGGCGACCTGAAGGAGAACGCCGAGTATCACGCCGCCAAAGACCGCCAAGGCATGGTCGAAGCCCACATCAAGGACATCGAGGACAAGCTGGCGCGGGCCGAGATCATCGACCCGACCAAGCTTTCGGGCGATCGCGTGCGCTTTGGCGCCCACGTCAAAGTGACCAATTTGGATACCGACGAAGAGACCGAGTACCAAATCGTGGGTGCTGACGAGGCCGACATCAACGAAGGTAAGATTTCCGTGTCGGCGCCGCTGGCCCGCGCCCTGATCGGCAAGTCGATCGGGGACGAAGTGGTGGTCAATCTGCCCGCTGGCAAGCGCCGCTACGAGATCGCCGAAATCGACTTTCGATGAGCGTGCGCTCACGAGCTGGCTCGCGCTCCAGCTTTCCTGACAGCAGCCGCGCCGCGCCGCGTGAGCAGGGCGCGCTCGGCGCCGTGCTGTACGGCTCGCTCGCGAGCCTGCTCGTGCTGCTGCTCGAGCTTTTGCTGGTGCTCGTCGCTCGCCGCGCCGAGATTTCCAGCATCTGGGAGGTGCAGAACGGCGCCGCGCTGCTCCTGCCGGCCTACGTGGCGCTGAGCGTCGTGGGCGGCGCCACGGGCGGCCTCTTGCTGCAGCTGCTGCTCCGGGCCGAGCGCTCACGCCCGCATCGCATCATGCTCGGTTTGCTGGTCGCCACCGCGGCGGCGCTGGGCGCGTTCGGAGTCGGCGGTGGGCGTCACTTGGCGGCGCCGGGCCTGCGCTTGGGCTTCGCGCTAGGCGTGGCCGGCATCGCCTGCGCGGCCAGCCTGCTGACCGCTGGGCGGCTCTCGAGCCTGCTCCGGCGCGCTCCGCGGACGTTCGCGGGGGCTGCGGCGCTCTCGATCTTGGGTTTGGAGGCCGTCAACCAGCTCGTCTTGGTGCGGCTGTATCCTGCGTTCCACATCGGCTTGGCGGCGCTGTGCTTGGTGCTGGCGCCCGCGGTGCTGGTGCCGCTCGTCGCGCAGCGGTCTGGAGCAGGCCTGCGCCGCGACGCGCGTAGTAGCGTGCTCGTCGGGCTGAGCCTGGGCCTTTTGGCGGCCTTGGCGGCGCTGCTGGCGCGCCCAGCCGCGCAGCGCTTGGCGCGCTTCGATAACTTGCGCTTGATCTTGCTCGAGTCAGCGCCGCTGGCCGCGCAGGTGGTGACGTTCAGCGCCATGCTGGCGCCGCCCGAGCCGCTCGACGAAACCGGCGACGCTGCCTTGGCAAGCGCGCTCGGCGGCGCAGGGCCTAGCGCGCTGAATTTTCAAGGCCGAGACCTGCTGCTCGTCACGATTGACGCGCTGCGCGCCGATCACGTGGGCGCCTACGGCTACGCCCGCAAGCTCACGCCGCACTTCGACGCTTTGGCCGCGCAAGGCAGCCTGTTCGAGCGCGCCTACTGTCCCACACCGCACACGTCGTACTCGGTCAGCTCGCTGCTCACGGGCAAGTACCTGCGCCCGCTGTTGATGCAGGGAGCGGGCGGCGACTCGGACACCTGGGCGGGCCTGCTCCGCACCTATGGCTACCGCACGGCGGCTTTCTACCCGCCAGCGGTGTTCTTCATCGATCAGAACCGCTTTGCCAGCTTCGAGCAGCGGGCGCTCGACTTCGAGTACCGCTGGGTCGAGTTCGCGGAGGGCGAAAAACGCCTGACGCAGGTGCGCGACTACCTGAGCCAATCGCCGCGCGACAAGCCGCTGTTCGTGTGGGTGCACCTATTCGGCCCGCACGAGCCGTACGAAGCGCACCCGGAGCTTCAGCTGTCGCTCGGCGATCGCGACATCGACCGCTACGACGCCGAGGTGGCGGCTGCGGACGCGACGCTGGGCGAGCTGACGAAGATGATGGCGGCGCGTGGCACCGGCGGCGTGACCATCGTCAGCGCCGACCACGGCGAGGAGTTCGGCGACCACGGCGGGCGCTACCACGGCAGCTCCGTTTACGAAGAGCAGGTGCGGGTGCCGCTCGTGATCGCAGGTCCCGGCGTCAAAGCGCAGCGCCTGAGCGAGGTCGTGCAGACGATTGACCTTTTGCCGACGGTGCTCTCGGCGCTGGCGGTGCCGCGGCCGCCGCGCATTCGCGGTCGCGATTTGGGCGATCTTTTGGCGGGAAAGCGCGCCTCGGGGCCCGGCATGGCCTACGCCGAGACCGACGAGCAAGCGCTGTACGCGGAGGGACCGCTCCGGCTGCTCTGCGCGCGACGGCTCGGTGCCTGCAAGCTGTTCGACCTCGAGAAGGATCCGGGCCAGACCCGCGACGCGAGCGCCGACCACCCGGAGGCGCTCACGCGGCTGCGCGCCAAGCAGCGCGAGCTGGGAGCTTCGCACGGCCGCTTCGAGCAATCGGGGCTGCGCGCCGAAGGCAAAGGCTGGCCGGCTGCCATTTTGCGCGGCGCTGGTGGCGACGGCGACGCCGCCGAAGAGATCGCCGCCTTGCTCGAAGATGCCGACGCCGGCATCCGTAAGAAGGCCGCCGAGCTGCTGTTCGAGCTGAAGCGCAAAGAGACCGCACCCGCCTTGCGGCTCGCCCTCAGCCGCGCCGAGGACGAAGACGTGCGTCGCTACGCCGCGCTCGGGCTGACACGCCTGGGCGAGGGCGCGCCGCTCACCGTCGAGCTGCTGAAGAGCCCCGAGCTGCATTTTCGCCGTTTGGCGGCGCTGGCGCTGGGCGAAAGCGGCGACAAGCGCGGCGAAGAGCTGCTGGTGGCGTGGTGGCGCGACGAGCGCGAGCGCGACTTTCAGCGCTCCCGAGAGATCTGCGAGGTGTTCGGCGCCTTGCGAACCAAGGACGCCGTCGTGCCACTGATGCAGTCGTTGTCCGACGTGCGGCTGCGTCCGTACATCGCACAGACGCTCGGCAAGATTCGCGATGAAGCCGCCGCTGGCGCGCTCTTGAGCGCCCTCAACGACGAACGCATGCAGAGCACGCGGGGCGCGCTGGCCAGTGCCCTGGCAGATCTCGACGCCGGACCGGCGCTGGCGACGCCGCTGGTGCGCTTTCTGGGCGTGCCGGATCCGCTGCCAGGCGGCCTGCTGTTGGCGCAACGGGCCAAGATTTTGGAGCACATCGGTGGACCGGTCGGGCGTGACGCAGCGCGCCTCATGCGCGACGAGAACCTGGGCGTGAAATTCACGGTCACCATCCCGCCTGGCGGCAACGGCAAGGGGGTGCGCTTGATCGTCCGGGTCCGAAACCAAGCCGATGCTCCGGGCACGCTGCTGTTCTCGCGCGGGGTCGACGGAGCCGTGCCGCCCAAGCGCACGGGCCTC
>DATAKF010000253.1:0-11268 GCA_036261775.1 Polyangiaceae bacterium | reverse complement strand
TTGTACTTCTTGGTGGGCTACTGGGCGATGGCCAAGGATCTCAACGAGATCTGGGCAGCGTCCGGCGGCGGCCAACCCCAACAGTACTGAGCCGCGCGGCTCGCACTTTGCTGACGGCGCCTCACGGCGCCGTCGGCGTTTTGTGGCTACGCTACGGCGCGTGTCTCGGCTGCCGCGCGCTCTGGTGATCGCCCTGGGAGTGGGCGGGTTCGCGCTCGCCGTGCAGGCCGATTTCCCGCTGTGTCCGCTCGCCGGCAGCTTTGGCGTCCCCTGCCCCGGCTGCGGGCTGACACGCGCGACGCTCGCGCTGCTACATGGCGACGTGCGCGCGGCGCTGCACCTTCACCCTCTGGTGTTAGTGCTAACGCCGCTCGTGGTGAGCGTTGTCAGCGTAACGGCCTGGGAATTGCTGCGCGGCCCGAACCAGAAGGCACGCGCCGCCGCGCTGCTCGGCAACGGCCGCGCCGTGAGCATCGCCGCCGTCGTGCTGCTCGTGCTCACCGTCGGCATCTGGCTCGCGCGCTTCGCCGGCTACCTCGGCGGCCCCGTCCCCGTCACGTCCATGCGCGACTGGATGACGAGACCGAGATAACAGGGAGGCGGGGAGGCGGGGAGATTTCGAGAAGAGGATCTTTTGGGGGGCTACCGCCGCCCTGAGCTCGCAGCTCCCACCGGAAGCCACCTGGTGGTCCAGCCCCCGGGAGCAATCGATTTTTCGTTCGGTCCTCCGAACGAAAAATGCGCTTCCTGCTCGTCCTCCCCGCCTCCCTGTTGATTCCCTGCTCGAGCCTCACACGTTGAATCTAAAATGCATCACGTCGCCGTCGCGCACGATGTAGTCGCGGCCTTCGATGGCTTGCTTGCCGGCCTCGCGGCACTTGGCTTCGCTGCCGTATTTGATCAGGTCTTCCCACCAGATGACCTCGGCCTTGATGAAGCCGCGCTCGAAGTCGGTGTGAATGACGCCTGCAGCTTGCGGCGCGGTCGAGCCCTTGCGGACCGTCCAGGCGCGCACCTCTTGCTTGCCGGCGGTCAGGTACGTGATGAGACCAAGTAGCTCGTAGCCCGTACGGATCACCGAGTTCAGGCCCGGCTCCTTCAAGCCGACGCTCTCTAGAAAATCCGGGCGATCTGCAGGCTCCAGCTGAGCGATCTGCTCCTCGATGGCCGCGCAGATCGGCACTACGGGGGCGCCTTCGGATTTCGCGAACTCGACCAGCTTGTTGTAGTGCTTGTCGGCGCTCAGGTTGGACAGCGCGCCCTCGGCGACGTTACCCACGTAGAACATGCGCTTGCTGGTGAGCAGCTGCATGTCATCGATGATGCCGCGCTCCTTCTCGTTGTCGCCACCGATCACGAAGGTGCGCACCGGCTTGCCCTCGTCCAAATGGGCGACGAGGCGCTCGCACAGCGGCACCGCCAGCTTCTCGATCGGGTCGTTGCCCTTGGCTTGCTTGCGCGCCTTGTCGAGCCGCTTGCTCACCGTGTCGAGATCCTTCAAGCACAGCTCGGTGTTGATGGTCGCGATGTCGGCGATCGGGTCGACCTTGTTCTCCACGTGGATCACGTTGTCGTCATCGAAGCAGCGCACCACGTGGGCCACGGCGTCGACCTCGCGGATGTGGCTCAAGAACTGGTTGCCCAGACCCTCGCCCTTCGACGCGCCGCGAACCAAGCCGGCGATGTCGACGAAGCGGATCGTCGTCAGCACTTCCTTGTCGGGCTCGATGATCTTGCACAACGCGGTGACGCGGTGGTCCGGCACGCTGACGATGCCGACGTTCGGCTCGATCGTGCAAAAGGGGAAATTGGCCGCCTCGGCCTTGGCGCTCGAGAGCGAATTGAAGAGCGTGCTCTTGCCGACGTTGGGCAGGCCGACGATGCCGCAGGAAAAACCCATGTTGGGCGGCCTTTTACCACCGGCCGCCCCGCGCGCAATTGGCAACGCTCGCCGTCAGCGCGGGCCTAGGCCGTGCGCCACGAATCGGCGCAAAACGCCTGCTCCGGCGGCGGCGGCACCCACGCCCTGGAGCATGGCGGCCGGATCCCGGCCCTCTTCGGCCAAGAGCTGCGAGCGGGTTTCGATGTACTCGGTCATCACCTGCTCGTCGAACTCGGGGTGAAACTGCACGCCCCAGGCGCGCTCGCCAAAGCGCACGGCCGCGTGCGGCTCGAGCGCCGTGGTCGCCAAGATCCGCGCCCCCGGCGGGAGCACCGTCACCGAGTCCATGTGCGTCGCGTGGGCCAGCGCGGGGGAGATGCTCGGATCCCAGATCGGGTCGTCGGCCACCACCTCGAACTCGACGGTGCCCATCTCGCGACCGCGCGGGTTCTTCTCCACCAGCCCGCCCAGCGCCTGCCCAAGCAGCTGGTGACCAAAGCAGATGCCCAGCACGGGGTGACCTTGTCGTACCGCGCGAGCCAAGTACTGCTCGGTGCGCAAGATCCACGGCGCCCGCTCGGTCACGCTCGACGCCGAGCCGGTCACGATCAGGCCCGCAAACTCGGTCGGCTCAGGCAGGCTCTCGGCGGTGCGCGCGTCGACGTCGACGAAGCCGCCGTCCCAAGCGCCTGCCAGCCCCGCGCGCACCAGGTTGGCGAAGCCGCCAACGCGCTCTTGAGTGCGCGCCACGGGGTCGCCAGTGACCAAGATGCAAAGCGGAGCCGAAGCCATGACCCTAGGATAGCTCGCGCTCGGCAAGAAGGTGTACGGTCCGGCCGTGCGCATCCAGAGCGTTCAGATTCAGGCGTGGGACGTCGAGCTGACCGAGCCGTTCGGTATCGCGACGGGGGCGCAAGTACTGGCCCAAAACGTGCTGCTGGAGCTGAAACTGGACAGTGGGCAGCGCGGCCTGGGAGAAGCCGCCCCCTTCCCCGCCGTGAACGGCGAAACCCAAGCCGACGCGCTCGCAGCCTTGAGCGCCGTGCAAGACGAGCTGGTCGGGTATCAGGGCAGCGACGCTCGGGCGCTGTCGCCCGCAGCGCTCGCGCGGCTCGAGGCTACGCCCAGCGCCCTGGCGGCGCTCGAGATGGCCCTGCTCGACGCGGCCTGTCGCGAAAACGGCACGTCCCTGTTTCAGCACTTCGGCGGGCGCACGGCGCAGCTCGAGACCGACATTACGATCCCAACCTGCGGCGCGGACGAAGCAGCGCGAGCCGCGCGGCGCGCCGTCAGCCAAGGCTTTCGCACGTTGAAGGTGAAGGTCGGCGGCAAACCATTCGACCATGACCTCGAACGGCTGCGCAGCATCGCGCAGGCCGCCCCCCAGGCTCGCCTGTTGCTGGACGCCAACGCTAGCCTGCCCGGCGCGGAGGCCATCGAACTGGTGCGCGGCTTGGGCGCGCAAAAATCGCAGGTAGTGCTGTTCGAACAGCCCTGTTTGCGCGGAGATTACGCCGGTTCTCGCCAGGTGCGGGAAGCTGGCATCCGCGTCGCTGCCGACGAAGACGCGCGCTCGCTCGAAGACCTCGGCAGCTTGCACGCCGAGCGCGCCGCCGACGTCGTCAACTTCAAGCTGACCAAGAGCGGCGTCAGCCGCGTGCTGGGCATGATCGCCGAAGCGCGCCGCTTGGGCTTCGGCCTCATGCTGGGCGGTATGGTCGAGACGCGTCTGGCCATGACGTTCTCGGCCTGCATCGCCGGTGGCTTCGGCGGCTTCGAAGAGCTCGATCTCGACACGCCGCTGTTCATGAAAGACGACCGCCTCGAAGGCGGCTTCGCGCAGCAAGGCCCACGGCTGGACGTGTCAGGGCTCGGGCTCGGCCACGGCGTCACGCGGCGTTGAGTTTCCGCGCTTGTCACCGGATTGAGCCCGCAGCGACGCGCGCGCCTGTGAGGCTAACCATCCGTGAGCACCACGGTAGCGGCCTGGACGAGCCGGTCTCGTCCGGGCAAGCAATTGTTCCGCAGCGCGCTGGGCGCTGCAGCGTTCGCGCTGGCAAGCACGGTGTTGGCGACGCCCGGCGGCCCCGTCCGCTCCTCGCCTCACCTGGTCGAGCACGAAAAGGTGCCCGTGCAGGTCGTCGTGGTCACGCTCGACGGCGCGCGTTTTCAGGAGATTTTCTGGGGTGTCGACGCCGCGCAGGCGCGCCAGAGCGGCACTCCGATGCGAGTCCGCGAGAACGCGCGCGAGCTGCTGCCCAACCTGCACCGGTTGATGACCGAGCAGGGCGCAGCGCTCGGCGCCGGGCGCGGCCCGCACATCAGCGCTTCCGGCCCTGACTTCGTCTCGCTGCCTGGCTACGCCGAGATCTTCACCGGGCGACGCGCGACCGGCTGCCTCGACAACGGCTGCCCGGGCGCCAGCTTCGAGAGCATCGCGGACCAGGTGGCAGCACAATGGGGCGCCAAGAGCGCCATCATCACGTCTTGGCCCGACATCGCGCGGGTCGGCTCGCGCAGCAAGCGCGTGGCGATCTCGACGGGTCGACACGCTGGTGCCACGCGCAGTGGCTTCGATCGCCCCGGCGCGCTCGGCGAAGCGCTACGCGCCGCCGAAACCGAAAAGCCTTGGCCGGGCGGCGGTGACTTTCGGCGCGATCGCTTCACCGCGAGCCTAGCGCTGGCGTACCTGCGCGCAGAGCGGCCTAATTTCTTGTTCGTTGGCTTGGGCGAGACCGACGAATTCGCGCACCAAGGCAACTACGCTGGCTACCTCGACGCGCTGCGCGAAGCCGATCGCTTTCTGGGCGAGCTCTCTGCCGAGCTCGAGGCGCGCGCCAAAGCTGGCGTCCGAACGGCGCTGTTCGTGACGGCCGACCACGGCCGGGCAGCGTCGTTCAAAGAGCACGGCAAACCCTATCCGGAGTCTGCTCGCGTCTGGCTCGTCGCCAGCGGCACGGCCATCACCGCCCGCGGCTTCGTAACGTCGCCCCAGCAGCGGCACCTCGCAGATATTGCGCCCACCGTGCGCAGCGTCTTTGGCCTCCCCGCCGACGGCAGCCGCGGCGCAGGTTCGCCCCTGACAGAGCTGCTACCGGAAGCGCGCTAGCGCGAGAAATTCTGCACGGCCCACACCTTGCCCGACGCCGTGGTGTGAAACCCGCACGCCACTTGCTTGACCGACGTGTCGGTCATGTTGATGAAGTGACCGTGCGTTTCGTAGCATTCTCCGGTGCAGTCAGCGGTCGGCGGCGGGCCCTCGTCCCACATCTGCTGCATGCACAGGCCAATGACTTGGTTGTTCGAGGAGTAGCCAGGGCATTCGTTTTGTGAGCCGCCCGGCGTACAGATTTTGGCGATGGCGCCAGCGTGAGCGCTGTTTTGCTCGGCGTCGTATTTCGCCATTTGGTCAGCGCAAGCTTCACCGTCGGGGCGGCGCTTGAGCGCGGGCAGGCAGGCGCACTGCGTGAGGAACTGATTGATGCGATCGACGCAGTCTTGATAGAGGTCGCCGGTGCTGGGCGGCGGGCTCAGCTTGCAAGCAAGGTTCTTGACGCAGCTGCCGCCGCCACCGCTGCCAGCGCTCGGCCCGCCGCTCGCGCCTGCCGCAGCGCCGCCGTTCGTGGCGCCAGCGTTGGCGTTGCCGGCGGCGCCGCCGGACGGCTTGCCGCCAGTCGCGGCGCCTGCTGCCGCGCTGCCACCGTTCGTGGAGCTGCCACCGCTCGTCGGACTGCCGGCGTTGGGTTGCGCGCTGCCCCCGCTGCTCGAGCCTGCTGCGCCGCCGGCGCTCGGCATCGAGCCGGCCGCACCCCCAGCGCCGCCAGGCCCGTCATCGGGCGAGCTCGAGCAAGCGAACGCGAACACGAGCACGCTGAGGTTGGCGATGCGCATGCCTAGAAGTGTCGACCCGGACCCCGACCGGCTCACGAATCCCCCAAATTTGTGGGTCGGCGTTTGACAGGCGGCGGCCTGGGGTGAAAAATTAGAGGTGGCCTGCGTTGGTGCCAGCGCAGGCAGTCAGCCCCTCCATTGACCGCCAGCCTCCTCGTGGATCCTCGCCAGCTGCTCCTTCCGTTACCGGGTGGCGGCCCCACATCCAGCGCCGGCCGCGGCATCCCGCGGGCAGAACGCGTGTTCGTCAACCGCGACTTGAAGCTGTCCGGCATCGACTGGGTCGGCTTCGACATGGACTACACCCTGGCCATCTATCGCCAGGAAGAGATGGACTCGCTCAGCGTCGAGCTGATGATCGACAAGATGATCAAGCGAGGCTACCCGGCCTACTTGAAGAAGCTGCGCTACGACACGCGCTTCCCGATTCGCGGACTACTGGTAGACAAGCGCTACGGCCACATCCTCAAGATGGATCGCTACAAGGTGGTGCACCGCGGCTACCACGGTATGCGCCGGCTCTCGCGCGAAGAGATCACCGAGCTCTATCACCACAAGCGAATCCGGCCGCACACCTCGCGCTACCACTGGATCGACACCTTGTTCGCCCTGAGCGAGGTCACATCTTACGCGGCCGTTGTCGAAGAGCTGGAGCGGCGCGGTGAGAAGGTCGATTTCGACAAACTGTGGAGCGATGTGCGCGCGTCCATCGACGAAGCGCACGCCGACGGCTCGGTCTACAAGGCCATCACCGCCGATTTGCCGCGCTTCATCGATCGCGATCCTGAGCTGGCGCGTGCGCTGCACAAGCTACGCTCGGCGGGTAAGCGCCTGTTCGTGCTGACGAACTCGCCGTTTCACTACACCGACACGATGATGACGCACCTGCTCGGCGGCGCGCTGCCCGAGTACCCGAGCTGGCGTCACTACTTCGAGATCGTGATCTGCGCGGCGCAAAAGCCGCGCTGGTTCCAGGAGGGCCGCCCGCTGATGGAGCGCGACGGCGACGTCTTGCGCAACGTCCGCCACTCGTTCGAGCGCGGCAAGGTCTACGAGGGCGGCAACCTGGCCGAGTTCGAGCGCATGACCGGCATCACCGGCAACAACGTGCTGTACGTCGGCGATCACATCTACGGCGACATCCTGCGCTCCAAGAAGGAATCGTCTTGGCAGACCGCCATGATCATCCAGGAGATGGATCAGGAGATCTCGGCGCACGAAGCCTGCCACGAAGACCTGAGCCGCCAGCGCATGCTGGAAGAGACTCGCGACCGCTACGAAGACGAGCTGCGCTACCTGCAGAGCCACTACAAAGAGCTCGTCAAGGTCCCGCCCGCCCCGGGCTCGAGCGAAGACGCCGAGCGCCTCCGGGTGAAACGCGCCCTGGAGCGAGTCCGCGCCGAGCTGCGCAGCATCGCGGGGGAGCACGATCTGCTCGCCGAGCGCATCTCCCAGCGCTTCCACCCGTACTGGGGCTCCCTCCTCAAAGAGCAGAGCGAGATGAGCAGCTTCGGCCTGCAGGTCGATCTCTACGCCGACGTCTACACGCGAAGGGTCTCCTGCTTCCGCTCCTACAGCCCGCAGCAGTACTTCCGCTCGCCGTACGACCTGATGCCGCACGAATTGTAGAGGGGCGAATCAACAGGGAGGCGGGGATGCGGGGAGATTTCGAGAAGAGGTTTCTTGGGTGGGCGGGCTTGCCGCGGCGACGCGCCTGTTAGGCAGGGGCGCCTCTTGCGCTGCTCGAGCAAGAAAAAATCTCGGGGGGGCGTTCCCCGCCTATCCGCCTCCCTGTTGTCTCGCTCTTGGAACGCTGAAGCATGAATCCACCCCGCGGGTTGGCTGAGCGTCGCCAGGCCGCGCGCTTGCCGGCCTTCTGGCCCGAAAAATGCGCGGGGCGGATGCGCTTTCGGGAATGTGCTAGCAACGCGGCGGCTTTTCATTGTCGCTTCCGAGCCTTAGGTGTCGGAGCGGCCCAAGCCCCCACCCCCGGAAGAAGACCAGGAAACATCGCCCATGAATCTCGTTGAGTGGCTCCAGCACCTGATGACGAACTTTGGAGCGGCCTGGGTGATGTGGCTGATGATCGCCCTGAGCGTCGGCTCCGTCACCATCATGCTGGAGCGCGGCTGGTTCTATTTCTCGATCCGAGACGACATCCCGCAGCTCGCTCAGTCTCTGCGCGACAAGCTGCGCGACAACGACCTTCCGGCGGCCCTCAGCCTGCTCGAAAAGTCGCCCAGCGCCGAGGCCGCCGTCGTCGTGGCGGGCATGCGTGAGGCCGACCGCGGCGTGAAAGCGGCCGAGAAGGCCATGCGTGGCGCGGCTGCCCTGCAAAAGATGAAGCTGGAGCAGCGGCTCGCGTTCCTCGGCACGCTCGGCAACAACGCGCCCTTCATCGGTCTGTTCGGGACTGTCATCGGCGTCGTGCAAGCCTTCGAAGAGCTCGGCAAGCAGGGGATGGGCAACGCGCAGGCCGCCGCCGGCGGCGCCCCCACCGCAGTCATGTCGGCCATCGCCGAGGCGCTAGTGGCCACGGCCGTCGGTCTGGCCGTCGCCATCCCGGCGGTCGCCGCGTTCAACTTCTACCAGCGCCACACGCGCGCCGTGCTCGGCAACACCGAGGCCCTGACCAACGTCCTACTCGCCCACCTTTCGGGTGAACCAAAGCCGGAGGCAGCCCCCAAGTCCAAGGCCAAGGCCTCCCGTGAAGAGGACGACTGAGTCATGGCGGGTGGTGCAAGTGACGACGACGAAGGCCTGATCGCGGGCATCAACGTCACCCCGCTGGTCGACGTGACGCTCGTGCTGCTCATCATCTTCATGGTGACCGCGCGCATCATCGTTTCTCAGGGCATGCCCATGGACCTGCCCAAGAGCGCGAGCGGCGAGGCTTTGCAGACGGTGTTCTCGGTCGAGCTCACGGCCGACGGCAAGACGCGCATCGACTCGGAGGCTGCGGCCGACGACGAAGCCATCGTGCCGTTGGCCAAGAAGGCCAAAGCCAAGAACAAGGATCTTCGCGCCGTGATCCGCGCCGACAAGAAGGTCGAGCACGGCCGCGTCATCCACGTGTTGGATCTGCTGCGCCGCTCGGGCATCGCCAAGATCGCCTTCGCGGTCACGCCCGAAGGCATCGCAGCCCCCTCGCTCGAGCCCAAGAAGTAACGCCTCCTTCAGATGGCTCAGTCCACCGTCCCTTCGCTGTCACCGTCCGAGCGCACGGGGCGAGATCCACTCGCGCCCGTGCTGGCGCTCGGTGAGGGCGCGGTGCGGGTCGGCGCCATCTTGGGGCTGATCGGCGCGCTCACCATCCACGGCGCCGCCGGCGCGCAGGCGGCTGCCAACCTGTACGAGATGGAGAACTTCTCCATCAACGTCTCGCAGTACGTCAAAAACAATCTGCAGCTGCAGATCGACATCGACTCGACGCCGCCTCCGCCCCCTCCCCCACCGCCCGAGCCGGCGCCGCCCGAGCCGGAACCCGAAAAGGCGCCGCCCCCGCCGCCGCCCGCTCCCGGCGAGCCCCCGCCGCCTCCGCCCGCCCCAGCCGAGGCCGGCAAGGTTCTGACCTCCGATCCGGATCCAGACGCCCCCGTCGACCTGACCGGCGACGGCTTCGTGCAAGGCGAAGGCGAGTTCCGCGGCGGCATCACCTCCGGCTCAGGCACCGCCAAGACCGCCGTGCGCGACGTCAAAGCGCAACCTGGCGGCGTGGTTGGCGGAACCGGGACGTCGGCGCCCGCTCCGCCCAAAGCTCCCGAGCAAGATCTGTCGCGTGCCGCCGCGCCGGCGCCTGCCGGAGCCTGGCAATCCTGCGGCTATCCGGCCGAGGCGCAGATGGACGGCATCGAGCTCGGGCTCGTGCAAATGGTCGTGACCGTCGACACGAACGGGCGCGCCAAGGCAGTCAACATCCTCAAAGACCCGGGCAGTGGTTTCGGCGCCCACGCGCGCAACTGCGCCATGCGTCTCACCTTCCCCGTCGCGCTCGACAAGGCCGGCAAAGCGATCGTCGGCAGCACGGCCCCGTTCACGATTCGCTTCATCGTTCCGTAAAGGGCCCTTGGCCCCCCGGCAGCTTCCCAAGTAGAGTGCGGGGCTTGGCGATGGATCGCGTCGAACAGCTGAGCAAAATCGAGCTCTTTGCGGGGTTGAAGCCGCAGGCCTTCGAGCTCATCGCCAAGGTGGCGACCGAGGAGTCGCACGCGCTCGGGACCAAGATTTTTCAGCACGGCGACGCCGGCGACAAGCTGTACGTGATCATCGAAGGCAAGGTGCGCATCAGCCGCGATGTACCGGGCATGGGTGAAGAGGCGCTCGCGGTGCTGGGTCCCGGCCAGGTTTTCGGCGAAATGGCCCTGCTCGACGAGTCGCCGCGCTCGGCCGATGCGCGCGTTCACGAACGTTGCCGGCTGCTGGCCATCCCGAAAGACGGCTTCGACGACCTTTTGTTTCTGCACAAAGACCTCGCCTACGAGGTGCTCTGGAGCATCGTCCGTATGCTGGTCGGCCGGCTCAGAGAGACCACAGAAAAACTGACGTTCCTCTCCATCTCGGGGAAGTTCTAAAACGCCCCAAGTCCGGGAAGCGCCCCCAACACACGTCTGCGCGCTAGGGACCCGCAGACCCACGAGACAGACCCACAGCTCGCTGTGGACGACCTCTGAACAACCGTTTTGTCAAATCTGTAACGCCCTGTAACTGTTGCACTTTGTGCACTGGGTGCGCGTTTAGGCGGCACAGAATTTGACGCGGAAACACCCGTTCAGTATCTTTCGCCAGCCATGCAGGGTCTGACGAAGCGCCAGGAACAAACCCTCGATTTCATTCGCCAGTCGATTGAGGATCGCGGCTACCCGCCCACCCTCCGCGAAATCGGAGAGCACATGGGCATCCGTTCCACGAACGGCGTGAACGACCACCTGCGCGCGCTCGAGCGCAAAGGCTACCTCACCCGTGAGGACATGAAGAGCCGCGCCCTCAAGTTGGTCGAAGACCAGGCGCCCCCGCCGGCGAACAACAAGCTCAACGCCGAAGAAGACTTGATCGAAGTGCGCGTGCTCGGCCGCGTTGCAGCCGGCTTGCCGCTGTATGCCGAAGAGAACGTCATCGACACCGTGCGGGTCGACCGCATGCTCGTGCGCGGTGGCCGCGAGGTTTTCGGCCTGCGCGTCACGGGTGACTCGATGATCGACGCCGGCATTTTGAGCGGCGACTACATCTTCGTGAAGAAGCAATCCACGGCAGATCGCGGCGATATCGTCGTCGCGCTGATCGGCGATGAAGCCACCGTGAAGTACTTCTACCCCGAGCGCGACTACGTGCGCTTCCAGCCTGCCAACGGCTCCATGGCGCCCATCCTGGTGCGCGCCAGCGACTTCAAGTCGACCATGCTCCTCGGCAAAGTCGTCGGCGTCTACCGCCGCCTGTAACGCCCCCGCGCCTCGCTGTCCGTCTCCCAGAATTTCACAGGGAGGCGGGGAGACGGGGAG
>DATAKF010000245.1:0-28342 GCA_036261775.1 Polyangiaceae bacterium | reverse complement strand
GGTCTTCTTGCCGGCGCTGCTCGACGAGCGCTCCTTGGCGCGGCGCCTCACGCTCGTGCGCGCCTTCGATCCCAGCACCAAGCTACCGCCCGTCGGTCGGCCCAGCTTCGACCCCCAACATCTCTCGCCGCAAACCTGGCTAGCGCTCGGCTACGTCGTGCTCGGCGCTCGCGCCATCCGCCTCGATTTGGCCGAACGTGTCGCAGCGCTGTTCGCGCGCGGCGCCAACGAACGCGACGCCCTTGCCTGCCTGCAGCTGCCCAAACGCGATTGGGCAGCCGCCACTGAAGCGTTTTGCGCGGCGTTGGCTGCCCGCTGAGGATGCGTCCAAGCACGGCGAGTCAGCGGCCTAGCCCGCCGTACCCGCCGCCAACGCCCACTGACCCGGAGAAACGCCGAGCCAATCTCGAAAGGCGCGGGTCAGGTGGGAGGCGTCGGCGAAGCCAGCGTTGTTGGCTGCGCTGCGTACGGTCTCGCCCGTCTCGAGCAGCCGACGCGCCGCCTGCAAGCGCAGCAGCTTTTGGTATTGGTGCGGCGCCATGCCGGTACACTCACGGAAGCAGCGCGCCAGGTGAAACTTGGACAGGTTGGTAGCCGCCGCCAAGTCGTCGAGCGATACGTTGGCCGCGAAGGACTCGTGCAAGAACTCCTTGGCCTTGCGCACCGAGGGGTGATGACGACTCGAGCGGCGTCGTGACAAGTCGCGCTCGCCGGCGTGCTCGATCAGTTGGGCGGTGCTTTCGACGAAGAAATGGTCAATCTCGAGCTGGCTCTTGCCGCTGTTCACGGCGTCGTGCAGGCGCTGCATCGCAGCTGCAACCTGGGGATGCTCCAGCTGCGGCTCGACGAAATGCACGGCAGGCGCAATGCCCAGCTCGCGCGCGGCGGCGTCCATGGCCTCGGGCGTCCACCACAGCACGAAGAACGAGGCGGGTTCGGAGACCTCCGTGGTGCGGTGAGTCTCGCCCGGAGTCATCAGCTGCACGCAACCAGGCCTGGCGCTGCGTTCCTCGCCGCGGCTGTGCCATTTCGCCCGCAGGCTGTCGCGCGGTCCCATGACGAGCGAGGCAGTGAAGGTGTCGTGGTGCATGGCCCAATGACGCACCGAGTTTCCCACCGTCCAGAACGTGACGCCCTCCAGCCACAACGGCCGCTGCAACTGCACCGACTCGAGCGGCTGGTCCGTCTCCAGCCGCGTGGTTACCAAGAACCGAGAATCACTGTCCCCTCTCGACGCCATGCTCGCTCCGTAACACGCATCTCACAGCCAGCGGCATCACCCGTTTGGTCTAGACAGGCACTTTGAAAGTGCGCCTCAGTCAGACGCGACACACTGTCGTCACTTTGAATACCGCCCCATCACCCACTCATGCGACGGGGCCACATATTCATGTGACTTGCAACGGCCCGCGCGGGTCAAACCAGCCAAAAGCGCTTGGCCAACACGCTGCGACGAGTCACGTCGAACAACTCGTCGACCGAGCGCTCGTCCAGCTTCGCGAACAGCGCGTCGGAGCCGTGCTCGAGCTTGTAGTTCATCTCGTCTTCGTACAGCGGCAGCAGCGCGTAGAGCCGAATGGTCTTGCCCGGCGCAACTTGGCACTTCCACATGGCGTCACTGAAGCGCAGCGGTGGGCCGCTCATCACGCAGCAAAGCTCGGTGCCTTCGGCGTATGGCTCCGCGGGGTGGCCGTTCGGAATGGTGTGACCGAGACCGATCCAGGTATCGTGTAAGTGCGGCAAGCGCGCGACGAACTTCAACGTGCGCATCGGCCAGTACCAGCGCTCTTCGTCGGCGGCGTCTCCGTCCAGCACCCAGTCACGCGGCAACGCCACCATTAGCTCGGCAAAACGGTGCTCCTCGGCGCCGTCGGGCACGGTCATGGGAAGCGCGCTCATGCCCTGTGTCACCAGCACGTGAAACGGCCGCTCGTCGGTGGCGGCGTACACCAGTACGTCCAGGTGAATGGTGTCCGACAGCAGCTCGTGAAACACCGTGGCTTCACCGCCCAGATGCTGGTGCAAATGCTCTGCCCAGCGCTCGGCCTCCGCGTCGTCCATTTCGGCGACGGACACGCGACTGTCCGCTACGGAGTCATGCACCCAGCGCACGACTTCGCGAGGAGGTGGATTGTCGCTCTCGGCCAGCTCGGGCGACCAGCGCCCCCCCGGCCCCAGGCGCGGCTCGTGCGGCACCTGCAGGCTACCCAAGAGCCGGGCGGCGCCGCTGAGCTCACGCAGAAACCGCACCACCAGCTCCATGTCCAAGCCCAAGTCGGGCAGCAGCACTTGGTGGTCGTGGGCCGCCATGGGCGAAAGGCCCAGCGCGCCCATACCCACGGTCTCGACCAGAAGGTGATTGCCCGCTGGCACGACCCGCGTCGACACCCACAGCTCCGGCAGGGGCTTGCCCGACGCCTGCTCTCGAAGCTTGCTCCGCGCCGCATCGACCGACATCAACACTTCCCCGTTGGGGGCAAACCAGGCCAGCGCGCCCGACATCGAACCAATGCGCTCAGCCAAGCCGGCGAGCAATGCAAGCTCCTGCGCTACGTCGCGCTCGGGCGGGGAGATGGGCGCGTCGTCAGCCGCTCCGAACACGTAAGACAGGTTGAGCTTTACGAAAGCCACGTGCTCGGCGCTTGGCGCGCTAGGCTGAGCCGCCGCGCGAGCCAGTGCGTACGGAAAAGTCGCTACGCCGAAGTGCCGCAGCGTCCAGGCCCCGAACAGCTCGGCGTCTTGCTCCGGATCGCCCATGGCATCCGGCCAGGGGCGATGGAACACCTCGATCACCACGCCACCGGGCAAGCTCGACCCCAACGCGAGCAAGAGCGAGCCCTCACCACCTAGCCAATAGCACTGCTGGTCATCACGCTCGCTCCGCCGCAAGATCGAGAAATCTCCCGCCAACACCGCAGCGACGGCGTGGAGCGAAACGGGCTCTTCGAAGAGCACCACGCCCGTCTGCAGGAACATGCGGCGACCGTAGGCCCCGCTGGTTTTTTCCGCAACCCGCGCGGGCCGCGGCCGAGGAGAGGGCGCGTGAGCCCACAGCATGCCGCTGTGGACTCGAACCCGATCCCGTCAGGGGGTTTCGTGAGTGACATCAACCATTCAGTCCGTGGGTAGCAACGCCAGTGTTTACGATCCGCCCCAACACCTGAGCCTTGCGCCGCCAGCGGCGGCGTCAGGCTCGCAGTCGACAGCCCCGACGCCACCGCCGGCCGTGATGCTGCTCGTGAAGCAGAATCCACCTGCAGCTGGCGCCGCCTGCACCGAGGAAGCCGCCAAGCTTGCGGCCGCAAGCGTGAACCTGTTGCGCAGCCTCGGCCAGGTCGCGGTCGGTGCGCCAACGCTGATCGCCGAGATCCCCGCCATTCTTGGCTTCGTCGCGGCGGCCATGCTGACGGGCGCCGCGGCGGCCGACTACGTCAACTGCAAGGAAGAGGCTGGGCCCGAGCAGGCGAAGTAAGGCGCGTTCCACACCCAGGCTGCGAGCCGAGCCGTCGAGCCCGGCTCGCAGCCGAGGGAATAGCCGGCGTAGCGAGACCGTTGCTGGTGCTACGGTCGGCCCCACCCGTTGCCCGTCCGCAACGCTCGAGCGGAGGCTGCCGACTTGCGACCCTTACCTTTGCCTCTCCCGCTCCTCCTTCGTGTCCAGCACCAGCGCCCGCTGCGCGCGTTGCTGCTCGGCCTGCTGCTGATTTTCGCGGCACTGTTCGCGTGGGGTTTTTGGTGGGAGCCGCAGCGACTGGTCGTCACCCGCGCCGAACTGAAGCTGCCGGGCCTGCCGCGTGAGCTTTCGGGGCTCAAAGTGGCGCTGCTCTCCGACCTGCACGTGGGCTCGCCGTTTTGGGATCTGCCAGCGCTGGGCCGCTTGGTAGAGCGCACCAACGCGGAGAAACCGGACCTGGTGCTGCTGGCCGGTGACTACCAAATCAACACTATCCCTGGCGGCGTGTTCGTCGAAGCCGAGGCCATCGCCGAAGGCCTCGGCAAGCTGCGCGCGCCGCTCGGCGTATACGCAGTGCTGGGTAACCACGACTGGTGGAACGACGGCGAGCGCACGCGGCGCGCGTTCGAGCAGTACGGCATCCACGTGCTCGAAGAGAGCGTCCAGCGCCTCACGCACGCGGGCGCTGAGCTTTATGTCGTTGGGTTGGCTGATCAAATGACACGGCCCACCGCGCCCAAAGCCGCGTTCGCCAGCGTGCCGGCGGGCGCACCAACGATCTGCCTCGTGCACGAGCCAGACGTGTTCGAGTCATTTCCGCGGCTTGCACTAGCGCCCACCCTCACGCTTGCGGGCCACACGCATGGGGGACAAGTGTGGCTACCCCTGCTCGGACGCCGAGTCGTGCCGTCGGACTACGGAGAGCGGTACGCCTACGGGCACGTCGTCGAAAACGGGCGACACCTGTTCGTGACCAGCGGCGTGGGCACCAGCATTCTGCCCGTGCGCTTTTTGGTGCCGCCTGAGATCGCCCTGCTCACGCTGCGCTAGCACTACAGCCGGGCGCGAATCGTGAGGCTACGCTGTGAGCAGAGTCATTTACGCTGCCTGCTCGCGGCTAACCTGGTGACTATTTCGTTTGTCATGAGCGCCCCTCAGCTGGCTGATTCGAGCACATCAAGTGAATGGTTTCGGACAGTTGCAGAGGCCGGTGCCGAAAAGCCTGCGTCGCCGTCGACCGCGTCCATCCCTAGGGACGCGCGACGCAAGCGCTTCGTCCGACTCGTCACTTACACCATGGGCGGACTCGTAGCGTTCACGCTGCTCGGCGTCGCAAGCTTTGCGTGGCGCCGTCAATCCATGCAAAGCGCGTTGGCAGCGCCGGTGCCGCCTGCGCCCGCCGCTGCCCTGGCGCCCGCCGGCGAGCCCACGCCAGCGCCCGCTGTTGTTGAGCCCGCCCCGGCTCCCGCGGCTCCAGCAGCAATCCCTGCCAAGCCGGCAGTCACGCCGAAGCGCACATTCGCCGCCAAGAAGGCGAGCTCGCCGTTTCTGAGCGCCAAAAAGCCGGCGGCCAAAGTCAGTGCCAGCAGCGCGCGCAAACCCTGAGCTGCGCAAGCGCCGCTTCAGCGTGCCTGTGGCGGCCGCTGCGTGCGCAGCGACTCGAGCACGCGCTTCCACGTCGCGCCGCCGTCCACCTCCAAGAGCCGTGCGATTGGCGTCCACCGCCGTTACTGGAGGGTGCTCCAGAACGCCATCGACGCAGCCGCGATCAGGCCGTTGCCCGACTGGTGCCCGCCACCCACGTTGCACCACGCCACGGGGCTCGCGCAGCCACCGTAGACCTGGCAATTGTTGGCCGGGCCGTAGGACATGGTCGTGGGCGTCATGCTGCAGCCATTGAGCATGATGAACATGTCGCGCGCCAGCGCCGAGCCGATCTCGTGCCCGGCTTGGTCCTTGGCGGTCGCGGCGTCGCCGGGCAGCTCCATGATGGCGGCGCCCGGCTGGCAGGTGCCGTGATCGTACTGCAGGCCGCCCGAGTCCGCCGCGATGCCACGGATCACGTTACCGCGCGCGCACGCCAAATAGTTCGAGAGCCAGGAGCCGCTGCTCGTGCCAGCGGCGAACACCTTGCCGCGGTCGATGCAGTAGGCGGCGTCGACCTGCGCCATGACTTGATCGAAATACGGGCCCTCGGGCGAATCTCCGGTGCCTTCTTTGCCTGCTTGAAAACAGCCCGGGGCGCCGTTCTTGGGCACCAAGTTGTCGCCCTTGGCGTCCGCGCCCGCAATGGCTTGCACGATGAACACGTCCGAGCGACCAGAGTAGTTGCTGCCCTCGCACGACGTAGCGCCGCAGCCAGGCCCGTAGAACACGACCGGGTAAGGCTTGGTCGGGTCGTAGTCCTTCGGCATTTGCGTGCAGTATTTGCGGTGCGTGTAGCCAGCCACGTATTTGTCGGCCATGCCGGTCACGTCGATGGTGTGCAGCACCTGCGAGCCGGGCGTCTCGTTCGGCGGAGCTTTGGTGCAACCGGCGCTCGGCCCCGAAGGGCGTCCACCGCCGCTCTGCCCGCCTGCGCCGGTACCGGCCGTGCTGCTCGCGCCGCCCGAACCTGCCGTGCTGCTCTGACCACCGCTCGCGCTGGCCCCAGCCATCGGCGCCTGCCCGCCGCCCGAGCCAGCCGTGCCGGTGCCGGTCGCGCCAGCCGTGCCTTCGCTGCCCCCAGCCGGCAGAGCCGGTGTGCCCGCGCTACCGGCCGTGCCGGTGGTCGCGCTGCCAGCGCTGCCTTTCGTGTCGCCCGCGGGGTCTTCCGCACTGCAAGCGCCGAAAAACACCGCAGCCACGGGCAGCACGGCCAGCAAGGTCCCCAGCGACACGACGCGCTCTCGGATCATGGGACAACTGTGTCCGCCGAGCGTTTTCCCGTTCTACCAAAGCGCCCGTCCAAGCCGGAAACTGGAATATCCAGGGCAGAACCAGCGAGTGGCGACAATGTGGGTAACGCGCCGAGCCAGGCGCGGCAGCTACGGGATTTGCGGGCAGGCTGGCGGCGCCGCACACGCGCCCACCGCCGGCGTTCGAGGCGCTTCGTTCACAAGAGGGCACCACGCGAGTTTAGGAGCGGCCTCTAGCTTGGCCGCTCCGGGACCCTCGCGTCCCCGCTGCCGTGGAGTCGGCTCGACAACGCTCCTCGCGACCGACGTGGGGCTCCGGGTCTTGCGCTTGCTGGCCGCTACGGTGCTCCAACGCTCAGGCGTCGCGCTCACGCGCATCGCGCAGGCGCTCGCTGGCTAGCGCAAGCGCTAGTCGCATTTGCTACGGCGTCATGCCAACGCAAAGCGGTAGCGAAATCATTGAGGTTTATTCGTCCTAAATAGGACTACGAATCTGGCTGCCAACACCCCCTCCTGGCGCGTAAACCGCGTACCGCGTACCGCGTACCGCGTACCGCGTACCGCGTAGCCGGACAGCGCGATGGGGCAGCGCCTCAACGCAGAAACGCCCCGCAACGTTGCCGTCGCGAGGCGCTTCGTCGACCAATAACCCCGTGGGATTACTTGCGCGCGGCAGCTTCCTTGGCCAGCTGCTCGCGGTACTTCTTGACCATCTCTTCCTGTTCCTGCTTCGGAACCGGAGCGTACTTGGCAAACTCCATCGTGTACTGGCCCTTGCCTTGCGTGGCAGAGCGAAGATCCGTCGAGTAGCCGAACATGCTGTTCAGCGGAACCTCGGCGGTGATGGTGACGTTCTCGTCGCTCTTGGTCTCGAGGATGACGCCGCGGCGCTGGTTGACCTGGCCGACGACCGAGCCCTGGAACTCGATGGGAGCTTCCACTTCGACCTTCATGATCGGCTCGAGGATGGTCGGCTTCGCGCCGCTGTATGCCTCGCGGAAGCCCATCCAAGCGGCCGTCTTGAACGCCATTTCGGAGGAGTCGACCGCGTGCGAAGCGCCGTCGTTGATGACGCAGCGAACGCCCACGACCGGGAAGCCGATCAGCGAGCCCTTCTTGACGCCTTCCTTGAAGCCCTTGTCGCAAGCCGGGATGAACTCGCGCGGAATCGCGCCGCCCGTCACCTCGTCGACGAACTCGTAGGTCTCGACGGCGTCGGCCGGCAGCGGCTCGATGTAGCCGCCGATCTTCGCGTACTGACCGGAACCGCCCGTTTGCTTCTTGTGCGTGTAGGCGATCTCGCTCCTCTGCGTGATCGTCTCGCGGTACGCCACCTGCGGCTTGCCTGCGATGACCTCGCAGTTGTACTCGCGGCGCATGCGCTCCATGTAAATGTCGAGGTGGAGCTCGCCCATGCCCTGGATGATGGTCTCTTGCGACTCTTCGTCCTGCGTCACGCGGAAGGTCGGATCTTCCTTGGTGAAGCGGTTCAGGGCCTTGCTGAAGTTGGCTTCGGCGCTGCGGTCCTTCGGGCGAACCGCCAACGAAATCACGGCTGCCGGCACGTGCATCGACGTCAGGGTGACGTTCTGCTTGCCGTCGGTGAAGGTCTCGCCAGAGCTGGCTTCGACGCCGTAGAAGGCGACGATGTCGCCGGCTTCGGCCGTCTGAATCTCTTCGCGATCGTCCGAGTGCATGCGGAACATGCGCGGCACGCGCACCTTACGCTTCTCGTTGGAGATGTTGTAAATCGTGTCGCCCGAGGTGACCTGGCCCTGGTACACGCGGAAGTACGTCAGCTGGCCGTACTTGTCCTGCTGCAGCTTGAACGCCAAGCCGACGAACGGCTTGCTCGAGTCGCTCTCGATGACGACCTTCTCTTCGTTCTTGTCCTGATCGTGGCCTTCGTTCAAGACCTCGGTCGGGTTGGGCAAGAAGTCGAGCACGCCGTCGAGCAAGAGCTGCACGCCCTTGTTCTTGATGGCAGAGCCGCACATCACCGGGGTCATCTTCAGCGCCAAGGTGGCGCGGCGGATGGCGGCCTTCAGCTCGTCGTCCGTGACGGGCTCTTCGGCCAGGAACTTCTCGGCCAGCGTGTCGTCCACGTCGGCAACGCGCTCGACGATCAGGGCGCGCGCGGTCTTGACCTTCTCGACGTACTCGGCCGGCGGATCCTCTTCGCGGATCTTCTCGCCGTCTTGGCCATCGAAGTAATAGGCCTTGCCGTTGATGGCGTTGATGATGCCGGCGAACTTGTCTTCGGCGCCCATCGGCACCTGCAGACACACCGGGTGGTGGCCGAGCTTCTCTTTGAGCATGTCGGCGACGCGCTCGTAGTTGGCGCCCGGGTTGTCCATCTTGTTGACGAACGCGATGCGCGGCACGTGGTAGCGCTTCATCTGGCGGTCGACGGTGATCGACTGCGACTGCACACCCTTGCCAGAGTCGAGCACCAAGATGGCGCCGTCGAGCACGCGCAGCGCGCGTTCGACTTCAATCGTGAAGTCGACGTGCCCGGGCGTGTCGATGATGTTGATGTTGTAGTCCTCGAGGTTGCCCTTGTGGCCCTTCCACACGCAGTACGTGGCGGCGGACTGGATGGTGATGCCCTTCTCGCGCTCGAGATCCATCGAGTCCATCTTGGCGCCGACGCCGTCTTTGCCGCGCACCTCGTGGATGGCGTGAATGCGCCCCGTGTAAAACAAGATGCGCTCGGTGAGCGTCGTCTTGCCCGAGTCGATGTGAGCGGAGATACCGATGTTGCGGATGCGGTCGAGGGGAATACGGGTTGCCACGGGGTCTTCTCGAGGTTTGGGGAATCGCCAGCCGTTTTCGGCCCAGCGCCGGGCGCCCTCTTAGCACATGCGCGCCCAGAGCCAACCACGCCCCGCCGGACGGCAAATAGCCCCGCAAATTCATGGGGCTGCCGCGCCGCAGCCCAGGCTGCCCGTCGCTCGACGAGCCAAAGTCGACGGCGCGATCTCGGCGCGCGTCGACTCGGTCGACCCAGCCGCCGGCGAAGCCGCCGCGGCGGACTCGGAGCGCAGGCCCTGAAAAGAGTCAACCGCACGTGCGTGCGATGACCAGGCAAAGCTCGCGAGCCGTAGGACAAAGGCCCACCTACCCGGCGCAGGTTTGAGCTTGTGGTTGCGCGCCAATCCGACTTGATTGACTCCGTGTATCGCGCCTTCGCTTTGGTCTTTCTGGCAGGGGTAGCGCCGGCTGCGGCGCAAGAAGCGGCACCGGGAGAGCTTCCGCCACCGGCTGAAGCCACGCCTACGCCTACGCTCGCTGTGGCGACTCCCGTCGCGGCGCTCGACTGCTCGGCCCTGCTCGACGGCGCGCCGAGCGGCCCTTCGGCTCTGGCAGGCTTGGCCGCCGAGCAACTCGAGCGTGTCGGCGCGTTCCAACCGGGACCGCTTGGCGACTACTTGATCAGCGAGCTGATGAAGCAGGTCTGCAGCAGCGGAGCGGTTTCCTCCGCGCTCTCTGCTACTTGCACCCCTCCGGCCGCGAGCGACGTACGCCAGCTGCGCGCGCGCTTGGTCGCCGACGCAGGCCACGCCATCGCGGCGCAGGCTGACGCGCTTTCGCGCAGAGCGGGGCTGACGCCCGAGTCGACCGAGGTGCTCTTGCTCGGCGTCGTGCTGCAAGCCGTGATCGACACGCCGTCGGTGCGAGGCTTGGCACAACGGCTGCTGCAGGCCGCGCCCGGAGCGCTGGAGCGCAATTGCCAAGTTGGCGGCGGCGCCGTTGACGCGTATCGCGACGTGCGAGCCGCAGCTGTGCTGATTCTGCTCTTGGAGCAGCGGGCCGAGCAGCTCACGGAGGCCGATCTGCAGACGTACGCCCTGCGAGTGCTGGCCGAAACTGGCCAAAAGGCGCCAAACGACGTCCTCAGCCCGCAGCAGCGCACCGCGCTCCAGAGGCTGGTGCGAGCTTTGGCGCGTGCCCGAGCCACGCAGGCCACCCGCTTGGAGCCGGCCGGCTACGCCGAGCTGGCGGGCGCCTACGCCGAGGTGGTGGCGGGGGCGCTCAGCTTGGCCAAGGACCAGAGCGTCACGGCGCCGGTGGCGGCCGTCAACGTCACCTCCGCGCTAGCGCGCGGTGAAGTCGTCGAGGCGTTGAGCCAAGCGTCAGGTGCGGTGTTGGGCGTGAACGCCGGCGCGGTGAACGACGCCCTCGTGCTCGGCATGCGCGTGGTGCGCGCCCGCACAGAAGACGAAGCCAAAGAGATCCTGGCCAAAATCGCGCTCGGCGTCGGGCCTTGGGCAGACCGCTGGATCGTGGGGATCAACGTGGGCGTGCCCCGGC
Organism: Polyangiaceae bacterium; assembly: GCA_036261775.1. Taxonomy (GTDB): domain Bacteria; phylum Myxococcota_A; class Polyangia; order Polyangiales; family Polyangiaceae; genus PMG-095. The sequence goes on along the minus strand of DATAKF010000245.1, from coordinate 17,677 downwards.
TCGACTTCGATGACTTCAAGATCGCCGGGGACGCCAAGCTCGGCTACAACGGCGAGCGTTTCGGAGTAGTCGCCAAAGGGTATCTCTCGGCTTACGACTTCTCGTCGAATGTCCTCTTGGCCGACACCTTCCTGGGCGGCGGGTCCGCGGATTTCTGGGTAACCGTCAATCCCACCAGCCAATTCAAGTGGGAGCTACGGGGAGACGTGGGCGCCAACGTCTACGACACGGAGTCCATCCCGTTCGGCACGAACGCGGGCAATCTGTTCTCCGACGAAACTTCGTTGATGTTTCGCGGTTCAGCGTTGTTGGGCCTGCGCGCCGAATGGCCTCGAGCGGCGCTGGGCCTCTGGCTCGGTGGTGGCGCCGAGAACGAGCAATACAACGCGATCACGTTCGACGGCAACGAGACCACCAACATCGACGACCACACCGACTGGCACGCGCTGTTGACCGGTCGCGTGCGTGCCCAATTTCCTATCGTGCGTCAGGTGCTGGTCGGCCGCGTACGCGGCGACTTGTTGCGCCACAGCATCACGCGCGATTCCGTGGCGCTCGCGGTCGGCTCACGCGGGGCTAGCTCCACGCTCCAAGCAACGTCCTCCGTTCAACTGGAGGCCAGCGGCCGCGCATACATCGATCTCGAGCTCGCCAAATTCTTCGGCTTCGTGCCCGCCGTGGAAGGCGGCATCGACTATTTCTCCCTCTCCGACGCCTCCGGCCAGGTCTCCACCAGCGTGCCAGTGCTGGGCGTGGGCATTCGGCGCACCGAATTTTGACAGCCAGATTCGCGGCGAAAGCGAAGTTTCTGCGGCGCCGTCGAGACAGCTCGGGCCGTTCAGGCTAAAGGGCCCTCGCGCATGGCAATCCAGAAGCGACCGGTGCCCGTGATCATCCCGCTGACCAAAGCGGTCCCCTACCCCCCGGAAGCGATCTGGCGCACCTGGGAAGACGGCAAGCCGACGCAGTACCGCGGCAACACCTTCAAGCGCCAAGGCCTAGTCGTCGCGCGCATCTTCGACGTTACGCCGACCACGCCGTGATGCAGCGGCGCTAGCGCAAGTAGCTCGTGCGCGTGGCGTTGAACAGCCACGGGTGCTTGCGCGCCTCGAACAGGTCGAGCAGCGCGTCCATCCCCTGCTCGACCTTCAGCGCGTGCTCGGCGGCGCTGATGGGCACGACCCACAAGAAGTCGACCGGGCAGCCGTCAATCACCAGCTCTTCGTTCAAGCGCTGGTGGCGCCGTACGAGCGGCGCCAGCAGCACGAGGTGCGGCAGCGTGATGACGGCCAAGGCGTCGCTGGCCAGCGCCTCGGCGCCGCCCTTCACGAAGAACGAGCCGTACAGCTGCACGCTGTGACCGTGGTCGAGCGACGTCTCGTGCTCCAACGGAAAGCGCGCCACGGCGCGCAGGGCCATCGCGTAGTCGTCACCGGGCTCGGCGTAGAAGATGAGCTCGCGCCGAAACGCTTCGCCGTCGTCGCCCAGCATGGCCATGTCGCTCATGCCAGACGTGACCCAAATGTCGCACTCGCGCCGCTCCTTCATCAGAGCAGCGCGAATGCGCCTCACCTCGATTTGCGACTCGCCCGTGTCGTCCGGAAACGACTCCCACTCGTCGCCGAATAGCTCGGCGTACGCTCGGTCGCGACGGGCTCCGTCCTCCATGCCCTGAGCCTAGAACGCCAAACGGTTGGTTGGGCCAACGAAGTTCACGAATTGGCCCCGCTCAGGGTCGCCGCGTGGAGGAGGCTCGGCCGAAAGCACTTCGGCCGAGGGGGGCAGCGCGTGCCGACCCCACCAAGAAGGCTAGTCTCCGAGCACGAAAGTGGCGCGGAGTGCGCCATATGCCAGCTGCATGTTTCCGGAAGCGTCGATGCTATTGGTGACGGAGCCCTGCTTGGCTTCGATGCCGGTGGTGAAGGCCGCTTGCAGACCAACCTCGGCGCCGAGCGCGAAATTGCGGCCCAAGAAGTAGTCACCACCGAAGCCGATCATCACCGGCACGAAGCCGGCGCTGGCCGTGTTCTCTTCGAAGGTCGTGGTGCAAACCTGGTTGCCCAGCCCGTCGATGGTGCAGTCTTCGATCGAGTTCTTGGCGGTCAGCGACGCGCGACCGTAGCCGACGCCAGCGATGACGTTGGCGCGCGCGCGCCCGTCGGACGACTTCCACACGTCAATCAGCGCGGTCGGCTGGATCTGGAACAAGAGGCCGCTGCCCGAGCCGTCATTGTCCGTGGAAAGACCCACGCGCGTCAGCCCCAGCCCCAAGCCGACCGCGTAGCTTGGCCCCTGATACCCGAACACGAAGCCCGAGCCCCCGATCGACAACAAGCCGCCCTGGGTCTGCATGCGCCCCTGCAGCATCAAGCCGCTGGCGTGCCCGTCAGCAGCAGGTGCCGCTGCGGGCGCCGGCGCCTCCTGCGCGCCGGCCAAACCGGCGAACGTGACCAAACCCAAACCCAAAGCTACGCCTAAGATGTTCCCACGCTTCATGATGTGTTCTCCTCCGCCAGCCGCCGGAACCTTCCTTGGCGCGCTGCTAGCGGCGCCTAGAGCAAGTCGCGGGCCAAGCGAGGCTAGTCGAAGAAACAGCCTGTTTCCGAGCGGAAGCGCGAACACCGAGAACCTACAGCGTGACGCTGGAGTCACACCGTTTCTGGGCCGCACACCAAAACCCCGGCGAAATGGCCGGGCGACCCGCGGGCCTAGGCTTCGATAGCGGTCGCGCTAGCGGTCACGCGGCCGCCATCGGCCCCGTATTCGGTGACCTGCAGTCCCATGCTGCGCACCAGCGACAGCAGGGCGATCGACGAGTTTTCGCCGTTGCTGCGGTAGTGCACGCCCGGGTTCTTGAAGAACCCACCGGCGCTGCCAGCGATCAAGATCGGGTAATCGTCGACCGAGTGCGCGGAGCCGTCCGACGTGTCGGAGGTGGCCATGATTGCGCTTTGCTTCAGCAGGTTGCTGTCGCCTTCGACCGCGCTCTCGAGCGCGCCCAAGAAGACTCCAAACTGCTTCATGGTCCAGACCGTCGACTTGTCGACGTTCTCCTGACCGGCTGCGCCCTGGTGGGTGATGTCGTGGTTGCCGCCGGTGATGCCGATGGGATGAAACACGGGGTTCGAGGCCGAGCCCGAGAACTGAATCGAGAACACGCGCGTGAGGTCGCAGGCCAACGCCAGCGACAGCACCTTGCTCATGGCGAGCACGCGCTCTTCGAAGGGCTCGCCCTTCGGGTTCGTGCCGAGCGCGCCAGGGCGCGTCGGGTTCATGCACTCGGCGCTCAAGTTGGTGCCCCCGCTGCCCAGGCGCTTCTCGATCGCCCGAATGTTCTCGGCGTGCTGCTGGAGCCGCGCTTTGTCGCGCGCGCCGACGCGCGCCTCGAGCGCGTTCAAGTCGGTCAGCACCGAGTCGAGCACGCTGGCTTTCATCTCGGCGGCCCGCTTGACCAGCTCGGGATCTTGAGTCGGCCCCGAGGCGCCGCCCGCAAAGATGCGGTCGAACAGCTTGGCGGGGTCGTACTCCTGCTGGTTGCCGCTGTCGGGGCCGTTGTGCGAAATGAACTGCAACGTCGTGCCCTCGCCCTTGACGAGCTTCGTGCTCATGCCGAGCTCGAGCGACTTGAACGGCGTCATGGCGCCGGTGACGGCCGCGATGGTCTGATCGATGCTGGGACCTGCAAACGTCGAGCGGTACGGCGCGCCGTTGGCGGGCTGGGTGATGAAGTCTCGCCCCGACAAGATGGCCACGCTGCCGCGGTGGTGCCCCTGCGGGCTGTTGCTCAGCTTGACCTTCGTACCGCTGACGACGTTGAGGTACTGCTTGTAAGCCGCGAGCGGCTCGAGCTGCGGGCTCACCTCCCAGGTGGTGCCAGTCGCAGCCGGGTTCCAGCGGCTGGCGTCGATGCCGCGGCCGTTGCCCCAAAAGAAGATACCGAAGCGCCGCGGCAATTCGGTGCCGTCCGCGAAAGCCTGGCCATTCGCGTTCAAGAAGCGCTCGAGCACCGGCAGCCCCACCGCGACGGGCACGCCGAAGGCGAGCCCACGTAAGAACGCGCGGCGCTTGACCGAGCTGTGTAGCATCCGCAGCTCTTTCATTGGTCGAGCTCCCCGACGTTCACGAAGCTGGGTGCGCTGACTGCGCTCGTGAAAAGCTGTCGCATTTGGTAGCTGCTTCCGGCAAACGCTGTCGTCAAATCGGTGATGAAGCCCTCGTCCGCCTGCGTTTCGAGGCGGCCCCAGGCCGAGCGGAACACCAGGCGCGACACGCAGTCCGGCACGCGCTCGCTCTTGGCCAAGGCATCGGCCAGGCCGACCGCGTTGGTGAACGTCACACCGTCCAGCTCGCCGCTGGCGTCGATGGTCTCGCCGTTGTCTTGCGTGCGGAAGCTGCCGATGGCGTCGAAGTTCTCGAGCGAAAGTCCGATCGGATCCATCAGTTTGTGGCAGCCCGCGCAGGTGGCGTTGGTGCTGTGAACCGTCAGGCGCTCGCGCGCCGTCTTGGCCTGGCTCTCGTCGGGCAAGGTGGTGTCCACGTCGGGCGGCGGCGCCGGGATCGACTGACACATCAAAATCTGCCGGATGAACTTGCCGCGCAGCGTGGGTGAGCTCACGTCAGCGTGAGCGTACAAGCTCAGAATGCTGGCGTTGCCGAGCAGCCCGCGCCGCTCGGCGGGCAAGTCTACCTGGACGAACTCGCTGCCGGTCACGCCCGAGATGCCGTACAGGGCGGCGAGGTCGGCGTTCACGTACGTCTTGCTGCTGTTGAAGACGCTGCGAAAGTCTTGCGTGGAGAGCGCCGCGCGGCTCAGATCCATCAGCGTTTCCGTGCGCATGGCCTGCGCCAGCTTGTCCGAGAACTTGGGGAAGCGCGCCGGTAGCTTTTCGGCGCCTGCGAGGTTGGCCAGACCAATGTAGTCGTCGAACAGCGCGTCCATGCCACCAGCAACCTGGGCGGCGCCGAGCAGGCGCGTGACCTGAGCCGACAAAGCCCCTGGCGCCTTCAGCCCGCCGCTCTCGGCGAGGTCGAGCAGCTCCTTGTCGGGCGGCGCGCTCCACAAAAAGTACGAAAGCTTGGAGGCTAGCTCCACGCCGGTGAGAGAGCGCGCGCTGGCGCCGCCAGGCGTCGGCTCACCCAGCTCGACGCGGTACACGAAGTACGGGGACGTGAGGATGGCCGTGGTTGCGTACTTGAGACCCGCCGCACCAGAACCAAGCTTGGTCACGCCCGCTTGATAGATGGCGTTGAAGCGCGCGCGCTCGTCGGCGAGCAAGCTGCGCCGGAAGGCACGGCGTCCGAAGTCGGCAATGAAGGTATCGGCGCAGCTCGCCTGCGCCACGTCGCAGCCCGCGCTGGTAGCGGCGTTGGCTGCCGTACCGAACGCGCGCTCGCTCACCAGCTCCGCCGCGTGCAGGTAAGCCTCGGTAGCTTTGGCCGACAGCGCGATGTTGGACGTTCCTATGGCGTGCAGGCCGTTGAGCGCGACGTCGTCTTCCAAGTCGAACGTCACCTCGTCCGCGAACGGGAACAGGCTACGCAGGGTGGCGCGGTACTGCGTCTCGGTCAGCAGGCGCAGGCTGGGCCCAGCCAGGGCCGACGGGTTGGTCGTGCCTACACCGCCCGACGTGCTGCCGCCGCCGCCGGTCGCGGCGGAACCGCCGCCGCCCGGAGTCGCGGCTGGATCTTGCCCCTTCGCGCCTCCGGTGATGTCGGCGTTACAGGCCAGGGCCAGCAGAGCAAACCCGGTGGAGAGCCAAGCAACCGTACGCACTGATCTTCAAATGGATCGATGGCCTGCTCAGCTTCAAACCGTGAATAATAGCCTTAGGTTATAAGACTCCATCGCAGCTGCATGAAATGGCGACAGTGTGAGACCGGGTCGTCGCTGCAGCGCAGTCGTCGATTCGCCCCTGCCGCAAAGTTCGATTCATGGGGCTTGTCCCACGGAGTCGTGAGCGTCCGGTCTTGGACCGGAACGACGAGCTTCACGGACTGGTAGCCGTACTTGGGGGCAGCCCGCGAGTGATGCAGCTCGATCGCGGGCCAGCGGCGCGCGCTCATCCCCGCGCCTGCGAGCCATGAAGTCTCCGCACTGCCGCGCCCAAGGTCGTCGGACAGCGCGGCGCATAGTCAATTCTTACCGGCGGGCGGCCTTGACAGGCAGCTCAGCACCTCGTTCAAGGCGGCGATTGGACGCCTTGCATCAAGAATTACCTATGGACCAAACGGCGCCGCGAATCTCATTGTCGCTCAGGCTCGATCAACCAAAGGGAACCGGGAAATCCATGCGCATTACCTCGCGGCGAGCGCAGCCATACGCGGCCGTTGGCATCGCCCGCATTGAGCGCCGCGCTCGCCCTGAAGGCACGGCGACAACGTGCCAAGCCTACCACGAGCCCGCCGTAAACCTCATCGCCAACCCAGCCAGCTTGGAGATTGCGCGAGTCGCCCAGGCCGACTGAGCACCTAACCGTCCCGTGCCCACCAACCGCAACGCCCTCGCCTCGCACGTCGTCGCCACGCCCAGCGCGGCCATGGACGTCATCGAGACCGCGCACGTGCTCGAAGGCGATCTGCAGGCGTGGGGCGAGCTGCTGCTGCACTCGGCGCGACGGCTGCTCACGTCGCCGTTCGTGAACTTGGGCATCAGTCGACGTACGGAGCGCGGCTACCAGATTCTAGCGGCGGCCGCGCGCGACGCGTCGATGCTCTCGTTCTGGGAGCCCGCGCTCGAGCGCAACGCCGAAGCGTTCGACCCCTTCCTGCGCTTCCCGGCCTTCGTTTCGACCACCACCAGCGTGGTGGGCGACCAAGAAGCGCCGGAAGACTTGCATAAGTTTCAACAAGGACTCGGCGTCACCGATACGCTGGGAGTCGTAGCTCTTGCAGGTGATGCTTCTTTGGCGCTGGGCGCACCGGCGCCCTTCACCATCAACTTGAGCTCACGCGATCGTTGGCTCCTGACCCAGGTCGCGCTGCACCTGGAAACGGGCCTGAGGCAGCGCCTGCTGCCGGGAGCCGAGGTCGCGCGGCTCAGGCACGACGGCAAGTTCCTCGACCTGCGCCAGCCCGCCCTGAGCCAGCAACTGCGCCCTGATATCAGCCGCCACGTGACCCTCGTCGAGCGAGGGCGCGGCAAACGACGCCGCTCGGAGTGGGAAGCCGTGGACGCCTGGACCGCGCTGGTCGCCGGCCGCTGGGTGCTGTTCGAGCGCGAAGAGCCGGGCATCGGGCGGCACTACGCCATCTTCGAGGCGGGGCGCGGCCAATCGCTTCGAGCGTTGACCCCCCTCGAAGCTCGCGTGGCGGAGCTGAGCGCGCGTGGACTGCCAGGCAAATCGGTCGCGTACGCGCTGGGCGTCGCGCCAGCAACGGTCTCGAAGCACTTGGCTACTGCCGCTATCAAGCTTGGTCTCCCGAATCGAACCCGCGTTGCGCAGCTCGTGGGCGCGCTGCTCGGCGTCGCGCCCGACCTGGACGCGGAGGCGCGCCTCACCCCGTCCGAGCGCGAAGTGCTCGGACTGGTGCGGTTGGGCTGGAGCAACCAGCGCATTGCTTCGGCCCGCGACCGTTCGGAGCGCACGGTGGCCAATCAGGTCTCCGCGCTGCTGCACAAGATGAGAGCCCCCTCCCGACGCGCCCTGGCAGCGGTGCAGTCTCGGAGCTAGCCAGACCTGGCTAGTGTCCGAGCAGTCTCGCCAGCAAGCGCAGCGGCAGATTCCTGAAATTCAGGCCACCATGGAGCACGGTCGCGGCGACACAATCCTCATCCTTCTCGATCGTGAACGAGTGCGCGGTGCCGGGCTCCATCAAATGAAGGTCGCCCGTCGCGTAGCGCCGCCCGGTGTCGTCGGTGTACGCGCCTGCCAGGATCAGCACGGTCTCCAGCCCATCGTGGCGATGCGCCGGGAAATGCACCCCGGCCGTGAACTTGACCAGGTAGGTTTGCGCGGCGCGGCGCGCGGGCCCCGCCGCGACCGGCAGCTTGCGGATGCCGGGCAAACCGGACAGCTTCCAAGCACGCGCTTCGGTGCTGCGCTGCAGCAAGGCCCGCACGTCATCGCGCGAAAGATCGAACAGCTCACTCAGCGTCCGGGTAAAGGGCGAGTAGCGCTCGGGGGCGCGTGACGTCTCTTCGAGCAGACGGGCCCGCAAGGCGCCAGGAGCGCTCGCTTGGGGCAAGGCCTCGGGCAAGCGATGCACGACCTCGAGCAGCTCGCGGTGGTCGACCGGATCGGCCCCGTCGAGCGCTTCGAGCGCAAAGTCGGGATGAGCTGGCGAGGCTTGGTTCTCGGTCACCGGTTGGGTCCTACAATGCCACGGCCAAGGACGCCGTCGACTGCTGCACTAGCTATACGAACCCAACCGGCTGACGGATCTCACACGGCTACGTCGCCTGCCGCCTGGCGTTTTCCCGAATGGCAGACACCAAGAACGGACTGAGCCCGGGGCCGTATTTGTCGATATTTTCGGCGAAGCGGGGGTCCTGTTCGTACATGGTAGCCAAGTTGCAGTGCATTTCGTGACTGCACGGGTAAAACCAGCGCTCGATGCTCTCCCGGTGCCGTTCGGCAGCCGCCAGGGCGTCGGGGTCGGTCGGGGGCTTTCCAGCCCGCAGGGCCTCGACGGCTGCTCCGTAGATGGCCGCCTGCTCGGCCGCGAAGCGCTGCCAGTCCTCCCGGGTGTAGTGACGGGTGCGTTTCCTCGACTCGACGAAGGCGTCCGTGTGGCCCCAGCGCTGCTCGGCTTCCGCCTCGTAGCGCGACGGGTCGAAGCCGTCGAAGAGGCTCTCCGGGCTCACGCTCTCCGCGGACTCGCCAGCCTCGGCTTGGTCGAGGAGCGCGAGCGCCGCGTCGACGGCCCTCCGCATCTCCGCGGTCTGTTCGGCGCGTTTTTCCAGCTCGGCTCGCTGCGCCAGGAGCGCCTCGCGACGATCGAAGTCGGGCTCGGTGAGCGAACGGCGAATCTCTTCTAGGGTGAGCCCGAGCTCGCGGCCGAGCAAGATCTGCTGCAAGCGCAACAAATCGTCGTCGTCGTAGAGGCGGTAGCCGGCCTCGGTGCGCCCGACGGGCACCAGCAGCTCGATCTCGTCGTAGTGATGGAGGGTTCGCACCGAGACACCGGCGATCTCAGCGACTTCTTTGACCAGGTACGTGCGCTTGCGAGCCATCACGAGAGCGTGATGCCTCACGCAACGTGAGGGTCAAGGGCCCCAGCGTCGATTTTCGCGACGAGCGCGCTCGACTCGCGAGCTCGGCTGCGCTCTACCAGCTCAGCCCGATCGAGACCGCCGGAACGAAGCGCGAGACCGTGTAAACGTCGTCCGCATACTGAATGGCGAAGCGCGGCGGCTCGAACGCGATGCCGAGGCTAGCTTCCAGCCTTACCGCGATGGGCGCTGGAGCCGTGACGACCAAGGACGGGGCGACCGCGTACCAGGGTGCAGTTGCGGACCCGTCGCGGAAGGCGCCGCTCGAGGAGCCGTGAATCGCCCCGACTTGAAAGGTGCCGCAAGCGGCCAGCGACCAGCCGCTCGGCAACGCGCGCGCACAAGCACCAACAGCGCCAATGAAAGCCAAGTACGACGAGTCGATACTCTGGTAGCGAGCGCCGTCGACTGGAGGCCAAAACGTGACGTCCGCGCGCGCTTGCCAGCGGGCCTTGCCCAACGCGAGCCCCAGCTGGGGCCCGAACGACGGCTTCCTCACCAAGCCCCAAGCGCCACTAGCGGCGAGCCAAGGCGAGAAACGCAGGGCCTCATCGGGCTCGCGCACGGGCGTGGGGATCTTGGCGGGCGGCGGCGTCGGCTTCTCCTCGACGGGCGGCGCTTCGGGTGGCTTCGGAGGCGGCTCGGGCGCGGCGGGCTCGTCGACCACATCGACGCCGTCTCCCAACGTGAGCGCCAGCACGAGCGTGACGCCGCGCTTGAGCACCGGGCAGCTGTTTGCGTCCAACTCGGTCTCACCGGTTTGGCCTTCGCGCTCGGTCAAGAGGCGTAGGCGGTACCGACCGCTGGGCGTGCGCTCGATCGTGGCTTGCGCGCGCACCGGGGTGATCTCGCGGCCGGGCTTGACGCGCGTGATGCGCTCGAGCTCCGTCACGACCTCGGCGTAAGACGGGCACTCGGTTGGCGCGTCCCAGATCAAGTCGAGCGGTAGCAAGCCGTTTTGCTACTTTCCGACGCAGGTGTCTTTGAGGGCAGCGCTGACCGGCGAGCTGGGCGCGCGGGCGCGCAGGCGATCCGCAACCTTGCGCGCTTCGGCGGGGCGACCGAGCGAGCACAACGAGCGCACCTCGATCGCGCTGCGCTCGATGCCGAGGCGAGACGCCGGGTACTGGCGGGCGTGCTCGCGAGCCAGCTCGAGCGCGCGGGCCGCGTTGCCCGAGCGTGACGCCGCGAGCGCTTCGTGCAGCAGCGAGAGCTCCTGCACCAGCGCGTCACCGGAGGGCTTGGCGGTGCCTTTGAGCGCGGGCTGGGCAGGCTTGCTCTCGGCGTTGGGCGCGGCGCTGGGCAGGGCGACGGCCGGCTCTTCGTTGACCGGCGCGGGCAGCGCAACGGGCGCGGCCGGCGGCGCTTTCGGCGCGACCTGGGGAGCGGGCGGCGGCGCAGGCTCGCGCGAAGACCACACGTACGCGCCAGCCCCACCCGACATCACGAGCGCGGCGGGTATTGCCCACTTGAGCCACGCGAAGGTGCTCTTGGCAGCAGCCGCAGCGACCTTGGCGGTACCGACCGCCGCGGAACCGCCCAAGCCTGCGACGAGCGCCTGGTAGGCACGCTCGCGGTGCTGATCGCTCGGCGTGCGCGCCGTGCGCGCGACGTCGAGCAGGTTGCGAGCTGCGGAACGAAGCTCGTTGTCGCTCATGGTCTCCACCATTTCTTGCTCGCTTGCTGGCGCGCTACGCCTGCGTTGAACAGCTTTCGCGCCGCGAGCAGCCGCGTGCGCACGGTGTTTTCGTTGATGCCCAGCGCCTCGGCGATCTCCACGCTCGACAGCTGCTCGATCTCACACAAGATGAAGACCTCGCGCTGCACGTCGCTCATTTTGTCGAGCAGCTGATCGAGCGTCTCGAGCGCGCGCTTACGATCCAGCGCTTCGGCGGGACTGACGCCGTGGGCGAGCAAATCCTGCTCTTCGTCCAAGTAGTCGCCTGCTGGACGATTGCCGGGTTTGCGCACGTAGCCACGCACCACGTTGTAGGCAATGCCAGCTAGCCAGGTTTTGAGCGACGAACGCCCTTCGAACGAGTCCAAACGATTGTGCACGACTACGAAGACCTCTTGCACGACGTCGTCGATGGCCATGGCCGGTACGCCACGGTTGGCGGCGTAGCGCCAGACGAAACCAAAGTAGGCGTCATGAATCTCACGGAAACTCAGCTCTCGCGCTGAAGTAGCCTCCGGGCTCACAGCCGGAGGCGGCGCGCCTTGCTGTTCGGGGGCGCCCTCTGGTTGTGTGGGCAGGCTCGCCATCTGTTTGGCAAAAAAACTGTACCCGTCGTGGAGCGAACTCGCAACGACGCGTGAATCGACGCGCGCCTTGCATTTTCCTCAACTGATTTGGATCCGACCCCGCACTACCGCGGTAAAACGAGAAGAATGAGCAGCACGAGGCGAGCCTGCGCGGCTCCGGCAACCGCCCCCTGGGCGGTCGTGTGCCTGCTGCTCGTCGCGTGTACGTCGAATCCCTACTTCATCGGCGCGAGCTGCCCTGACGCGAGCGACGCCAGCGCTCCGTGCAACACGGGAGGCAGCGCTGGTTCCGCTACGGGCGGTTCAGCCGGCGCGGCGGGTATGGCCGGCGCAGCAGGCAGCGCATCGGACCTCAGCTTTGCGCTCGATCTCGATCATTCGGGGGCGTCGCAGCTAACCAGTGAGCTCACGCTTCCGGGCGGGGGTATCACCGCGTCGCTGCGTTTTCGTGGCGAGACCGCCACGCTCCAAGACTGGCCCTCGGATCAAGGCGCGCTCTTGATCAAAAGCGCGGCTGCGCCCGTCGTGCAGCTGGAGGCGCCGTTCACCGACGGCACCCGCGCCGTCGGCTTCAGCTCGACCGAGACCTCGTACATCGCGCAAAGCGCTGAACCCGGTGAGGTCGGCGCCGACGATTTTGCGCTCGAGCTCGTGCTGCGCGCGGCGCCGGGCTCGAGCATCCTGGGCAAGCGCACCGCGCTTGCCGGCTGGTCCGTAGCGCTTGGCGCGGACGGCGCGCTCACGCTCGACTTGGCGGACGAACAGCTCACGTTGCAGATCGCGTCGGAGCCGCTCGTGCCGATGGCCTGGTACCACTGCCTGTTTTGGGTGAGCCGCACGGCGGGCGGGCAGGCCTTCTGCAACGCCCGCCCTGGCGCGGCGACAGCGTTGGGCGCTCTTGGCAGCTTGGGCACCGCTCAGCCGCTCACGGTGGGCGGCGGCGCCGCGGGCAGCGCGGGCTCAGAGCTGGCGCATTTCTCCCTCTTTCGCACGCCGGCGGGCGGGCTCGGAGCCGCAGACAGCTGGGCAGCAGCTAGCCGCCAGCGCTTCGCGGAGCTGACCGGGGTGGCCCCGCGGGTCGCGCGTGGCAGCCTGCTCCACCAGCCTGGGCTACGAAACGCGCCGGCTTACCTCGATTTGCAGCGCGGCGCCGCAGCCCGACATCTGTTCTTGGTGGGCGAGGACTGGCCGCGCATCACCTGCCGCGCGGACGCGGCAGGTGTACGCGACTGCGGCTACTTGAGCGAGCCCAAGCGCACTCGTTGGCTCGACGCCGCCCCAGAGGAATGGAGCGCAAGCGCGCTAACGCTGCTGGGCAACAACGCCGCTTTCGCCGATGGCGAGCAGCGCATGACGGGCTTGGTCCCAAGCGCGCTTTCGGGTCCGCACAGCCTCAGCGTGACTGGCACCTACGGCGGCGCTCGCCAAGCGCTGTCGTTCTTTGCTCGCGCCGAGCAGGGGCACCTGGTCGGAGCTTCGGTGTCGGGCTTCGACCTCGCGGTCTTCGACGTCGAAGCGGGCAGCGTGGTGACCGAACCGACTGGCACTCGCGCCAGCATCGAGGCTTGGGGTGACGGGCTCTTTCGTTGCGCTCTGAGCTTCGAACCCGATCCGGGACCGCTGACCTACGAGCTTACGTTGCTCGACGACGCCAACGCCGACTCGTTCGCGGGCGACGGCGTCAGCGCCTGGCTCGACCTGGCAGGGCTCCAGCTCGACGTGGGCGATGCTTACGCGGGCTCGCTGCTCGCCGCCGACGACCAACCCGGAGATCGGCTGAGCTTCGTCGGCGACGACGGCAACTTGCCGGCCGGCAGCGACGTCGTAGAGCGCTTGCGCGTGCTTTTACCCCAGGGGCCGCGCCTGACCGATCAGGCGGTCTTGAACTTCAATCGCGGCGGCGAGTTCGAAAACCAGGTGCAGCTTTACGTGACGGGCGACACCAGCGAGCTGAAGTTCTGGGCGCTGAGCGAGGGCGAGGCCCACTGGGCATTCACGCACTCCGTATCTCCCATCGACGGGCTGCGTCATCAGATCGAGGCTAGTTGGACCCCTAGTGCAGCGAGCCTGTCGATGGATGGTGAGGCGGTGACCCGAAACGCACTGCTCGCCAACGAACCGCCGTTTTTGCTGGATCGCATCGACGTCGGCTACTCCGCAGGTAGCGGCAGTCTGGCCGGTTTGGTGGCGGGCATCGAAATCGGCGACCGCTGAGCGTTTTTCGAAACTGATTGAGCCAGGGCCCCGCACTACAGGGCGTTGTGGCTTGCTCGTGATTTTTCTCGGTGGAAGGTCGGAAGCTCGGAAGGCCAAACAGACAGATTTTTGGTTAGACAGCCGCGCGGAGTCGTCTCGCTAACGCTTTTCTCGGCAAAACAGCGCCAAGAGCTTCGTCTCGCCCCTTCCGAGCTCCCGATCTTCCCCTGAAAAAAAACCGAGCTGCAGCGCGTCTCCGGACACCACACGCGGCATGAGGACCTACTCGCTGGCATGGCTCGCGTCGCTGACGCTCGTGGCTTGTTCTTCGTCAGGCGACGAAACGCCCACGCAAGGCACTGCCGGAACGGCTAGCGGCGGGCAGCCGACTGCGAACGCGGGCACCATGAGCGGCGGAAGCGCCGCGACGACGGCGGGCACGACCAGCGGCGGCACGACAGGCAGTGCGGGCACTGCAACGGGCGGCACTGCAACGGGCGGCACTGCAACGGGCGGCACGACGGCAGCCGGCGCAGCGGGCACCTCGACCGGCGGCGCCGGGGGAAACAACGGCGGCAGCGCCGGAACCGGCACTTCTGGCAGCGGCGGCGCCGTCGACCCGGGCAATTTGCCCAACCAAATTCCGGCTGGTTACACCGGCACGCCCTTCGGCGGCACGCCACAAACCATCCCAGGCAAGATCGAAATCGAAAAGTACGACTTGGGTGGCGCAGGCGTCGCGTACCAAGCCGACGCGGGCGGCGCGTTCAACAAGTGCGGCTTCCAACGCAACGACGGCCTGAAGCTGCAATGCACCCAGCAGCAGGGCAGCCCCGCCGACAAGACCGCGCCCGGCTGCGGCGAAGAGCCAGCTGGACAGATCTACCTCGGCTACATCGGCGCCGGCAATTGGTACAAATACACCGTCAACGTGACCGAAGCCGGCACGTACGTGATCTCGGGTCACGAAGGCGTCGCGGGCAACACGCAGATGCAGTTCACGTTCACCGACGCGCAGAAGACCGGCCCGCTCACCTTGCCCAGCACCAACGTGTGCAACAACTACGAGGCGTACCACGTCTGGGCAACGCACCCGAACCTCGGCGAAATCACGCTGACGCCCGGCAAGTACGTCCTTACCATCACGGTCGTGGCAGCAGCCATGAACCTGGACTGGTTCGCGTTTACGAAGAAGTAGCCAAGCGCTACTCGCCGCGACGCGACTTTACGCCGCAGAATTCCTCATACTCGGACGAGCCCGGCTCGAAATCGCCACGCACTCGGTACGCCGGCTCGAGCTCGATGCGTACCCGCCGCCACGCGAAAGCATCGTTTCTTCGAGGAAAGGCCGCCGGATCTCCAACGTTGGCGAGCATGCGATTGGGCGCGATACCGCGCTTTTCCAACTCGCGAACGATGAGCTGAGCACGCCGTAGCGCCAGCCGCTTCTGCGCCTCTGCGTTGCCCTGCGCTTCTTTCGCTTCCGCGTAGCCAAGCAAAGTCATCTTGCGCTCGGGCACGCGCAAGGCTCGTTGCAAGCCCGGAACCCACATGGACCAGTCGGGCTCCGAGCTAAGCTTCGTGGTGCCCGTCTGAAATTCGAAATCGTAAGCCACGCCGAAGGTGCACCCCAGCAAGGTGCTAATCATCCCCTCGCCACGGCCCGTGCAGGTGTTCCAGTTGCACCCGTCATAACAGGTGTAGCCAGGCTGACAGGAGCGCTGCTTTACCCATTCCTCGCAGGCCTCGCGTGTCTCGTAGGTCGGCATGGCCGCCGGCGCCCGCGCATACTCGGTACACACGTTGGACCTCTCGGGCGTCGTCCAAACCTTAGGGGGTGGCTCTGGAGCCGCCGATGCGACGACCGGAGCCGCAACGACCTGGCTGGAAGTGGGCGATGGCGGGGCCACGGCGGGCGCGGCCGGAACGGCCGCAGGTGGAGCGCTGCAGCCGCCGCATAGAAACGCGAACGCCGCCCCGTAGAATCCGCCCCGTCGTCCCATGTGAAGCTCGCCGAAGCGCCGTTCAGCTGCGCGATTCGAGCTCGGTCAACCGACGGCCGTGATCATCGAGCCTGAAGTCGCGCGCTTCGATGGCCTCCTTGAGCGCTCCGAAGCCGAGGCGCATTTCCGCCTTCAAAGCCTCAAGATCGGTCCTCGTCTCGACGATCTGTTGCGTCAAGTCGGCCCGTACTTGCACGATCTGCCGCTCGAGCCCGTCGAACCGCTTGTTCATCGTGCCCAGCAGCCGCCAAACATCTTTCAGGGTCGGGTTGTCGCCGCTCATGAAGCCTCCTCAGTTTACCCCTCGTCCACGGCCGAGCCAAGGACGCGCCTCCTCTCGGCCTGCCCGCTCGCCTAGTTGCTAACAATTTCACGCCGTTGGCGCGCGCAGCTGCGCGCGCACCAGGCAGGGCCTCCCCAATCAAGAACCGTCAGGCGCCGAGGTGATCGAGCAAAAACACCGGGCGGCGCTCGCTGATGGAGCGCGCGATGTCGATGCGGCCGCGTAGCGAGTATTCTGTGACTTCGTCGCCCGCCAAAATGGCCTGCGAGACGTTCCAAAACTCCGCACCGATCTCGACCGTGAGATTTTTGGGATTGCGGGCGTTGGCGTCGAGCTGAATGTGCTCGTTGTCCGTATAAAACGGCTTGATTCGCCGCTGCAGCTCCGGCACCAAAAGCTCGAGCTGACCCGGCTCTGCCAGGTCACTCACGGTTTCGTAGTCGCCGTATTCGATGGCTCGCAAGATGCCGAACATCAGGTTGCGGATCAGCGCGGTGAAGCGCCGCGCGTCGGTGGTGATGTTCTGCGCGGGCGCGTCGGCGGCTTCGTCGGCCTGCACGGCGGGCTGGTACGCCGGATCGCGCAGCCGCTCCCACTCGTCCAGCAGGCTCGAGTCGACGCCGCGAATCAGCGTGCCAAGCTGCAAGATGATGTCGTCCAGCTCTTCGGTGCGCGCAAGCTCCGGAATGGTCTGGTTCAAGGTTTTGTAGACCTCCGACAAGTAACGGAGGAGCAGGCCTTCGGAGCGCGAGAGGCCGTACTCTTTGATGTAGCCGCTGAACGAGTGCAGGTTTTCGACGATTTCGCGCGCCACGGACTTGGGCTTCAGCACCTCGCGCGCGACCCACGGGTGCTCTTTGGCGAAGGCCTCGAACGCGTTCTGCAAAAACTCGAGGTTCGGCTTGGGGTGCTCGACCTTCTCGAGCTCCGCCATGCGATCATCGTACTCGACGCCGGCGGCCTTCAGCTCGGCCACCTTTTGGCCTTTGAGCTTGTCGACTTGTTGACGCAAAACCATCTCGGGGTCTTCGCAGATGGATTCGACCAGCGTGAGCACGTCGAGCGCGTAAGTGGGGCTTTCTTTGTCGAGCCGCTCGACCGCGTCGACGATGAAGAGCCCGAGCGCTTGTAACAGCGAGAAATTGGCCTGCAGCTCGGCGTTCAGGCGAATGCCGCCGCCATCGGCCGCCGAGCGAAACTCGACGATGCCCGCTTGCCAGAGGGAGCGCAGAAGCTCCAGCGCTTGTTGCTTGTGGTAGCGCTTGCGCTGCGGCGTCTCCAAGCTGTCTTTGACCAGCTGCTTCATGGCGCGGCAGCCGCCTTCGGGGCGCCCCAGCACCGACAAGAGCATGCCGTGCGAAACCTGAAAGCGCGACTGCAAGGGCTCGGGCGGCGACACCACGAGCTTCTCGAACACTTCCTTGTCCCAATGCACGTAGCCCCACTCGGGCGGCTTCTTGCGCACGAACTTCTTGCGCCCCTGCGCGGCCGATTTGGCTTCCAAGCGCAGGTTTTCGACGTTGTGCTCGGGCGCCAGCGCGACCACGTAGCCCTGCGTGTCGAAGCCTTTGCGGCCCGCGCGGCCGGCGATTTGGTGAAAGTCGCGCGCCGAGAGAATGCGCACCTTCTCGCCGTCGTATTTGCACAGCTTGGTGAACAGCACCGTGCGAATGGGCACGTTCACGCCAACGCCCAGGGTGTCGGTGCCGCAGATGATCT
>DATAKF010000240.1:0-4958 GCA_036261775.1 Polyangiaceae bacterium | reverse complement strand
AAACTGGTCCATGCCTTTCCAGCACTAGACGTAGCCAGCCTGCTCACTTGGGCAACACGACACTGTCGATGACGTGGATGACGCCGTTGGAAGCCGCAATGTCGGTCTTGACGACAGTCGCGCCGTCGATGCTCACCGCCGAGCCCTCCACGCGCACCGTTAGCTCTTGACCTTGAACGGACTTGAGCTTCGACGAGGTGACCACGTCTTTGGCCATCACGTTGCCCGGAACGACATGGTAGGTGAGGACAGCGACGAGCTTCTGCTTGTTCTCGGTCTTGAGGAGATCCTCGACCGTTCCTGGGGGCAACTTGGCGAAGGCCTCATCGGTCGGCGCGAAGACGGTGAAGGGACCAGGTCCCGACAGCGTTTCCGTCAGGCCGGCGGCGTCGATTGCAGCCGCCAAGGTCTTGAACGAGCCGGCTGCCGCGGCGGTCTCCAAGATGTTGGAGCTTGCCTGTTCGGTCGATGCCGCCGGGGGAGAGTCACCAGTGGCAGGCTCTTGCGTCGCGGCCTCACCACAAGCGACAGAGCCAGCGATCGTGAGCAGCAGGAGGGACGTGGAAATGAATTTCATGGGGTAGCCTCTTTTTCTTGGTCAATGGCCTGTTGGCGGGCTGAGCCGCGCAGGCCGGTTGCGAGTTCGTGGATAGATGTTGTACACATTCTGTATACGTCAAGCCCACAGTCGCAATTTCAGAATGTCCGCTCAATTTGCAGCTATTTGCTGACCTGAGGTTGCACTCGGCAGCAAAAGTGTAAGTTTTGTACACATTCTCGCTAGCCTCCAAGATGCCCCCCAGGAACGTGACTCGCACCGAATCCGCAGCTGAGCCCAGTCAGCCCGGCGTGAGCTCAATCAAGGTAGTTTCGGAGCTGACCGGATTGCAGATGGGCACGTTGCGAGCCTGGGAGCGGCGCTACGGTTTTCCCAAGCCCACGAGGCGCGAGGGTTCGAATCGCAGGGTCTACTCGAACGAGCAGATCGAGCGCCTGCGTAGCGTGGCGCAGGCACTCGAGCGCGGCTACCGCCCCGGAGACGTCATTCCGCTGGACCCTGCGGGGCTCCAAGCGCTGTTGGAAAACGACAGCCCAGCTCGAGGCGCGCCGGGCGGGAGAGCCATTGCCGACGTTCAGGCTTTGATCGCTCTGCTGTTGCGTGACGAAGTCCGGCGTATCGAAGACGAGCTGCGCCTGGCAGCGGCCGCGATGGGGCCCAAGCGCTTCGTCACCGAGCTGGCGCAGCCGTTGGCGCAGGCCGTGGGGCAGGCTTGGGCGGCCGGCACGCTCGCCATTCGCCAAGAGCACGTGATGACCGAGTGCCTCACGACGCAACTCCGGGGGATGCTTGCTGCGCAGCCGGACGCGGACGGCTCACCTACGATCGTGCTCGCGACTCTGCCTGGCGAGACCCACACGCTCGGGTTGCAGATGGTGGCCGTGTACGTGGCTTTCAGCGCAGCGAAACCTAGACTGCTGGGCGCAAACACGCCGCCGGAGCAGTTGATTGCCGCAGCCGAAGCCCTCGGCGCGCGAGTCGTCGGGATCGCACTGACGCCCGCTGCCGATCTGGTTGTCGGTCGCCGCGAGCTCCAGCGCTTGGCGCGAGGTTTGCCCTTGTCCGTCGCGCTGTGGGTGGGTGGCGGGGGCGCGCGCGCTTTGGGCCAGGTCTCTGCTCGCATTCAGCCAGTCGATTCGTGGTTCGCGCTCGATGCCGCTTTGGCGCGCGCGCGGCAGCCGCTGGCTCGTTCGTGACTCGAGTGGTCATCGCATTCACGTGTAGAAGCTCGAGCGGGCGCTAACCTGCGCGTGGGGGGATTGGCTCTGCGCGCGCCCGTCGGGGTGGAAGCGTCGTGCGCGCTTGCGGCGGGTGCTCGCCTCGGGCATCACTTTTCCGTGGATCCCCGTGGCGCTGGCCAGCTACCGCCTTCGGACCCAGTCGGTCGGCAGGGCGTGGGCCGAGTCCTCCCGATCCTGTTTGGCGCGGCTGTCGTCGTGTTTTCTGGCTGGTGGCTCCAGGCGCAGCGCTCGGTCGACGATCCGACCGAGCTACCACGCCGCGCTCCCCGTCGACCCAGCGCGGCTCCGGCGGCCGAAGCGTTGCCTTCGAGCGAGCCGGCGCTGGAAGAGCCGCCCGGCGCTCTGGCGCTACCGAGCGGCGCGCCCACCCGCATCAGCTGCGAAGACGCGCAGCGGGTCGCGGCGTTCTTGCACCGTGAGCTGGCGGCGCCGCCCGTGGTGCCGCACGCGCGTGAGCTGGCCGAGGTGTGGGGCGCGTTGCTCGATCCTCACGGATTGTGGTCGGCGGCGCCCGACAGTCCACTGCAGACCCAGCTGGATGCCGCAGCGCCGGGCATGCTCCGGAGCTTGCACGAGCAGTCCTCGGGCTGTCCCGACGCCGAGCGTGTCGCCGAGGTCTGGCAAAGCTGGCAGCTCCAGCTGGGAGCGGCCTACGACGCCGCTTACGCGAGCGCGCGCGCCGAGCCAGCGCAGGCGTTGGCGCGAGTGTTCGAGCTTTCCGCCGAGCCCATCTTTCAAGATGACCCGGTCACGCGCCCCGGCCTCGAGCTGGCGCGCGAGCTGGGCACGCGCCTCGGCAGCTTCATCGCGCGCTTTCCAGAGCAAGCCGCGCTCGCCGACCAAGCGCGGGCGCGGTTCTTGCCGACCGGCAAAGACTTGCTGAGAGAAATCGCGATTCTGGCCGCTTTGCGCGCCTACGTGCCGCTCGTCGACCCTCACGGAGACTTTGCGCCGGATGACGAAGAATGGGCGCTCTACGCGGGAGACGACACGCTCGATCCCGGCTCTGCCTTGTGGCGCGACGTGACGCGCACGGCGCTCGGCGCGCGTATCGTCGACGGCCCTACGCCGCCGCTCCAGGTCGATGACCTGGTGCTCACCATCGACGGCCTGAGCCTGGCCGGCGCCAGCCTCGATCAGGTGGAGCAAGCTGCGCGCAGCGCCGACGACGGCTTCGAAGTTCGCGTGCTCAGGCAGGGTGAGTCGAAATTGCTCACGCTGCGGGTCGCCGCGGCGGAACCGGACCCCGACGTAGCGCGGCTCGAATTCGAACGCATTGGCTACGGCGCCGAGCAAGCCGTGCTGCGCGTCATCATTCCCGACGTTGGTGACGGGCTGAGCGAAGAGCTTTCGCAGGTGCTGCAGCAGCAAACGCCAGGCACGAGCGCGGTGCTGCTCGACCTGCGCGGCAACGGCGGCGGCTCGCTCGACGCCGCCGTGGACTCGCTCGGCTTGCTCCTGCCCGAGGCTCCGCTCTTTCCGCTGGTGCATCGCGGTTACGTCACCGAAGTGCTGCAGGCGCCTCACCCGGCGTACGTCTATTCGGGGCCAGTCGCGGCGCTCGTCGACGGCGATACGGCGAGCGCCGCCGAGATGCTGGCGGGCGCGTTGCAGGCCTACGGCCGCGGCAGCCTGGTTGGCGCGCGCACCTTCGGTAAGGGCTGCGTTCAAGAATACTTCGACGCGGTGGTCGACACGGGCGTCCTGCGCATGACGACGCTCCAGTTCGTGATGCCGAGCGGCAAGCCCCTGCAGCAGATTGGACTGACCCCCGAGCTGTTGCTGCCGCTCGCGCCTCCCCTGGAGCGCGAGTCCGAGATCACCCGCCAGCCCATCACCTTCGATGGGCCTGACGTGCGCGCTCGAAAAATCGGCCCGGGACCCGCTTGGCCCCGCGCGAGCTCGCCGCCCGGCCCCTGCTCGGATCCCGTCGTCTGCAGCGCTGTTTCGCGCCTTGCTGGGGTCAGGCCCGGCGCTCCAGCCGCTGCGCGCGCGACGCGGCAGCGTGCAGGCACGCGGTAATCAGTGTACAAATGCGCGAAGCCTCCCCGGTGACGTCGTTTTTGGTGTAGGGCGGGCTGTCGAGCGAGAAAGCGTATGGCTACGGGCAGACACGAGAAAGTCGGAGCAGCGCCCCGCGACGGCGAGGATGACTCCGACGAGTTGCTCCCTTTGGGAGAGCCCGCCGACGCGCGCGATCACGAGATCGAAGAGTTTCGCTACAAGGTCGAGGACATGGAGGAGGAAGACTCGTCTGGCGCTGGTTTCGAGCCGCCCGACGACGGTCGCCCGCGTCCGACCGTTCATCAGATCGAGCTCGACGAGGATCGCATCGACCAAGACGCGGCCAAGGTCGTCAAGCGGCTCGTGCGCGCCGGCTACGAGGCTTACTTGGTCGGCGGCTGCGTGCGCGACTTGCTGCTCGGCCGACGTCCGAAAGACTTCGACGTGTGCACCAGCGCGCGCCCCGACGACGTGCGGCGCCTGTTCCGCAACTCGCGCGTGATCGGCCGGCGCTTCCGGCTGGTGCACGTGCTGTTCGGTGGTGGGAAGGTGATCGAGACGGCGACGTTTCGGCGCGCCCCCGAGGCCGACGAAGATCGCGGCACCGAAGACCTGCTGATCCGCAACGACAACGTCTTCGGTGAGGCGCATCAGGACGCGCGGCGTCGCGACTTCACCATCAACGCGCTGTTTTACGACCTGGAGCGGGGCGAGGTGCTCGACTGGGTCGGCGGTATGCCCGACATCGAGAAGCGCGCCGTGCACACCATCGGCAAGCCGGTGGTGCGCTTCTTGGAAGACCCCGTGCGCATTTTGCGCGCCATCAAGTTCAGCGCAAAGCTCGATCTCGGCATCACGCCCGAGACGTACGACGCCATCGTCGAGACGCGCAAAGCGCTGGCGCGCGCCGCCAAGCCGCGCCTGTTCGAAGAGATCTTGCGCTTGATGCGCGAAGGCGCGGCTCACCGCGCGCTGTTTTTGTGCTGGGAAACCGGCGTGCTCGACGTGCTCTTGCCCGAGCTGTCCACGTTTCTGGCCGACCGAGAAGAAGACGACGATCGCGTGTGGCAGCTGCTGCAAGAGATCGACCGGCGCACGATCGAGAACGGCCCGCTCGACGACGTCGTGCTGTGGACGGTCTTGCTGGCCGAGCC
>DATAKF010000238.1:0-1567 GCA_036261775.1 Polyangiaceae bacterium | reverse complement strand
GAACAACGAGCTTCGCTTGTTCTGTGTTGAATCCCGGCGCTCCGGGATTGGGCGCAAGGTAGATCTGCTCGTCGTCCCAGTACTTCCGCCAGCGGGACTCCAAGCTCGCAGCAATCTCCGAATAGTGCGCCGTACCTGTCTTGCCGATGTCCATCCTGCGGGCCTTATAGTCCGGAAATGGCTGCTTGTCCCGAGCAGGTCGCCAGCCCCTCCGGCGGAGCTAGCGACCTAAGAAGGCGAGCAGGCGCCGTGCAACGCGATCCTCGTCCCCAGGGCCAAGCGTGTAGCTTGCTAGGACGATCTCGTCGGTGCCCGACTGCCCCACTGCCACGCGCGGAGAGCCCTCCCACAGAAACTGCTTGGCCTGCGCCGCAGTCTTGTTGCCAAGCTGGTCGTCGAAGGCGATCGCCAGAGCGAGCGGAGGCAACCCTTTACAAGGTGAAACGCGGCGGCTGCTTATACCTTGCACCCCAAGCATCATGGCTTGCCAGCGGTCGATCGTCTCCTCACACTGGCGCCAGCGCGCCGAGTCATCTCGCGCCATGTACTCGCTAACCGCTGCCATCATGCCGAGCACACCATCGGCCCCGACCTTGAGAGGTCTCGCCAGCGTGCCGTTCGGCGAATCGAGTTTCCGGCAAGCTCCCACCAGCTCTGGGCGACCCACGATGAGCCCGGTGCCCGCCGGGGCACCGAGGTCCTTGCCACCGCTGAAGATTGTCAGGTCTGCGCCCAGCTCGCGCGAGAAGTACCAGAGGTTGCTCCGAGGCGGTAGCTCGGCGGCAGCGTCCACGACGACGGCGACACCACGTGAGCGTGCCACATCGATGACAACGTTGAGCGGCAGCACAGGCCCATAGTCGTCGCCTGCGACGTAGACTATGCAGAGCGTTTGCGGATCTATTGCGGCCTCAAGCTCCTCGCGCGTGACTTGATGCGCGTCGCCGATTTCCACCAGCTTCAAGCCCGCGAGGATCAATCCCTTGTCTACCGGCACCCGATGCCGACGATGAACCACGGCGCGATATTGGACGCGGCGTTCAAGGCCGAACGCAACCTGAGGCTCGCGCTGGCAAACCAGCACCAAAGCGGCTAGCAGCAGACCAGCCGCGGCCCCTCCGCAGATGTGAGCGTCTTCGTTCCGCGTAAGCTCTGCGATGCGCCGAGACGCAGCGAGTTCCAGCTCTGCGTAGTCGACATAGAGACTACTACCTTCGGCGACCGCGGCGCTGACGGCGGGTGACACCGGCTTCCCGCCGAAACGGGCGCGATACCCGACAGCATTGACTATGGGTTCGACGCCAATCAGCGAGAGCGCGCTCACTAGTTCCTCCCCGACGCAGCTACTGGAACGCTGTACCGAGTTTCGCGCAGTAGCTCATCCAAGCCCAGATGGACTCCGCCGCATCGAGTCAACACCTGTGCCGCGAGCAGGCTGCCCGCAACGTATGCCTTTGGGCTCGTCGCTGAGTGCGTAAAGGTCAGCATCTCGTCGAGACAGTCCCACTCGACGCTCACCTTCGAATAGGCGCCGTCAACCCGACGTACCGATTCGATGGGCGGCAGA
>DATAKF010000190.1:0-14030 GCA_036261775.1 Polyangiaceae bacterium | reverse complement strand
TGTCGGGGGCGAACAATATTTCTTTATCCGCCGGGATGGCGCTCACGATCTTGACCGCGTTGCTCGAGGTGACGATGTAGTCACTCGCCGCCTTCACCTCGGCCGTGCAGTTGATGTAGCTGACCGCTACAGCGTCGGGGTAACGGGCGCGCCACGCGCGGAAGCGATCACCGGGGCAACCATCCGCCAGCGAGCAGCCGGCCTTCATGTCCGGCACCAGCACGATGCGCTGGGGATTGAGGATCTTTGCCGTCTCCGCCATGAAATGCACACCCGCGAACAGAATCACGTCGGCCTGCGTTTTCTGAGCGGCTTGCGCCAATTGCAGTGAATCACCGATGAAATCCGCGAGGTCCTGAATCTCGCTCTCCTGGTAGTAGTGCGCGAGCAAGACGGCGTTTCGTTCACGCTTCAGCCGGCGGATTTCCTCGTCCAGATCGGGAATGGCAGCGACGTCAATGGAGGTTTTGGCAGCGAGCATCGTACGCGCCCAGTATGCGACAGTTCGGAGGGGGGTGCGATGGCGGGTGCGACCGCGGGCGCCTCCCGCGTAGCGCTTCGCCACACTCAATCACGCCTATCGGCCATGGATCCAGGCCTCCCAGCGGGGTAGGCTGGGAATGATCGCGCGCCGGGACTGGAGGCGCGCCGGAGAGCTTGATGCCTTTGCGGGACGAGTGGAGCGATTTGGCCCGAAAGCTGGACTGGTCGTTCAGCTACGCGGACGAGCGTCACGTGTTCCCCGAAGCGCTGTCAGGTACGCCTTGGCTGGAAGCCCACGAGTGGCGCGATTGGGACGAACCGTTTCGCAGCACCTTCGCCGAATACGTCGCGACGCAGCAGAGGAAGGAAGTGTCGTTCCAAGCCATCGCCGAAGCGGTGGGGCGCGTCGAGGACATCTCACAGCGCGACCCCGGGTGGCTCTCGGTCGTCAAGCTGCACATGGCGACGCTACCGCTCGCCGAGTTCTCGGCCGTGATCGGCAACCTGCGCGCGGCGCGCTTCGGCCGCGACAGCGCCTGGCGCATGACGTCTTTGCTGGGCGCTTTGGACGAGCTGCGCCACACCCAGCTGCCGCTGCGCGCCATGCACGACCTAGTGCGCTGGGACCAACAGTTCGAGTGGACCCATCGCTTGTTCCATAGCAACGATTGGGTCGCGGTGGCCGGGCGTCATTTGGTGGACGAGCTGCTGCTCGGCTCGGACGCGATCGAGTTCGCGATCGGCACGCACTTCGTGTTCGAGACGGGCTTCACCAACCTGCAGTTCATTGGCCTGACCGCGATGGCCAAGCAGTCGGGTGACCGCCTATTCGAGCAAATGCTGCAGAGCATTCAGACCGACGAAGCGCGCCACGCGCAAATTGGCCATCCGGTGCTCAAAAAGCTGGTTCAACGAGATCCCGAGCGGGCGCAGCGGCTGGTCGACAAGTGGTTTTGGCGCTCGTTTCGCTTCTTCGCGGTCGTGACCGGGTTTGCCATGGATTACCTGACGCCGCTGCACGCGCGGCGGGCGAGCTTCAAGGAGTTCGTCGAAGAGTGGGTGGTCGATCAGTTTCAGAGCAGCCTGGACGAGCTGGGGCTGAAGCGGCCGCGCTACTGGCAGGCGTTCTTGGACGCGCTGCCCATCTACCACCACATGCTCTACGCCAGCGCGTACACCTACCGCGCCACCACTTGGTTCGATTTTGCGCTGCCGGGCCCGCCGGAGCTGGCGTGGCTGGCCGAGAAATATCCGGAGACTTGGCCCCAGATGGCGCCGGTCTGGCACAACATCACCGAGCGCTGGCGAGCGTCGGGCGCGGGTGTGGAGTGGTACACGCATGGCACTACGCCGGTCGGCTTCTGCAACTTGTGTCAGCTGGTGCTGTGCGGCGGCACGCCCAGCCAGAACAGCGCGGTGTTCGTCGACAAACCGGGGCGTCGCTACGTTTTCTGCTCCGAGCCGTGTCGCGAGCTGTTCGAAGCCGAGCCGGAGCGCTACGCCCAGCACCTGGGCGTGGTGGAGCGCATTCTGAAGGGTGAAGCGCCGGCCAATTTGCTGGAGCTTCTGCGCTACTTCGGCCTGTCCGAAGCCAGCTGGGGCCGTGACGCGCACGCGGGCGAGTACGATTTCTTGCGCCCGGAGGGCAGCCGCTAATGGCGATTCCCCTCTACGTATTCGTGCGCGGCGACACGCTGGGGCTGGTGGTGCTCGCGCCCGAAGCCGAGACAGTTGACGAATTGGCGCAGCGCCTGGCGCGGGCCGCCGCACCGCGCGTCGCGTTGGACGGACGCTTGCGGGTAATCCATCGCGGCAAGCTCTTGCACGGTCAAATGTCGCTGCAAGAGGCAGGCGTCGCCGCGCTCGATCGGGTCGACTTGATCACGGAGCCCGAGCTTGCCTGACGTAGCGCTGGCCGAAGCCGACTTGTGGATCGGCGAAATGCGCGGCGTCATCGTGCGCGGCGAGCCGCTGTTGGTCGTGCGAGGGGAGGGCGGCGTTTGCGTGTTTCGCGATCGCTGCCCGCACCAAGGCTACCCGCTGAGCGAGGGTACGCTGACGGAGCACGTGCTCACGTGTCGCGTGCATCGGCACACCTTCGACGCAGTGACGGGCGAGGGCATCAACCCGCTGGGGCCGTGCCTGAGCAAGGTGCCGTCACGCGTAGAAGGCGGCCTCGTAGTGGTCGACCTGCCCGCGCCGAGGCCTTTGCCATGACCGCCCCCGAAGTCGGTCCGGTGCTGCTGCCCTCCGAGCTGGGGCTAGCCGTTTTGTCGGCCATTCAGGCCTCCAACCAAGGCGTTCAGGTGCGAGATCGCGGCGCCTATTTGCGGGTTACTTCGGCGAGCCCCTGCTTGGTGACGCGCCAAGCCATCGAGTCTGCGCTGGGGCGGCCGGTGCGGCTGCCGGCGGACCTCGAGCAGTGCATGCCCTCCTTCAAAGGCCGCTTACGGGTGGACACCGAGCATGCGGTCTGGGAGGCGAGCGCGCCATGAAGCCGAGAGAGCTGCGAGCCGCGCGCGCGATGCCGGTGCGCCGCACCTACCAATGCCTGGAGGGCACGCGCAAGAAGCCCACCGACTATCAGGTGACCAGCACCGCGCTCCTCTACTATCCGGCGCGTGGCTTCGAAGTGCAGACGCCCGTCTGGCAGCACTACCTCGAGTATCAAAAGAACGGACAGCTGTCCTCCGAGCGCTGGGACGAGTTCGAAGACCCGGCCCAGCTCACGTACAGCAGTTACGTGGCGGAGCGGCGCGACCAAGAGGCCTTCTTGGACCGGCTGCTCGAGCGCCCGACGTCCCCGCTCCCGCCAGCGCTGCAGCCGCTGCTCGGTTTGCTCAGCGCCGTGCGCTTTCCGCTTCACGGCCTGCAAATGGCGGCGGCCTACGTCGGCGCCCTGGCGCCTAGCGGACGCATCAGTATCGTCGCGGCATTTCAGGCTGCCGATGAGATGCGGCGGATCCAACGGGTTTGCCAGTGGCTGTCCCGCTCCGGCGTGCCGGTGCAACAGCTGGACGCGCTCGGGCGCGAGATTTGGCAACAAAGCCCCGCATTTCAGCCGCTGCGTCAGATCATCGAGCGCCTGCTCGTCACCTACGATTGGGGCACGGCGCTGACGACCCTGAACGGAATCATCAAACCTTTCTTCGATCGCCTTTGGTTCGAGCAGTTGGTGGCCGTTGCCGAGAGGCACGACGACGAAGTCCTGGAGAAAATTTTGAGCTCATTGGGGGATGACGGGCGTTGGCACGAGGCTTGGTTCGTCGAGTTTTCTCGGCTCGCGCTTGGCAGCCCCGGCGGCAACGCCGAGGCGATGCAGCGCACCGTGGCCGAGCAGCGCCCGCTGATGGCGCGCGCCGTGCAAGCGCTCTTGCCGGCCTTCGAGCGCATGTTCGGGGACGAGGGAGGTCGAGCGTACGTGTGGCGAGAGCTCGACACTGGCTTCGAGGGGCACTTGGCGCGCGCGGGGCTCTTGCCGTTGGTCGAGGGGAGCCATGGCAACCTTTGAGCGTTCGTCAGCGCTAGAGCCGACTCCCCCGACGATGGGGGACGAGGATCGCTTTCGGCTGCTGGCTGACCACGCGCCGGTCATGCTCTGGATGAGCGGGCTGGACGGGCTGTGCGAGTTCTTCAACGCGACCTGGCTGAACTTCACCGGGCGCAGCCTGCTGCAAGAGCGTGGCAACGGCTGGGCCGAGGGCGTGCACCCGGACGACTTTCAAGACTGCATGGATAAATACCTGGATTCGTTCGTCGCCCGGCAGGCCTTTCGGATGGAGTACCGGCTGCGGCGCGCCGACGGTCAGTACCGTTGGATCTTGGACCAGGGCGTGCCCCGCTACGGTAAGGGCGGCAGCTTCGAGGGGTTCATTGGGTCTTGCGTCGACATCACCGAAATGCGCGAAGCGGCCGAGGCCGTGAAGGCTCGCACCAGCGCCCTGGCGGCAGCGCTGCGTGAGCGCGAAGTGCTGCTCAGCGAGATTCACCACCGCGTGAAGAACAACCTGCAGCTTGTCTCGAGCATGCTGGCCCTGCAAGCGCGCAGCGCTGGACCCGAAGCGCAGCACGCGCTCGGTGAGGGGCAGCGGCGCATCGACTCGATCGCGCTGGTTCACGAGCAGCTGTACGGCTCTCGCAATTTGTCCGCCGTCAACTTTGCCCGCTACACCGAAGCGCTGATTCCGGAGCTGCACCGGGCCAGCGGCGCCGGCGATCGCGTCGAGGTCGTGCTCGACTTGCTGGAGGTCGAGCTCCCCCCCGAGCGGGCCATTCCGTGCGGCTTGCTCGTAAGCGAGCTGGTGACCAATTCGCTGAAGCACGCCTTTCCGGACGAGCGCCGGGGCTCACTGCACGTGCAGCTCGAGCGCGTGCCTGCCGCGCGCCTGCGCTTGACGGTGAAGGACGACGGTATTGGCCTGGTGCCGGAATTTCCAGGCCGTGGCGACACGCTGGGGCTGGATTTGGTGGCTATTTTCGCCAAGCAGCTGGAAGCAGATGTGGTTGTCGAGCGTGACGGCGGCACCTGCTTCCGACTGACCTTCGAGGAGGGCAGCGCATGAATGCAGTCGCAACCCATGAGCGTCGTGAACCGCGCGTGTTGATCGTCGAAGACGAGCGAGTGGTGGCGACGCACGTCGAGCGCAGCTTGCAGGACGCCGGCTACTTCGTCATTGGTATTGCCGCCACCGCCAGCGAGGTCGAGTCGCTGGTGGTGGCCAACCCGCCGGACGTCGCGCTGGTCGACATTCGCTTGCGCGGCAAGGGCGAGGGCTTCGAAATCGCCGAGTGGCTGCGCGTCAAGTGCGACGTCCCCGTCGTTTACCTGACCGCCCACACCGACGACGACACGTTGCAGCGCGCCGCTCGCACCGGCGCCTACGGCTACGTCGTCAAGCCGTTCACGATCGGCGAGGTCAAGAGCGCGCTGCAGGTCGCGCTGTACAAGCACGGCCTCGATCAGCACTTGGCGGAGCGTGAGCGCTGGTTCTCGACGACGTTGCGCGCCATCGTCGACGGCGTGGCGGCTTGCGACGCCGAGCAGCACGTCACGTTCATGAACGCGGCTGCCGAGCGCATGCTGGGCTACTCCGAACCGGATGCGCGCGGCTTGCCGATTGGGGAGCTGCTGGGGCGTGGCCCGAGCGCTGCTGCCGCCGTCACGCAGGCGCTGTCGCAGGGCGTTTCTGCGCCTTTTACGATCGAGATGGGGCGCGACGCGGCAGGCCGCGCGCTGCTCATCGAAGGCAAGGTCTCGCCCATCGTTTTCGGAGATCGCGCGCTAGGCGCCGTGGCCGTGTTGCACGACGTGACAGAGCAGCGTCGCCACGACGAACAGCTCGCCTTGACGGATCGCTTGAGCTCGCTCGGAACGCTGGTGGCCAGCGTTGCCCACGAGATCAACAATCCGCTCGCTTACACGCTGGGCAACCTGGGGCTCGCTAGCGCAGAGCTGTCTTCCATCAAGGCCCAGCTGGCAGATCCACAGCTGCAGAGCACCATCGATCGCGTCATTCGTAGCCTGCGTGACGCCGAAGACGGCGCCGGGCGCGTCGCCAACACCGTCAAGGAGCTGCGGGCCTTCGGGCGCATGGAAGAGCGCAGCCAGCGCCCGGTCGACCCGCGCGCGTGCGTGGACTGGGCCTTGCGCCTGACCAGCAACCAGCTTTTGCACCAGGCCCGGTTGATCACCAGCCTGCGCGAAGTGCCGATAGTGCTCGCCAACGAGCTCAAGCTGTCACAAGTCATCGTCAACCTGCTGACCAACGCGGTGCAGGCGCTTACGGGCGAGCGGGAAGACAACGAGGTCCGTGTCAGCACCTGGACCGACGAAACCGGCTGGGGCGTGATCGAGGTCGAGGACAACGGCCGCGGTATGTCGGAGTCCGTACGGCTCGCGGTGTTCGAGCCGTTCTTCACCACCAAAGCGGCAGGGCACGGCACGGGGCTGGGGCTCAGCATCTGTCGCACCATCGTCAGCGGGTTTGGTGGGGAAATCGGCGTCGAAAGCGCGGTCGGGCAGGGCAGCCGCTTCCGCGTCCGCTTACCGCCGTGCAGCGAGGCCGCGACCAGCACGGAGCCAGCCTCCGTCGAGTCACCAGCGCCGCCGCGCCTCAGCTCTCACCCTAGTCGCGCTACGCCGAAGGTGCTGGTCATCGACGACGAGCCGATGATCCGCAGCTTGGTCACGCGCGTGCTGTCCAGCTACTTTCAGGTCACCTGCGCCGATGGCGTGCGCGCTGCCCTGGCTGCCCTGAACGAATCGCAGGAGTACGAGGCCATCTTGTGCGACCTCATGATGCCGGGCGAGTCGGGCATGGACTTTTTCGCGGTGCTGCGCCGCCTGTACCCGCAGCTGGTGCGGCGGGTTGCGTTCATCACCGGCGGCGCGGTCACACCAGACACCAGCAAGTTCCTGGAAACCGCCGCGCGACCCGTCCTGAACAAGCCGTTCGACCCCGCCTCGCTGGCGGCGTTCGTCGAGCAGCTAGTCGCGCAGAAGGCTACTCCGGCAGCTTATCGACCTTAGGTACGGCCTTCTGGAACTCGTCGGCGAACCACTCCGCCGTCTTGGCCTGGCTCAGATCGAGCTCGAAGTCGGGCGTGGTGGCAGGCTCCAGCTTTTGCAAGAACTCGACGAGCTCGCGCTTGGCGAGGCCAAGGCCCTCTAGATCCGCGCCAGACAAGCTGCCGGGCTGCGCCACCAGCGCGCCGTCCTTCACGTGGACCAAGCGGCGCATCGCGTCGAGCTCCATGCGCGACACGCGAGCGCCGCACACGTCGTAGTCGATCCAGGCTTCGTAGCTGTGCGGAGCCACGCGCTTGAGCATGCCGGCCAAGACGCGCCCATACTCCTGAATTTCCCACTGCGCGTGACGATCGACGCGCAGCTTGAGGAAGTGCAAGAAGTTGTGCAGATCGATCTTCCAGTACCACTGCGTGTACGTCGAAAGTGGCAGGTCGATGCGCGCCAGCTCCCGCGCCATGTCCTCGGACGTCATCTGCTCGTACGCGCTGCGGCTCAGCCGGCGAATCTCGTTCCAACGCGCGACGGACTCGGCGTACTTTTCGGGCGCGACCGGCGTGCCGCTGCGACCTTGGTTGTTGGTGCGGCTCTGGGTCTGCAGCTGCTCGGCGCTGGGCGTGTAAAACAGCATCGGCATCAGCGAGTAGCGCCCGCTGTACTCGTTCACGCTGGCGGCGCGGTGACGGATCCACTGCCGCGCGATGAACATCGGCATGCAACAGTGAAACTTCAGCTCCAGCATCTCGCTCGGCGTGGTGTGCAGGTGCCGGCGCAGGTAGCGGAGCAAGCCGCGCGTCAGGCTGGCCTTGCGCGTGCCGTAGCCGTAGCTCACGCGCGCGGCGCGCTCGATGCACTCGTCGGTGCCCATGTAGTCGACCAGCGCCACGAAGCCGTGGTCGAGCACGGGGAAGTACGCGCCGAGAATCTCCTCGGCACCTGGCGAAACCGGACGCTTGCTGGACATCGGGGCCGACCGTAGCAAGGTCCGTGACTGCGCGCACGGGCCTTGCAATTCCGGCATTTGCAGCGCCTTTCGCCGCCCTTCGAGCTTGACTCAGCGGGCGCCGCCGGCGGCGTTCACTCGTAGCGCGGGACTTCGTTCTCGAAGAAGCGGCGGTAGCCGTTCAGGCCGTCGTCGGCCGGGTCGGTGGTGATCTTGTCTTTGCCGCCGTGACCGTTGTCGTAGGTCGTGCACCACACCACCGGGAACTCGACCGGACAGCCCGTGAACTTGTGGCACGCGGGGATGGTGTTTCTGCCGTCTTCGGCGACCGGGAACCAAGCCTTCACCGAGTCGAGCTTGGCTTGCGGCACCGGATCACCAGGCTTCAGGCCGTCGTTGATGAAGGTGACGTAGCGATAAGGAGCTCCGGCGACGTCGCCCACCGTTCCGCCCCATGGCTCGTGCTCGACGCCCACGCAACCGTTGCGCTCGAGCGCCCGCTCCAGCGCCTTGGCGCTGCCTTCGTCGACGCAGCCGCTGTCTTTGATGGCGCGCGAGCCCGTGCAGATCTTTTCGCCGCGGAAACAGCCTTCGGCTTCCGTGCCGGTGCAGGTCACCTTTTCGTCGGTGTCGTGGATCGGGTTGCTGCCGTCGAGCACGTCCACCGCGAAGAACGCAGCCACTGGGCCTTGGCAATCCGAGCGACGCTCGCGCAGGCCGCCGACCGACTGACCGTGCCCGCGAATGAACTTGGAGCGCGAGCAGCCGTGGGTGATCGCGTTCCAGGCGCCGCTGCTGTAGCCGGTCATGAACACGCGCTCACGATCGATGCAGTAGCGGTCCATGACCTGCGGGAACCAGACGTCGAAGAACGCCTCTTCCGGGTTGTTCTTGCCGTCGTCCTTGTAGCAGCCGCCCTTGTAGTTGGGGTGTACGTGGATCACGGTCGATTTATCGTTGTCTGGCCACGCGGCTTGCCCGCCGTAGCCCTGACCGTCGCCGCCGCAACCGCCCCCGATGATGTTCAGGATGTAAGGCTTGTTGGGATCGTAATCCAGCGGCACCTTCACCGAGTAGTTGCGGTTCTGGTACTCGGAGGCGTCGGCGTCGAACTCCGTGAGCCAAGCTTGGTCCACCGTCGTCGATGCAATGTCGGTGCGGAAGCGGGCGCGAGGTTCTTGACCAGCCGGCAGCGGCTTGCCGCAGCCCGGGCTGTTGCCGCGCACGTAGTCGGCCGGAACCACGCCGACGGGCGGATTGCCGGTGCCGGCAGCGCCGGTGGTGCCAGCCGTGCCGGTGGTGCCAGCCGAGGAGGTATTGCCGGCGGTACCGGCTCCGCCGACCCCGCTACTGCCCGCGGTCGACGCCGCGCCCGACGTGCCCACGTTCCCAGCGCTTCCAGCTACCGCGGGCGCGCCGGACGCCGACGGGCTCGAACCCGCAGTCGACATGGAGGACAGGATGGGGTCCTCCGCGCTGCACGCCACCGCGGAGCTGAGCGATAGGCCGGCAACGAGGACGCTCGGGGCAAAGCAAGGCTTCATTGCCTGCTCTATGTCCCGCACCGCGGCGAGCCGTTTCGCGGGCTCGCTGTACCGTCACTGCGCGCTAGCGCGCGTCGTGGCGGCGCGACACCTACATCGCCTCTCGAGCTAGCTCGTTGCTATTCCATCGCCGACTCGCGCAGCGCCGCGGGGCGTTCGCGAATGGTCTTGAGCAGTGAGTCGTAGCCGGCCTTCACTTGCGCGGCCGTGTACTCTTTGCGGGTGTCCTTGGCGATTTCTGCCTCGATTTGCGCGAAATATTGCTTGGCCAGCGCTTCGAGGTTCGCGGCCGCGTAAGCGTCGGCGGTCTCGTTCACGACCTCGAGGTACGCCGCCTTGCAGCCAGGGCTCGTCAAGCAGCTGCGGAACATCAGCCCCGCGGTGATCTTGCCGTTCTGCGAGTCGCCCTGACGCGCGACGGCTTGCACGTCGATGTGCGGCTTGCCGGAGTCACGGAAAGGCTTCATCGACATGTCCATTCCCCACGGCAGCATGGTGAATTTCTGCGTCGTCGGGTCGCGGTAGATGCGGAAGTTGTTCGGGTAGAACACCGTGTAAGCGTACATGTCCCACTGGTTGACG
Organism: Polyangiaceae bacterium; assembly: GCA_036261775.1. Classification (GTDB taxonomy): domain Bacteria; phylum Myxococcota_A; class Polyangia; order Polyangiales; family Polyangiaceae; genus PMG-095. The sequence continues at coordinate 3,952 of DATAKF010000190.1, read as the reverse complement.
GCGGCCTCGGCTGCCGTGAACGCCAGGAAGTGCGTCATGTCGAGCTGCGCGCCCACGTCGGTCATGTAACTGGCTGGCTTGGCGTTGCTCACGGCGCCGATCAGCGCCACGAGATCCGAGCGGTCGTTGGCTTCTTCGTTCGTTTCGAGATCGAACGCTGTTTCGTTGCCAGGTGTGAAGTCGACTTGCCCTTCTTCGTACAGGTTGCCGCCGTCGTCGGCGAACCAGCGGCGAAGAAAGGTTTTGTCTTCGGCCTCCACGTTGGCGTACACGCCGAAGAACTGCCCGTTGACGTAGACGAGCGCGCTGTTGCAGCGCGGGGCCGGCAGCTTCTGGGCGCGAAAGAAGTGAAACGCTAGTCGCTCCGCCAAGAACGACGGATCTTCGACCATGTTGTTCAGCGTCATGCGGCGCAGGCTGTGAAAGCTCTGCTTGGGCACGAACTCGTCGAACTTCAGCTTGAACGCGGCCTTTTCGTCGAGCGTGCGCAAGCTGCCTTCGCCCTTGATGCGCACCCCGATGTTGCTCACGACCTCGTCTCCGTACTTCAGACTGCCGGTCACGTACGTGTCGGGGTCTTGCTTCAACGCAGCGACCGAAGCTGCCGGCAGCTCGAGGTCGAAGCGCGGCAGTTTGGCAGGGTCGTAGATTTCGCCGCTGGTATCAGGCAAAGCAGCAGCGCCCGCCAACGCGCCGCCGGAGCCCGAAATCGCCGTTGCGCCGCCAGCGCCGTTGCCGGCCATCGCGTTACCGCCACTGCTGTTTTGGCCTGCCGAGGGGGACGTGCCGTTGCCCGCGGTGGTGCCGCTCGAGCTGCCCGCGGTCCCGGAGGGGCTCGTGCCGTTGCCGGCGCTGCCGGGCTGGCCGGTGCTCGGCGTCGGGCTCTCTCCACAGCCAACCAGGGCCAAAACGACCCACAATCCGTGGCGCAAGGATGAGAGCGAGTCCATGGGCAGCCTCTTGGATGCATCGAGACGTCAGGAACGGATCAACAATTCGTCACGGAGTTGCGGCTCCATTGGCCCCGCCATATTCCGCGTACCAGGGAAGCCGGCGCGCCCGAGTGGTTCTGCACACTGGGCGGGAAGTGCGAGGTCGAGACCTGGTCAGAGCGCGCCACCAGGCGGCCGCGGACCCAAATTTTGCCCCGGATTTCATGCATCTAGCCTGTCCGGGCCTGGAACGACCGGGCGATCGCTGCTACACCGCCGCCCCATGCGCATCTGCCTGCTTGGAGCCACTGGTTTGGTCGGTCGCGAGACGCTCGACCTCGTTGCGCGCGCTTGGCCCAGCGCGAGCTTGTCCCTGTACGCGAGCCGTGATCAAGAGCTCAAGCACGGCGACAAGACGTACCAGGTCGACGCGGCGCCAAAGCTCGAAGACGAGAGCGCGCCGAAGGGCGATCTGGCGTTCGTGGCGCTCGATGACGACCACAGCAAGCGTTACGTGCCGCGCCTGCTCGCGCTCGGCTATCGCGTCATCGACAAGAGCAACACCTACCGCGGCGACGCGAAGGTGCCGCTGGTCGCCGCCGGCGTGAACTCGAACCGCATCGACGAGACGGTGCGGCTGGTCGCGAACCCCAACTGTACCACCATTCCGCTGACGCTCGCGCTTTCGCCGCTGCAGAAGGAGTTTGGGCTCGAGTCGATCACGGTTAGCACCTACCAAGCCGTCAGCGGCGCCGGCATCGCAGCGCTCGACGGCTTCCTCGAAGCCAGCAAGGTCGGTTACGCCTCGCAAGATCGCTTGGGCGACGTGTTCGACCCCAAGGCGTACGCGGGTAACACCGTGCCTCACAACGGCGGCACCGACGAGAGCGGCTTCTCGGCTGAAGAGCGCAAGCTGATGTTCGAGGCCAAGAAGATCTTGGAGCTGCCCGAGCTGGGCGTAAGCGCTCAGTGCTGCCGCGTCGGCGTCGCGGTCGGCCATTACGAGAACGCTTGGGTCACCTTCAGCAAGCCCGTTTCGCCCGAGCAGGTCGCGGCTTTGCTCAGCGACAGCAAGAAGGCGCCGTTCGTGACGTTCTTGCCCGGCGCGGCCGGCGAGGGCCTGTCGGCGCTCTACTCGGTCAAGGCTCGCGATCGCGCGCTGGTCGGTCGTGTCCGCCCCGACGCTCGCGACAAGAGCGGTCGCACGCTCTGCCTCACCGTCGTGGGTGACAACCTGCGCCTCGGCGCTGCCACCAACGCCGTGCGCGCCGCCAGCCGCTGGTTCAAGTCCAGCGATCCGGAGCTGCAGGCCTAGGCAGCCATGCGCTGGGGGTCGGGACTACTCGCGTGCACGCTCGGCGCTCTGCTGAGCTGCTCGCGAGCCGTGCCCCAAGCGCCTTCTAGCGCGCGGGCGGTGGCGTTCGCGGCGCCGTCCAAGGCGGCGGCTCCGCGGCTGTTTCCACCGCTGCGTGGCACTGGCGCGCTCGAGGCGAGCGTTGCTCACGACGGCTCACGGCGCCTGCTCGCGTATGGCCTGCGTGTCGTCGAGCACCTGGACGGCTCGCTCGACGTCGGTGACGAGCTGCTGCCGGCCGCGCGCGGCGCTCGCTACTTGGAGCTGCCGGAGCGGCTGGGTGGCGGCTTTTTGTTTTGGATCATCTCGTCGAGCGGCACCTTGCTGTACCGCTCCGCGAGCTGGACCGACACGCTGAGGCCGTTGGCTCAGCTCGACTTCGAGGTCGAGCGGCTGGTGCCGGGCTTCGACCGCCTGCTGCTCCTACCGCGGCGCGACGGCGACTACCGCGCGCTGGACCTGGAGACTGGTCAACCCGTACCGCCGATCGGGCTACCCGCGGCGCCTGCCTACGGAGCGATGGCGTTCGTAGATGGCTGGTTCGGGGCCGTGCAGGTTCCGCTGCGAGGTCTCTTGCTGAGCTTCGACGCCGGCGCGAGCTGGCACCCGTTTTCGCTGCCGGTCACGAGCTTCGAGCCTGCCGGTGAGTCTCTGTCGCTCGCGACGCCGCACGGCGACTACCTGCTCAACGCGCGCGGGGCTTTGTCGCACGTGGCCGATCGGGACGAGTCCAAGGTGAGCGAAGCCGCGCGCGCAGAGCTCCAGCGGCTGGTCTCGTTGCGGGAAAAACAGGGTGATCGCGGCAGTGAGCCGCTGCTGCAGGTCGCGACCTTGACTGGCTTTCCCGATGGCCGCGGCGCGGCCTTCGTGGCGACGGGTGGAACGCTTTCACGCGTCTCGCTCGACACGGGGCGCGTGCTGGAACGGCGCGAGCGCGCGTACGTAGGCGCCGGCGAATGCTTGGGGGTGCGCTTTGGCGCGGGCGTCGGCTTCGTGTGCGGACAGGGTCAAGAGCTGACGCGCATCTACCAGCTCGCTCAGCCCTTGCAGTTGCAGCTGGTACTCGAGCTGCCCGGCGCGCGAGCCGTGAGCGACAGCGGCAGCGGTGCGCTGGTCGTACACGGTGGCTGCAAGGCTCGCGGCAGCGCGCTCGAGCATTGCATCGTGCCCGTCGCGGGTGCGCCCTTCGAGGTACACGCGAACACCGAACGCGACCGCGTCGTCGCTTTGGCCGACGGTCGCGTCGCGGTCCTCACGCCGCCATCGTTGACTGACGGCGGGGCGCTCACGCTGCTCCAGGGGACAGGCGCGCAGCGCGTGGCGTTGACGCTCGCGCAGCGTGAGCCTCGCCACAAGTCGCTGCTCGAGCAAGGCGTGTGGCTCGATGGCGTGGTCGAGTCCAAGCCGGGTGTGCTTTCCGGCTGGGTCGTGGGCGCTGGTCCCTTCGCCGGCTTCGAGGTGGCGCAGGACGGCAAGCTCACGCTGCGTCGCGTGCAAGACAACGGCGGCCATACGCTATTTGCCGGTGCCCGCGCGCTCACGCTCGGGGAAAATGGCCTGGCCTCCGAGACCACCGACGGCGGCATCGAATGGCAAGCCGTCGAGCTGCCGCCCGAGATCGATCTGAAGGCGGCGCGGGCCTCGGGTATGCGCCAGGGCTGCTCGG
>DATAKF010000234.1:0-4521 GCA_036261775.1 Polyangiaceae bacterium | reverse complement strand
TGGGGAGCACAAGCGCCCCACGGCCCCCACTGGCAGAAGCGCCAGTTGGCTCTAGGCAGCTGAAGGAGCACATGGAGCGGATCGTCGTTACAGGAATTGGTCTGGTCACTCCGAACGGAGTCGGCACCGATGCGAGCTTTCAGTCGTTGATCAACGGCAAGAGCGGCGTTGGACCGATCACGCAGTTCGACGCGACCGAGCAGTTTTCGACCCGCATCGCAGCCGAGGTCAAAGACTTCGATCCAGCTGCGTTCATGGAGAAGAAAAAGATCAAGGAGGTCTCGCGCTTCATTCCGTTCGCCATGGCGGCGACGAAGATGGCGCTCGAGCAGGCCGACTTGAATCTGACCGAGGAAGAGCGCGACCAGTGCGGCGTCTACATTGGCGTCGGTCTGGGCGGTCTCGAGAACCTCGAGCGCTGCACCATCACCCTGACCACCAAGGGTCCAGGCAAGGTCAGCCCCTATTTCATCCCGTCCCTGATCGCCAACATGGCGGCGGGTCAGGTGTCCATCGCCTTCGGCCTGCGCGGGCCCAGCATGGCGCACACCAGCGCGTGCTCCTCCAGCGCGCATGCCATGGGTGAAGCGCTGCGTTTGATGCAGCGTGGTGACTCCGAGGTCATGGTCGTGGGTGGTGCGGAGGCGACCATCTCGCCCATCGGCATCGCCGGCTTCGGCGCGATGTTCGCGCTCAGCCGTCGCAACGACGAACCCCAGCGCGCCAGTCGCCCCTGGGACAGGGGTCGCGACGGCTTCGTGTGCGGCGAAGGCGCCGGCACGCTGATCTTCGAGACGCTGTCGCGCGCGAAGAAGCGCGGCGCGCGCATCTTGGCCGAAGTGTCTGGCTACGGCGCCACGAGCGACGCCTATCACATCACCAAACCCACGCCGAACCACGCGCAAGCAGCGCGCGCGATGCGCCAAGCGTTGAAGGACGCCAAGCTCAACCCCGAGCAGATCGACTACATCAACGCCCACGGCACCTCGACGCCCGTGGGTGACACCGAAGAGGCCAAGGCCGTAGCCGACGTGTACGGCGCTCACGCGCTGGACAAGAAGCTGTGGGTCAGCTCGACCAAGAGCATGATGGGTCACCTGCTCGGCGCCGCCGGCGCCGTGGAAGCAGCCTGCTGCATCAAGGCCATCGAAACGGGCGTCATCCCCCCGACCATCAACCTGGACGACCCAGACACCGAGGTCCCGCTCGATTTCGTGCCCAACAAGGCGCGCGAACGGCGAATCAAGCGTGCCATGAGCAACTCGTTCGGCTTCGGCGGCACCAACGCGACGTTGGTATTCTCCGCCTACGAGGGCTGAGGGCGCCCTCGCCCACCTGAGCTTTCCTGCATGCAGTGCCCCTACTGCCGTGAAATGGAGAGCCGAGTCGTCGACTCTCGTCTGGTGGCGGGTGGCACCGTCACCTGGCGCCGTCGTGAATGCGACGGCTGTAGCAAGCGCTTCACCACTTACGAGCGCGTCGAGACGACGCTGCCCACGGTCGTGAAGAAGGACGGCCAGCGTGAGGCGTTCGATCGGCAAAAGATCCTGCGCAGCCTGCGCATCGCCTGCAACAAGCGGCCGGTCTCGGCGGAGAAGCTCGATGAGCAAGCCGAGCAGCTGGAGCGAGAGCTGGGCGAGAGCGGCGACAAGGAAGTGTCGTCGCTGGTGATCGGCGAGCGCGTGATGGCTCGGCTCAAGGCGCTCGACGAGGTTGCGTACGTGCGCTTCGCCAGCGTCTACCGCTCGTTCCGCGACATCGACGAGTTCATGAGCGAGATGGGCAAGCTCGTCCGCTCTCGGCCGGACTAGTGCCATGACTGGCACCAGTCCTCATCTTTCCTTTGGGAGCTCAGCTCCCGCCCCAGGAAGTGAATTTGGGGTGGGGCCCCACGCGATTCATTCGCGTGGGGCGGGGCGCGAGCAACCGCCGCGCCCCGGCGAAAGACGGCCCCACCCTCAGGTTTTGGGTCCCCTGCCCCAAAACTGCGCTAGTTAGAGGCGCGCGGCTGATGGCGAAGGATGTTGACCAAGAGCTGATGCGGCGCGCCATCGCGCTGGGCGCCAAGGGAGATCCATCGCCCAACCCGCACGTTGGCGCTGTCGTCGCGAACGCTCTGGGCGAGGTCCTAGGTGAGGGCTTTCACGAGGCGACCGGCCTAGCTCACGCCGAGATCGCGGCCTTGAACGTCGCCGGAGCGAGCGCGCGCGGGCAAATCTTGTACGTCTCGCTCGAGCCCTGCAATCACCAGGGGCGAACACCGCCATGCGTCGACGCCATCTTGGCGGCGGGCGTCAAGCGCGTGGTCATCGGCTGTCGCGATCCGAACCCGCGCGTCGCGGGCGGCGGGCTCGAGCGGCTGCGTGAGGCCGGTGTCGAGGTGGTCGAGGGCGTGCTGGAAGCCGAAGCCCAGAACCTGATCAAGGCCTGGTCGAAGTTCATCACCACCGGCCAGAGCTACCTCACGCTGAAGCTCGCCATCTCGCTGGACGGGCGCATCGCAACGCGGACCGGCGCCTCGAAATGGATCACCGGGCCCGAATCGCGCATGCGCGTGCAAACGCTGCGCGCCTCGCACGACGCCGTGATGGTGGGTGTCAACACGGTGCTCGCCGACAACCCGCGCCTCACGGTGCGCGACGTACCGGGTCGCAGCCCGGTGCGCGTCATCGTCGACAGCAAGCTGCGCATTCCCACGACGTCGCAGGTCGTGCAGACGGCCGCCCAGGTGCCAACCTGCGTCGTGACCACGCTGTCCGCGCCCAAGGCATTGGAAGAAGCGCTGCAGGCGCTGGGCGTGCGCGTGATTCGCGTGCCGCCCACGGCGGAGGGCCGCTGTGAGCCTTCGGTCATGCTGCGCGAGCTGGCCGCGCGTGAGGTCGTGAGCGTGATGTGCGAAGGCGGTTCGGAGCTCGGCGGCAGTCTGCTCGCGAGCGGCTTGGCCGACGAGCTGCACGTGTTCGTGGCGCCGCTCTTGCTCGGCCCGCGCGGTCGCCCCGGCGCTGTCGACTGGGCGGGGCCCGAGAACCCCTCCGACGCGCCGCGCATCGATCCGCCTCGCTGGGAGCTGTGCGGCGGCGACGCCTACGTCTGGGGCCCGCTCAGGTATCCCAAAAAGAGCGGCAGAACGAGCCCGGGTTGAGACGCGCGCGCGTCAGCTCGTCATGAGCGCCGATTGCCGGGTCCAGGGGGCGGTGTTACGTTTCTCGAGCGATGGCCCTGCTTCCGATCCTGCACTACCCCGACCCTCGGCTGCGTGAAGCCGCCAAGCCGGTCGGCGAAATCACCCCCGAAATCCTGGAGCTGATCGAGAACATGGCCGAGACCATGTACGACGCCCCGGGCTGCGGGCTGGCCGCCAACCAGATCGGCGTTGGGCTGCGCATCTTCGTGATCGACGCCGCGGCCGAAGACGAGCCGAGCGACCTCAAGGTCTTCATCAACCCGGAAATCCTGGAGCTCGACGGCGTCCAAATCTGGGAAGAAGGCTGCCTGTCGTTCCCTGGCGCGACCGAAGAGATCAAGCGGGCAGAGCGCGTGAAGGTGCGCGCCAAGGATCGCGACGGCAAGGAGTTCACGCTCGAAGCCGACGGCCTGCTGGCCGTGGCCATTCAGCACGAGAACGACCACCTCAACGGCGTGCTCATGATCGACAAGCTCTCCGCCTTGAAGAAGCGAATGATGAGCAAGAAGGTCGAAAAAGCGAAGGCGGAAGCTCGCGCTTAAGTTCAACAGTCGGGCTGCTCGAGACTTCCGTGTGCTATCCGCTTTGCGCGAGCGCGCAGCGCGAGCTGGATCGCCGTTGACCGACTTGGCACCAGCAGATCACGATCGACACGGAGAGGCGGGGGAGAAACCGGCGGGACGGGCGCCCGCTGCCTACCCGGTCACCGGAGTCGCGGGACGCCACGGCAAGGCGCGGAGGAAAACCAAGACCTTCTAGGGAGCGAAGCTACCTAGAAGGCGGCCGTGAGAACAACGACGAGTCCAAGTTCTCACCCCGCGCGCGCATTGCCTCGACCACTTGGGGCACCGTGCCGCTGGGGTTGAAGGTGCCTTCGACTGCGCCGCCCGCCGCGGTGCGGTCGGGCAAGAACGTGAAGATGTCCTGCAGCTCGATTTCGTCGGCCGTGACGCCAGTAATTTCCGCGATGCGCAAGACGCGCACGCGCTCGTCGCGCAGGCGGGCGACCTCGACCACCACGTCGTAGGCACCGGCCAACAGCTCGCGCGCCGCGCGGATGCCTAGGCCGGGCCGGGCCGAGGCGATCTCCGCCGAGAGGCGCATGAGCGCGCGCTTGATCGAGCTGGCGTGGCGCAGCGCGAGCACGCCATCGACGCCGGAAGCGACCATTTCAGTGACGGAGGCCGTGACCTCGGGCGTCGCGAGGCGGGCTGCGAAGCGCACGCCCGGGATGCCCGACTTCACGGCCAGGGCGCGGCGCGCGTCTGCCACGCTTTCGAGCCCAAAGTCGACCGCGACCTCCGACTGGCCGACGACGCCATCGCCCACCCAGACGC
>DATAKF010000220.1:0-16747 GCA_036261775.1 Polyangiaceae bacterium | reverse complement strand
CGCCGACCAGCGACGTCAGAAAGGTGCCGGCTAGAGCCACGCCGCCGCCCAGCGCCGCAACGACGGCGGCGTTTCTTTTGGCGTCCTTGTCATCGTTGAGAGCGGAGACGAAGCCGCCGACACCGGACGCTAGGCCGCCGACTGCTGTAACCGTGACCCTCACGCCGTTGTAGGTTCCCGCACGCGAGCGCTCGCGGTTGAGACGCGACGCGCACGACTCCGCATCCGCGATGAGTCCTTCCTGAACTGCTGCGTTGTCGTCCAAGGCTCTGAATCCCGATCTGACCTGGCCGGCATAGATCTTCTCGGGGAGCGTGATGGTGCAGCTACTGCAGGACAGAAGGCATAGGCAGCGCAAAAGTCTGTTTACCACCATGTGGCCTCTGCTGATAGAACCGCTGTGTTGGGGGTCTGTTTGTCTTGCGTGTCTTTAGAAGGGCACGTCTGCGAGGAGACGTGCGAGCTGTTCCGGTGACTGCTTGTACCGCTTGGCACTGCGGACCGTGCGGTCGAGCTCCCGCTGTTCTTGGAGGAGCTGCTTCAGAGCGTGGTCGGCTTCAGCCTGCTGAATCGCGAGCACTTCGTCAGGGTTCTCCTCCGCCCATTCTAGAAACTGCTCGGTCCTACTGCGGCGCGCCGAGCCTTTGAACGACTTTCGATGCTTGTCGAAGACGGCCACGAGCTCAGGCGGCAAATTGCGCCGCACGGCGTCGTCGTCTTCTTGACTGCGTTCGCGACGAGTCGACCGTTCGCGCGGTGGCTTGCCCGCGCGTCGGATTTGGCGCTGAAACGTGCGCTCTTCCTTGTACTCCTGTTCCGCCGCGTGCTCGAGCCCCAGGCCCTCTTCCTTCGCGCGCTCTTTGCCAGTCAGGCACGCAGTTCGGCCCGCGGCGCGCTCTGCCTGATGCTCGCGTGTGAGCTCCTGTCGTTCGGCGCGCTGGCGTTCGCGGAGCGATAGTAGGGCTCCGCGGCACGCTTGCCGCGCTGAGTGGAGCCTGTGCCGGCGATCGACGCGTGCCGCGGCGATCTTGGCGCGAAGCAGCGCCAGTGCTGCTCTGTCCTTCTCGCGCAAGTGATCAGCGAGCTCGCGCTGAAGTCTCTTGCGGTTCACCGTCGTCGCTTGCATAGCGTTGACTCAAGGCTCGATCGTGATCGAGATGGCGGTGAGCTTCAGGCGCCGGCTTCGCGCGTTGTCTCCGGACTCGCCCCTGATGCGAATCCAATAGGTGTCGTCCGTCGTGATGGGCAACGGGCTGCCCCCGAAGTTGTCGGTCGTGAGCGCGATGACGTGGGGATCGCCGTACGCGTCAGGATCGCTCGTCAGGTCGACTTGCTCGAAGATTTCGAAGTTGCTGAACGATACCGGCATCTGAACGAGAGCCAGTGAGGGCATGTAGGCTGGTAACGGAAAGGGCTTTTGCCCCTCCACGTGCGCTGTGATGCGTCGAATGGCGCCGCTTTCTGGAAGAGGCACGGCAAACCAAACTTCTGGGTCGAGCGTGACGTCGAACTGGTGCAGCCAGAGCAAGCGCGTGTTCGGCGCGCCCACCAGCTCGAGTGACCACCCCGAGCCGGGACCCGGGTCGCCGCCACTTTCGGCCGTCTGCGGGACCAGAGGTACCCGGAGGAAGCGAACCACGCCTGGCGGTCCTGGTTCGCCCTGAGGCCCGGCGGGCCCGGTGTCGCCTTTGGGTCCCGCCGGCCCAGTGCAAGTAGGCCCGCTCGCGCCCTTTCGACATTTGGCTTCGCGACTAGTCATGTGGCACCTCCATCGCGCGCCGCTAGTGCGCACCGTTCTGCGCCTGCGTCTGATTCTTGTCCGGGGCAGCCCGGTGCAGTGCGGAGCGCAGCACCGAGCCGAGCATCCGCGTCGGCTGAGCGCGGAGGTTGTAGACGGCAGCTTCGACGCGCGCCGAGACGACGCGGTCGACGTCGTCAATAGAAATGCCGAGCACTTTCCCAAGCTCGACAAGCCCGCGCACGCCGAGGTAAGAGCGAGCGGCCGTGACGGCGGCATCCTTGGCGTCTTTGCGTTCGTCAGCCGTTAGCTCGCCGTCGGCGCTGGCGTTCTTGAGCCTCGAAACGTAGACCTGCTCGATCTCGCGAACGGCGACCAGCACAGCGTCGTCGACACGCTCGAGCACGCCTCGCAAGCGGTCGTTCTGGACACGCGTCTTGATGAACGCGGCGACCTGAAGCGAAAGCCAGCTGAGCGCGGCGAGTAGCAACGGCGAGAGCGCTTCGACGGCTCTTGCCAGGTGGGCCCACAGAGTATCGGTCATTGTTGTTTCCTTTCCTTTTGATGGCTGCGGTCAATACGTGTTCAACGAGTGCTCCGACGCATGCGCTCGAGCCAAAGGCGGTAACCCGCCTCGTCCTCTGCCGTGCGTGGTAAGTTCGACGCGAGCATTCGCTTGCAGAAGCTCTCGATGCGAGCGGCGACACTGACCTTCTTGCCGCCATGGTGGCTTGGATGCTGAAGATCGAGCCGCGCATCCCAGACGTCGCCGGTCGGAACGTGGATCACCTTGTAGTAGGTCTTGTCGTAGGCGCCGCCGCGAGGTGCGAGTAACGAAGCCGCTTGAAGATCAGCGTCGAACGCAGCCAGGGAGTCGTACGTGGGCTTGAACTTGAATGCGCTTTCGGAGAAATCGAAGTCCACCCGATAGGTGGAACGCGCGGCTTTCCTATTAGCCATCTCGCTACCCCTCCCTCGTCGTTGTGCGCGGCTTCTTTTGGGGCCTCTCGTACTCAATGGCGTACCAATCGAGAAATTCTTCGGCGTAGCTGCTGGCAGCCTGGCGCCGGTCGATGGGCGAGAAGATGAGGTTCCAGCGATCACCAGGTGCACCGAACTCGCGGACGTACTTCTTGGCAGCAGCTGTCATGAGCGCCGCGAAAGCCTTCGGAGCGAGCGCCGGGTTGTACTTGCCGCGGTCCTTCTTCTTGGCGAGGGCGCGGAAGATGTACATCTTCTGGCGATAGAGTGGCTCTTCGTTGTCGAGGTAGAGAGTGAGCTCGGTGGCTTCGGGGCTCATGGCAGACTCCAGGCAAAGGCGTGCCGAGACCGGTGCAGCAGCCGCATCGGCGCGGTAGACTTGCCGGTGGCGCGGCAGGTCAGCGGTTGGTGCTCTCGTCGCGACTACGCGCGCCGACTAGAGCGACGTGTCAGACTCGTTCAGGCTCGGAGAGCTACAGACACTCCTCGAGTTGCATGTGAATCGTCCCGTTGAGATCGGAGATCGGTGAGCTTCCCTGCGAAGCTGATTGTGAGTTCACGAGGGCGCCCGATGCGACCACTCGGTTCGCGCGAGCTCGTAGCTTGATCGAACCGGGGGGCGCGGCGTCGCTGATGCCGAGCGCGCTTCCTAGCGTGAGCGGCAACCAGACTTGCATTTGGCGTGCCTCAGCGTCGGTCGGCGCTGAATTGATGATGTGGAGGTTCTTGGCGCGATTGGTGTAGTTGGCGCCTCCGTCGAGCGAAATGTCCAAGTAGAGGACGATTTCACCCCCCTCGTTCGTAGAAGTGTTGATCACGTCGAGCGAGAGGTTGGCTCGATAGCTCAGCTTCTCCTTCGGCGCGTCGAGCGTGAGCACGAGCGGATTGGCGACGCCAAAACCGTCAGGGCTAATGACGTCTGGATTACTCGGAATGGCTTGAGAGCCGGCCATCGGAGTGGTTGCTTCGGTCAGCCGAAGGCGAGCGCCAGCGCCGGTCGAAGTGACCTTGCCAATGATGGGGCCGGATGGGGAAAGGCGAATCGGCGAATCAGTCATTTTCACGTATCTCCTTGGGTGTTGCAGCATCCGCGGCGGTGCCCGTGCGGCCGGCAGGTGCCGCCTCGTGCGCCGAACGGGCGAGTTGAGCGAGTGTCTCCTCATCGGGCCAGAGCGCGCCCTTCTTGATGTGACCAACGGCGAGGGGACACAGGTGCACCCCGCCGAGGTTCTTGGAGAGCCTGAAATCCTCCCCGACCCAGGTGCCGTCTTCGGGGCCACTCCAGGTGAGCGCGCTGTAGACGCGGCCGTTCACCTCGAACGACTCGGAGCGCTCCTCAAGGTCGAGCAGAAGCGCCCGTGGTATCGCAACGCAGCCGAGCCCGACGAGCCATAGGCCAGGGTGGCCCGGCCAGCGCGCAGCAGCGACTCTCGCCGTGAGCGTCGAATACACGGCCGAGCACGCGCGACCAGTCTCACGTGCGCGATCCGCGAGCGCCTGCGCCGTCTCGGCAGGCACGTCCATGTCGTCATCGAGCATCAGGACGACGTCGCGCTCCGGGTATTCCCGAAGCTTTTCGCAGGCCCACGAGAGGGCGCGACAACGCGCGAACGCCACGTCCGCCGAACCCGTTTCGAGCAGCACGATGGCGCCCAGGTCCGTCAGGTTCTGAAGCGTCTTTTTGGTCGCGGTCTCAATTTCGCGATTCGAGCTCATCACGATGATGGTGTTTCTCATTTCCGTGCCTCCAGAATCGTCGACTCGAGCAACGCGAGCTCAGGCCCGACGTCGCGGTGATGCCCGTCGACACCCTTCAGTTCACCCCGGCCGTACTCACGGCGATGGACTTGCGAGAACCCCGCGACGAGCAGCGCACCAGCCGCGTTGTGCTCAGTCCACGCCGCTTGATGGCCCCAACCACTGAGCAGTTGGCCGAGCGCCGCTCGCACCCGCTCCCGGCTGCGCGGCGGGAGGTCCAGTCCAGGACGTTGGGCGAGGCCTTCGGCGTAACAATGCGCGGCGGCATTGAACGCGAGCTCGGATTGCTCGGCGACCAGAAACCGGCCCACGTCGGGGAACGCAACGCGCAGCACGCCACCCGGTTGCAGTAGCCGCAGGCATTCCCGGAAGAACTCCAAACCCTGCAAGAACGGGACGTGCTCAATGACGTGCTCCGCTAGGATCGCCGCCGCCGAGCCGCTCTCGAACTTCAGCCGCTTGCGGACGTCGTGAGTCGCGCCGAGGTTCTGCCATGGCGGCGGCAATTGGTTGAGGCCGGCGCCGAAGTTGAGGAACAGGGCCATCGCTAGTTCCTCAATGCGAGCAACGGCGCACGCACTTGAGTGCCATGTGATTGCGCAGGGTTTGCTCGGTCACGAGCTTCTCGGGTTGGTGGTGCTTGTGGCCTCGACCAAAGCGTTGGAGCTGCTCGCGGGCGCCTGCTTGGGCCGCTCGCAGGCGCTTGATCAATGCCGAAGGCTTGTGCTTGCGGCTCGCCTTTCTCCCGACTTTGGCTCGGTGTCCCGCGCCATGGCGGTGTCCGCTCTGCTTGTGGGCGCTCGCCTTGCGGGCGCCGCTGGCAGCGTGATGTTTTCGTAGCCGCGCGTGGTGCCCCTCGTGCTCGTGGTCGAACGCGAGGTGCGGGTGGTGGCGCGCCTTGTGCTTCGGTTTGTGGCGGGGCTTCTTCTTTTTGGGCATGGCGGGTCTCCCTTGGTGCTCGAACTACGAGCGCAAGATTTCTGGCTTTCGTGCTTGCTCTTGCTCCTCGAGGTCGCGGTATTGGGCGTAAAGGGCGATGAGCAGCTTGCGGTTTTGCTCGCCGAGCGAGGCCAAGACGCTCTTGATTTCCTGCTCGCTCAGCATTTTGAGGAACTTGCGAATGGCGAGCTGCCGGGCCATGACGTCGGCGGGCGATTGGCTCTCGCTCATGAACGAGCTGTGGATTTGGGCGAGAGCAATCTGGCTCGAGCTCGCGATGCACCCGAGGATGCTGGTGATCTCGGTCTCCGAAAGACAGGAGAAGAAGTGGCGTACGGCGAGGTCCTTCGGATCGGCGGCCGCCTGCGCTGGCGCGCCCAACTGCTGTGTCTGTTCAGTACGTGACTGAGCGCTGCCGAGCAGCTTCGTCGCGAGGATGGGGATGAGCGCGGTGGCAACACCCATCAGCTCATCGACGCGACGAGCCTTCATCAGCTCTTTGGCTTCAGCAATGCGGCGTTCGTGCTCGCGGTCTTGGAGGGCTTGGTATTTTTCGAACACCGACCAGTTGAGCTGCTCGGCCTTGACGCGCGCGTCGCGCTCCCGCTCGAGCTCGGCCGAGAGACGTCCGATGAGGACTTCTCCGCCCGTGATGAAGAGTCGATGCATCGACTCGTCGTGGCGCATGCTGTGCGCGATGACGCCCTTCTCGGTCGGTGGCTCGGAGTCCTCGCCCAGTCGCGAGAGGTGCGAGCCAGGCCGGACTAGGAAGGCATGCTGGCTCTCGTGCTCTTCGTTTTGGGCTCGAAAGGCGAAAGCCACGTAGCGCTGGGGCAGTCCCGTGACCCGCGACTGAGCGTCGTGGTGTGCGGTATCTTGAATCTCCTGAGCCAGTTCGTCGGGGCTACGCGGGCTGTCAGAGTCGCTGCGCCAGACTCCCAGCCGCTCGGCGTGTTCGCCCTCGACCTTGTGGATGAGCTCGAAGCGGCCGATCGAGCCTGCCTCGGTGACATCGGCAAGCATGCGCGTCAGCCACTTGACGAGATTTTGGCCAGGCGCGGACATCAGGCCGCCTCCTCATCGTGAGAGGCGCGCACCAGGGACCGCACGCCAAACAGGTAGACCAAGACTCCGGCGCCCACGACGACCAGGGGTAGCCAGAGCGAGTCGAGCACACTGCTACCGACTTTCTGCGCGGCTCCCCCAAGCGCATCGCCCGCCTTGTCGGAGGAGGACTTCTCAGGCGGAGCGTCCACGGTCGGGACGGCGGCGCTGTCGAGCATCCAATCGGCTTCGACCGGGCAGCGCGCGCTGGCCTTGAGCTGCACGGCGGCGCCGCTCCGCACCGGCCACGGCATGTCGACCAGTTGCCCGCGGTAGGCAAAGCTGACCTCGAGCCAAACCACTTCGCCCGGCTTCAGCGTTGGTAGAACGCCGGGCAGTTGCTCACGGCGTCGTGCCGGTTGAGGAAACGAGAGCCGCTCCTTCGAGATGTGCTCCAGCTTGATGAGATCCGCATTGGCGCTTCGGGTCTTGCCTTCGGACGGCAGCGCGGCATCGAACGGTGTGCCGTCGAACCACTTCGAAAAGGTCGCGGCTAGCGTCGTCTTGAGATCGTCGGGCGTCGGGTTGTCGCGGAGCGTCCGAACGAGCACCCACCGGTTGACCTTGTTCGGGAACAAGGGGGCGCGATTCTCCTTTTCCCACGCATCCACATCCACGTCGCGACAACCAATGTCGCCCACGGTAGTCATTGCTGGCCTCCCGCCTTCGCAGCCGCAGACCGAATCATCTGTGCGGAAGCGTCGTTCAGCTGGTCGCGAGTGCCCGTCGTTAAGTCGATTTTTCCGTTGCGATCGACGCTGAAATGCAGCCCATCTTCTCGAGCCACGTCGAGGCTGTCATCGCTGTACAGCTTGAGCTCGTATTTCAGCCCATTGAGCACAACCGTGCGTTGGGCGCGAATCGTCTTGCCCGTCGCGACAGCGACGAGGGCCAGCACGGCGGCGACGAGGATGGCGCTCTTGTAAATCATGCCGAGCTCCCAGGCGGCGGTCGGCGAAAGAGCAGGCGAGCGATGCGCAGGACGAAACCGAAGAGCCGTCCCCAAACCGAACGCTTCACCGGCAGGACGTTTGGTGCTTCGGCGGTGCTCACCTTTTGCGTTGGGTCGGGGGCCGGCGCTGGGGGCTTTGGCCTAACCGAATTGGCGCTGCTTGATGGCACGGGTCGCACCCCAGACGAGTCCGACTGCGGCGAGGCCGACGATGAGGAGAGGGCCGGCACCAGCGCTGGCACTGGCGACTGCGACGGTGTTGTCGGGCGGACTGACGCCACCGCCAGCGCCACCTCCGCTAAAGGGTGGAAAGTTCCGAACAGCGAAACGACGCTTCGCTTGTAAACGGCAGGATTGCCGGTGAAGTATTTGGGTGGCGTCGCGAGCGCGTCGACGAAGGCGCTTGGATCCTCGGTGTGAAGACCCTGCCACCAATGCGGCCGGTTCCGGAGCACCTTCAGGTAGTCGAGCGCGCCGGCGGCAGCGTTGTCGTAGGCGCGGAAATTACAATGCGGGTCCGGCGGGTCGTAAAAGTGCTCGACTCCCAGCGCGTCGACTTCCGAGCAGCGGAATTGCGTCACGAGCGGGTAGCCAGGTCCCGCTTTCGCGTTGCCGAAGTTGAAATTGTGCAGGCTCTTCCAGTGTCCAGTCTCAAACGCCGATTGTGCGAGCAACAGCGCCAGCACGGCCGGCGTCGGTAGCTTGCCCGTGAGCTGCTGGTAGGCGCTGAGGAATGCGCGAGAGGCGTCGTCACGACTGAGCGGAGTGAGCGTGTCTTTGACAATCATCGGAACCTCGCGAGCGCCAGGCTGAGCGCGGCGCGAAAAGGGGGCGGAAGCTTCGGGAAATCGCGGGCCAGGCGGTCGCGGATTTCGACGGACTGCGTGGCGTAGTCGCCGATCGGCTTGCAGACCTCGGCGAACGCCTGCTGCATTTCGGGGGGCAGTGACGCGATGTAGGCAGAGAACTCTTCAGGGGTCATAGGTCGAGCTGGAAGTTGAGCTGCACCTCGGCGCCGGCGGCGCCGCCGCCTGCGTTTTCGAGTGTCACGAACTTGGAGAATGCCGGCACGTAGACGCCGCTCCGGAGGAGCTCGGCGTCGATCGCGAACGTACCTGTCGGAAACGCAGTGCTGGCGGGGTCTGGCGCGCTGTAGAAGCGTACGAAGTTGTTGCTGCCGAGGAGCCTCGTGAGATCGTCGCGATCGAGGGGAGCAAGGAGGAGCTTTCGTCCGAAGCGCGGAATCTTCGCGACGGGGGTGGCGATGGCGTTGTCGACGATCGTGACGTAAGGCTCGCCATTCAGGAGGGGGGCAAACTTGGTCGGCGAGAGGCCTAAGCCGCGCGTGCCGCGCGCGAGAAGCACACGAAGCTTCAGGTCTTCCGGGCGGCTCGAGCCCGAGCTTCCCGTCTCCGGAAACGCCCAGAAAGCGTTGACCGAGATGGCATTCATAGGCACTGAGAAGGTCGTGCCGGCGAGCCAATCGACCTGCAGCGTTTCCGTCGCGCCGCCGACGCCATAGGCGACGTCGGCGACCACGTCGAACCCGCGCTCGTAGCCCGGCCACGCGCCGTCTGAGAACTCAAGGCCAAGGCTCACAGTCCATACGGCCGGTTCGCCCCACTCGGGCAAGCTGATGATGCGCTCGCGATTGTTGCGCTGCGCTCCGAAGGGCAATTCAAAACCGAAGTTATTGTTGTTGCTCCAAATGCCGTGCGGCGCCGGCTGCACGTAAACGCTAAGCGTCGGGTCTGGTGCCTCGCGACTCATCGGTGCCTTCGATGTGGTGGAAGCTGGCGCGGTACTTGTCGCACTGCCGGCGCCGGCAGCGCGCGGCGTAGCGCCGGCTGCGCCGCAGCTTGCAGAAGCGGCAGCCCCGTGTGCGCCGCAGCCGTGAGTAGCCACGTGCCTGGCACGACCTTGCCGTACTCGGTGACGAGCAGACCAGTCGTCGCATTCTTGCCTTGCAGCTTCTGACCGTGCAGGTTCACGCGCTGCCGGTGCTGCATGACATGGCTGAAGATGCGCGCCGTTTTCCGTGCTCCGATGTCGCCGCGGCTCGCCCGTTGCGCGATCTCTCGGAGCTTCCGCTTGACCTCGACGGCCTTGGTCAAAGCCTCTTTGATGACAGGAGCTTTGGCCTGAAGCGATGCTTTCTGAGCCGACGAGCCATGAGAGAGGACCGCTTGGGCTTGATTCTTGATCTGGACGGCCTTGTCGAGCGTTGCGAGCGCCGCATTTGCGGTGGCGTAGGCCGCGGCAGCAGGAACGCCCACGGGTGGAAAGACCACGGCGGCGGCGCCGACCACTGCACCCGTAATTTTGCTTTGCACGACGCTCTTGACGCTGTGGGCGACCTGCGAGACCAGCTTCGACTTGGCGATGTTCTTCACCTTCTTGATGAAGCTGCCTGGCCAGCCACCCACGCGGGCGCCTCGCTGATGCTGCATGACGTGCCAGCGCTTGACGGCGTGCGCGATGGGACGGAGGTCGACCTGGGCGGTGATGGTCTTTGGCGCAGTGCCAGCGGCCTGAATGTGCACCGTCGCTTTCAGGAAGTGCCCGTCCCGCCAGTAGCGTCCTTTGACGCTCACGCCTGCAGGAGCGACATGCAGCTGTACCAAGTCGTCGGCGCGCGACGCTCCAGGCCCCACGCCGATTGCGGGCAGATCTTCGGGCATGGCCTCGAAGCTCGAAATTGCCGAAATGTAGTGCTCGGTCATGGCCGTTGTCCTTCAAGCGAGCGAAGCTCTAGCGGCGCTGGCACGGAGGCGCGCTGCGCGGTCGGTGTTGCCGAGTTGCTCGGCGTCGAGAGCGATCGCTTCGAGGTTGCTGCGATACGTGTTGAGGTCCTTCTGACCAGCGCCCTTCTTCCAATAGAAGGGGGGCGGGACGTCTGAGGCGTAGCGAGCCACGTGGGCGGCCGTCGTCGGGCCGTACTTGCCATCCGCGGTGAGGCGTTCCTCGGTTTGGAACCGCTGCACCACACCCTGGTCTTCCTTGAAGCGCGCCTTCGGAACGCTGCCGTACTGCTCGATGAGGTTGTTCAAACTGACCGAGAGGTTGTTGGCGAGGATTTGTGCCTTGGAGCGCTCCGGCGGCAGAGACTGGGGAACCGGCAGCGCGGGGACCGGCAGCGGCGTCGGCGGTGTCGCCGTCACGGTCACGGGTGGCAATGACTGAGTCGGCGTCGAGCCCGCCCCAGCACCGGGCAAGGGTGGAACCTCCCCGGGCGTCTTGAACTCCCGATCGATGTCTTGCATCGTGCGGGCTGCGTCGAGCATTGCCCTGATTTGCTTGGCCTTTGCTTCGACTTGATCGGCCGTGTTGTTGAAGCCGCGCAGGCGGAGCTCGCGCGCCAACGCCTCCAGCGCGGCCGGGTCACCCTGCAGCTGAAGCTGGCGCGCGACCTCGACGGCCAGGTTGCTCGGCATGCTCGGATCGAGCGCAACGTTGGGAAGGTCTTTCTGGGCCGGCGCTGGCGCCTTCGCGGCGGCTTCTTTCGCGCGCCGGCGCAGGTCATCCGCGATTTCTTGAAAACCGGCGCGCTCGAGCACGAAAGCGGTGCTGGTCAGAACGGGCGCGGTTCCGTTCGCGACTGCGTCGGCAACCAGTTTTTGCAAGTCGCCTGAGAGCGCCTGTTGATGCTGCGCTGTGTCGGTCGCCACAAATGGGGGCGGGCCGCTTGACACGACCTGGGCCGGTGGCGCGACCGCCGTCGCCGCTCCGCAGCGCGTGCGCCGGGCTTGGTCCGCCTGCGTCCGCAAGACGCTGGCCGCCTGGTTGAAGCCCTGCGCTTCGAGCTGCGCAGCGGTTTGTTCGAGTATTCCAGGGTCGTTGGTGCCCTGAGCCTGCGCTGCCAATACGCGGAGATTCGACGGGATAGCATCGAAGGGATTGCCTGACGCTGCCTCGGTCTTTGAATTGGCGGGTGCTTGACCGCCACGAATGCGCCGGATCTGATCGGCCTGCATCCGAAGCACGCCGGCCGCCTGCACGAAGCCCTGCATCTCCAGCTGGGCCGCCGTCTGCTCGAGTAGGCCGGGGTCGTTCGTTGCCTGGGCCTGTGCTGCGAGCACACGGAGGTTTGAAGGCAGCACGTCGAACGGATTGCGTGGCGCCGTCTCGGCCTTAGCGCTTGACGAGAGTAGCAACAGGAGGCCGCCGCCGATGGCGGCTGGGATGAGGAGCTTGCCAATCATGACTTCACCTTGAAGGGTCACATTCCTAGAATCCGAGACGGGTCTTCAATGCGGCCGTCGCCGCGCCTGACGAGCACGTGATAGAGACGCCGTCCGCGTGGTCGTCGCCACGTGATGCGGATGCGCGCCTGCTCGCCCGCCTCGCGCAGCTCGGCCACGCGCCAGGGGGCAAGGTCGTCGCAGTCGCCCCAACCTCGAGAGATGATTCGGGGGATGGCTGCGAATTCCTCGGGGGTGCCGTCGTCAGGCTCCGGGCGGTACCGGACGCGAGCTCGGTAGAGCTCGGGGACGTGGTGCGTGCGCAGGTAGAGCCGATTGATCTCGACCAGCGCATCGAGCACGGGCTTGATGAAAAGCCCGAGGAAACGGCTCCGCTTGGTGAGCGGAAAGTCTCCGAGTTCGACCACGACTCGCACGGATTGGCCCCGGTTGCGCGCTCAGGCCTGGACGACGGTGCCGATGATGCCGGCCGAGAACTCGATTTCGCCGCTCGTCTTGTTGCGGACTGAGACCGAGATTTGGTTGCCGATCTCGGCGGTCTTGAAGTGCACGTGCGTGTCGATGGACACCTCCGTGAAGAGTGCAGCCGGAACCTCCCCACCGCTGACGAGTTGGGATGTGTTCCCGACCTTCACGTCCTGAACGCCGAAGTCGAAGGCCGTGTCCGACGGAATCACGAGCCGCTCCGGCCGGAACATGTCCTGTGGCGCGGCTGGGATGTTCGACGTGGCGCCTGCGTTGACGGTGGTCGGTTGAAAGCCGAGCGGGAAGCGGCGACGTTTGTTGAGGTCGCGCTGCCGAATCGCCACCGCGCCCGGGTCGATCTTGCGATAGGCCTGAATCTTCTGGGAAGCGCGACGCAGCGCGCTCGCACGCTTGTGCTTGCCGCGGCGCGCCGCCCCGATCGACAGCGCGTTGAGCAGGTCCTCGTCGGCACCCCACTCTTCGTCGTCGCCGCCTTCGTCACCGCCGATGATTTCTGACGTTCCCATGCCGCCGACCAGATCGAGCTCGGCTCCGATCTCGCCGAAATCGTCGTCGTCACCCATGATCGTTTCCCAACTGGCCATATGAATTCTCCTGCTGTGCTGCTGAATGCGTTTGTCGAAGAGCAGAGCTCCGCCGGTCGCCTCGCGGCGACTGACTTCCCGGGCTCGCACCCGCGGAGCAGATGTGCTCGTGAGCGCTAGAGGTTTCGACGCAGTGCTGCGGCGAGCTGTGCGTCGGTCATCGCGACGTTGACGGGTGGCGCTGCGCCGATCGCCGCGTAATTGTGCGTTGGTCCGCCCACTAGCTCAGGGGCGCCGGCCCAGAATTTGTTCGAGAGTTTGCCCGAGCGGGCGTGCTTACGAAAATACATCGCGGTTGCGCCATCGAGCACACCCCGCGAGAGCTGGAACACCACCTTGCCAGCTTCCGTACCCTCATCCTTGCGGCCCGCCGATTCCTTCTTGCTACCCATGTAGCCCATGCCGAAGCCGAGCAGCACGCCGAGGGTGCCGATCGTGATGTCGGCAGGAAGCGTCGTGCGCGGGATGAAGAAGTTGCCGTCGTCGTCTTCGTAGCGGCCGTGTAGAAAGCCGATGCCGGCCGCTCCGGCCACCCCGGCGCCCGTGTACAAGAGCTCCATCCACTTGCGATGGTTCTCTCGCTTATCCTCGCGCTTCTCGATCTCGCGCTTCTTCTCGCGCGCTTCGTAGGTTTCGAGCGTGGTCGCGAGATTCCGCACTTCGGAATCAGACATCATTGCCATGAGTGGCCTGCCTTTCACTCGCGAGGATGGAGCCACTGAACGCTTCCGACCAACAAACGCCCCCGTAAATTGTTAGTCGTAGCCGGCGAGTCCCGGGAAAATGGCTGCGAGATTTTCTTGGGGCGGGACAATTGTTTGTGGCACCAAGGAGAGGTGTCGCAGTGAGAGCGTGGGACGCCTGCTGGCACGCCATAGCTCTTTTCCATTCGCCCCACGGACAAGGTGGTCACCGTGAAGCTCTATCGTCTCAATCAGAGTGAGTTTAGGTCGTGGCGTGATCGCGAGGCGCGCGCCCAGCTGAAGGAACGCATCTTCGCCCAACATGGCGATACCCAGCTGCGAGCCCCCAGCGGTCGCATCCTCGGCACTGTGAGGTCCCCCGAGCATTCCACGCGCGTGCCGATCGAAAAGTCTATCGTGCGGGGCGCGCACCACGCCGTCTCGCCACGCGAATGTATCTGCCGCGAATGGCAAAAGCCCGCCGGCAAGGAGTCAGAGCACCATCCCATTTGTGCCCTGAAAGGCCCCTGGGAAGCCCAACAAGCCCGAAGCCCGGACCTGTTGCGCGAACGTGTGGTTGTCGGCGGCCCAACCGAAAACCGAGACACCCTGCCGGCTCCGCCGGAGCCGGCCTCGATGCCAGCGGCAGGTAGCTCGAGCGCTGCGACAACACCCGAGCCCCAAGCGCCACTTAGTCCAGCCGACTGCGTGTGCCGGGAATGGGCTGGAGTCGTCGCCGGCAGCCATCACCCGCTCTGCACGTTTCGTAAGGCCTGGGAAGCGCAGCAAGGGCGCGCTGCTCCTCAGCTCGTCGAGCTCGAGACCGGAGCCGTGATTCGGGAGGCGAGCGACGACGAGCTTCAAGCCAGCAAGGTGAAGGCAGTCGAGGATGGCGTCGGCGCGTTCGAGCTTTCCGACGGCAAGCTCTACTACGTGAGGCAGGGCTGAACGTGCCATGTCCGACATCCAGAAGGTCCGGCTCGATCAGTTACGCCCCGACCCCAATCAGGCCCGTCGCACGTTCCAGCGCATTCCGGAGCTGGCGGAGTCGATCGCGAAATACGGTTTGCTCACCAACCTTGTCGTTCGCGAGCTCGGCGGCGTGTACCAGATCAAAGCCGGTGAACGTCGCTATCGCGCGCTGAGGCTGCTCAAGGAGCAAGGGCGCCTCGAGAGCGACGAGGTTGGCTGCTTGGTGGTGCGCACGGATGGCGAGTACGAGGCGCTCGTCGAAAACGTGCAGCGTGAGGACGTCGCGCTCTGGGAGCTCGGCAGCAAGTACCAGAATCTCTGCGAAACTGGCCTGCTACAGACGGACGTAGCCGCACGCGTTGGCAAGACGCCAGGCCACGTCTCGACTGCGATCACGCTCGCCAAGAACCTGGCCCCCGCGGTGGTGGTTCGGCTCTCCAAGTTGCCACCTGGCACGTTCCCAGCGCAGCGCTTGCTCCGACTCTCAGCTCTGCTCGACGACGAAGGCGAGCCCGACGAGGCCAACCAGCTCCGGCTCTTTGAGCACATGCTCGGCACGCCGACTCGGCGCGTCGGGCGACCTGCGAGGCGCCGCACGGAAAAGGAGACGGTCTGGGCTCGCTACCGGCGCTTGAAAGACGGTTCCACTGGGCTTCGTATCGACCCCGTCTACGCGCCCTTCCTCGCGTCAGTCCTGCAGTACCTCTCGGGCGAGAAGAAAGGGCTGGCGAAATGACGCCTTTCCATCGCCTCTCGACGCCGCTCACGCGCGCGTGGGCCATCAACCGCGAGGTGCGCCACAGGCTCGCTGGTTGGCTTGCGCACGTGTACCCGAAAACAGGTGTTGCCGTCTGCACCGACGCGCTCTTCGTGGTTGCTTGGGTCAACCCACTCGCACAAATTAAATTCGCGACACCGCCGTTTCAAAAAGTGGAGCGCCACCAGTGCGCCAACAACCCAGCCTGGCGGGACTGCCAATGTCGGACGTGGTTCGACCCCGATAGCGGTGGCCCCTGGGGCAACCGCGAAACTGCCGCGCACCATCCGCTCTGTATCTACGACCCAGGAGCTGTCCGGCGATGGAAGGAGGTCGAGTTACCGGAGAAGGTCGTGAGGCAAGCGATCGACGGCGGGTTTGTTGAACAGTGAGCCGTGCGCCGACGAATTAGCGTCTCTGCCAGCCGCTTCACCGCACGCTCGCTGGGGTCCGCTGCT
The DNA here is from genome assembly GCA_036261775.1 of Polyangiaceae bacterium. Classification (GTDB taxonomy): domain Bacteria; phylum Myxococcota_A; class Polyangia; order Polyangiales; family Polyangiaceae; genus PMG-095. The sequence goes on along the minus strand of DATAKF010000220.1, from coordinate 1,133 downwards.
TCGTCGGCCGCCGCAAGGCCGACGTGACTAGTGGCTTGTGCTCGCGGCTGCGAGTTCGCTGCTCAGCATTTGGGAGATGCGACGCTCCTCGCTCGCGGTTCGCACGCTGGAGAACTCGTAGTAGATCGCTTGGTGCTCTCGGCTAGCGATCGTGACCTCATCCGCATCCCCGGCTCTTATCGCCGCGTTGCCCGCTTGAACCGCCGCATCAACCGCGTCGAACAGCTCCTCAACTGATACGCGGTTGCCGTCCTTCGTCAGCTTAACGACCCATGGCATAGCGCTGTAGTTGACCACAGGCGAACGACCAGATTCCGTTAGATGACGCCCTTGGCTCGCAGCGCGCGCATTTCACGGTCACGGTGGATGAAGAGCACAGCGCCATCGCGTGGCGGCTCAAGCTTCACCCACCCTGGTTCCCTGAAGTGCCGGGCATCGGGCTGGTTTACCCAAATAAGGTACTGATGCGGCTCATGCGCGGCCGTCCTCGCGTCGGCAGCCGAAAGAATAGGTCGGGCCATGTTCCGATTAGGCGCGTCAGTCGAGGTCGCGTCAATTCGGCCTCAATTGGTCAGGGAATTCGTCGCCGGGCAACCATCTGGTCGGAAGGCGGGGCCAGGGGGCATGGGAACCGAAGGAGCCCGCGCGAACGCTGGGCGCGCAGGCGCGCCGTCAACGCACAGGTCGCCGCCCGACGCCGCGGATGATTGAGGCGTACGTCGCCCAGCACTCCGGCTCGCCCGCGAACTCGCGATACCGCAGGATGTCGTTCAGGGTTGCGAACGCTGTCGCGATGTAAGCGGTGGCGAATAGGTTCGCCGACATCGCCATGACTTGCGCCATCGGCGACCTTCCCGGCACGATCGCGGCGTCGTTTTCGACGGAGATGTTCTCGAACTGGTGTTCTTGAAGGAGCGCAGGCACACGAGCACCGAGCGCGTGGTCCAGGTTGAGGGTGGCGAAGACGAGCTCGATGGCGCTGTGCACGGCGTTGAACGATCGGCGGAGGTGATCTGGACCCACGAGCACACGAGCACATCCGAAGTCCGGTTCCTCCACAACGAGGAGGCCGCCCGGTTTCACCGCCTCGACGATCGCTGCAAAAATGTCGGCTCCATCAGGCGCGTGCCCCA
>DATAKF010000218.1:0-13409 GCA_036261775.1 Polyangiaceae bacterium | reverse complement strand
GCGATCTCGGCGATGATGTAGGCGGAGACGTAGGGCGGCACGCGCTGGCCTTTGGCCTGAGCGGCGCGCATCAGCTTGCGTAAGTCCGGCCCCTCCACGTACTCCATGCTGAGGAGCTGCCCCTCTTCGCCGTAGTCCTGGAAGTCGTAGACTTGGACGATGTTGGGGTGGTTGAGGCGGGTCGCCAGCTGCGCTTCTTCCGCGAACATGGTGCGGAAGCGACGAGAAGAACCGTATGCCGGCAAAATTCGCTTGAGAACGAGAAGCTTGAACGTGCCCTCGGCGCCGCGCTTCTTGGCGAGGAACACCTCTGCCATTCCGCCTGCGCCGAGACGTCGGATGATCTCGAAGTCAGCGAGTCGCTTGGGCGGGGGCCGGACTTGCGGATCGCTCATGGCGCGAAGCAAAGCAGCTTACTCCCGATTTCGATTCACATGGTAACGTCGCGCGCCGAACCGCCCCGGAGGCCCTTGTATGCGCTCGTTCCACGTCGTAAGCCTTGTTGTTTCGCTGGTTTTTCTGGCCAATAGCGCGCTCGCTCAAAAAAAGCCCAAGCCGGACAAGAAGGCGGACGGGCCGTCTGCCTCGTCGACATGGACGGACCCCACCGCGGAAGAAAAGAGCGACAAAGGCCCCTACGCGCCCCACAAGGAGGATGGCGACGACGAGGCGCCGGAAGAGCCCAAGGCCTCCAAGAAGCAGGACCCGGGTCGCAAGCGCGACAAGATCGCGGCGTTCGGACAGCTCATCATCGGCTTTGGCAAGCTGCCGCGTGAGAACCCCAGCTACGACGACGCGCCCAGCGGCAGCGCCACCGCGCTCGGCGTGCAGCTGGGCGGCAGGTACGACGTGACCCGTGAGTTCACGGGAGGCCTGCGGCTCGCCGTCACCACGGCCTCGGTCAAGCAGACCACCGGGAAGAACCAGTCATCGACGGCATTTGCGGCGCCAGAGCTGTTCGGCGAATACCGCCTGTCGCTCAATCGGCTGACCACGATTCCGATCGGCTTCGGCGTCGGTATTCCTGTCGCGCAGGGTGAGCCGGATCAAACCAGCTTGGACCGCGCCGCCATCGCCAAAGACGAGGTCCAGCGCTTCGGGGACGCGACCAGCGGCTGGCGTGACAGCCAGCTGTTCCAACCCAAGCGTCTGCCCATCGTCGTTAGCGGCGGCATTCGCCATGAGCGCAAAGATTGGGAGCTGCACGGCGAGCTGAAGTTCGTCGTCTCGCCCGCGCTCAGCACCAAGGTGAATCGCCCCGCCGATCCGACCATGACCGGCAGCTACAAGATCAACGGCTTCGCGCTGCGCGAGGTCACGACCCTGGGCGGCAGCTACAACTTCCTCGACAGCCCCATGCTGTACGGCGGGCTCGACTTCGCGCTGGTGTGGACACCCATCCAAACCTTCGAGTTCAACTCGACCCAGAACGTCACCGAGCCAAGCGCGGTCCAGGCCATTTTGGAGCCGAAGGTGGGCGCGCGCTTCGGCTCGGTTGCGCCGAACATCAGCTACATTGCGCCTCTCGGCGGCCGGCTGGGTAACACCGGCATCGGCGGTTTGCGGCTGAACGTCAGCGCCTACTTCTAGCTCTGGGTAGCCCGGCGGATTTCGTACAAATTCGCCGGAGCCGCGCCATCGCGGGGCAAATCGTCTACCATTGGCGATCGAGCCAGCGATGGAGCAGCCGACAACCGAGCAGGTGACCTCGCCGCGGGCGAGCAAGCTCGAAGGTCGCGCCTATGCGTTGTTGGTTGTGTCGGACGGCGAGACCAGCATGTACCCGCTGCCGCATGATGGGCGGCTCTTGATCGGCCGTTCCAAGCATGCAGACATTCGGATCGACCATGGGTCCGTGTCTCGCGAGCACGCCGCGCTGCACCTGGGCGACTCGCTACTCCTGGAAGACCTCGGTAGCGCCAACGGCACGCGCTTGCGCGGCGGCAAGCTCTTGCCCGGTCTGGCCGTGCAAGCAGCGCCCGATGACGTGATCGATCTCGGTCAGGTCATGCTGGTGATCAAGCATCGCACGCTCGAGCAGCGTTTGCGCCCCACTTGCTCGGCTGAGTTGTTCGACTTGCGTCTGGAGGAAGAGTGCGAACGCGCCGCTAGCGGTGCGGCTCGCTTCGCCGTCGTCAGCCTGGTCGTAACAGGAGGGCTACCCGTGCAGGGCATCGAGGCGCTGCTCGCCGGAGAGCTACGCCAACGAGATCTGCTCGCTACGCGAGCGCCCGGGCACTACGAGCTGCTAATGCTCGACGCCGGTCCCGAGGAGGCACAGGAGCGATCGGGCCGAGCTGCAGCCGCGCTGTGCGAACGGCAGCTCCGCGTGGACACACGGCTATTTTGCTCACCACGTGACGGCGTCAGCCCGACTCGCTTGCTCGGGCGCGGACCAGACTCATTGCCGCCCAGCAGCCCCAATCCGATGGCGGAGTTCATCGTGGTGGACGACGCCATGCGTCGCGTGAGGCGCCTGCTGGAGCGTGTCGGTCGCAGCGAGCTCAGTGTCGTGCTTCTGGGTGAGACCGGCGTCGGCAAGGAAATGTGTGCGGAGCTCTTGCACCTGAGCTCGACCCGGGCCGGTCGCACGTTCTTGCGACTGAACTGCGCCGCGCTCAGCGAGAGCTTGCTGGAGAGTGAGCTATTCGGCCACGAGCGCGGCGCGTTCACCGGCGCAACGGCGGACAAGCAAGGTCTGCTGGAGGCGGCCAATGGCGGCAGCCTATTCTTGGACGAGGTGGGCGACATGCCGTTGTCCACGCAGGTGAAGCTGCTGCGCGTACTGGAGTCGAAAGAGATTCTTCCGTTGGGCTCGCGCGCACCGCGCCGCATCGACGTGCGGATCATCGCCGCCACCAACCGCGATCTGGAAGAGCACATCACTCAAGGCTCGTTCCGGGAAGACTTGTACTATCGGCTCAACGGCATCTCGATCATGGTGCCGCCGCTGCGAGAACGCCCCGCAGACATCGAACCGCTGGCGCGCTTCTTCGTGACACGCCGCACGGACACGCTGAAGCCGCCCCAGATCGCGCCCAGGCTGAGCGAGGCCAGCTTGAACTGGCTACGTTGCCAGCCCTGGCCAGGCAACGTGCGTGAGCTGCGCAACGTCGTGGAGCGTGCGCTCGTGTTGTGCGAGGGCGCGCTGATCGAGCCGGTGCATCTCAGTCAGTCGCCGCGCAAGAGCGCGCGGCCCCTGCTGGAGAGCGCGGCCACACTCAGCGAGCGTGGGCTACGCCATGAAGTGAAGAGCCTCGAGCGCGAGCGCATCGAGGAAGCGCTGCGGGCCTCCGGCGGCAACCAACGGCGCGCCGCGGAGCTGCTCGGGTTGTCGCGTGGAGCGCTGCTGCGACGGCTGGAGCAGCTCGGCATCGCGCGGCCACGCAAAGGCGTCTAGCATGACGACGGAAGTGCCGAACGGCGTGGTCGCCTCCGCGCGCTTTCATGTTTCGCGACACCTGGGCAGCGGTGGCATGGGGGCCGTATTCGAGGCCTACGACCGGGAGCGCCAACAACGCGTCGCGCTGAAGACGCTCCGCACGCAGAGCCCAGAAGAGCTCTTGCACCTAAAGAACGAGTTTCGCGCGCTCCAAGACGTGCGTCACCCCAACCTCGTAAACCTGCTCGAGCTGTCGGAAGAAGCCGGCCGCTTCTTCGTGACGATGGAGCTGGTCGAAGGCACGGACCTGCTCGGCTACGTGCGCCCGGGCGAGCGTGAAGTCAGCGTCTCGGGTCAGACCGCGACGCAGCTCGTGCGTTCACGCGCCAGCGAGCCTTCGTCGGCGTCCGACGCCGATCCCGCGGAAGCCGCGCTGAGCCCGATTTCGCGCTCGCGGCCGCGTTGCGACGATGCACGGGTGCGCCAAGCCTTTGGGCAGCTGGCGCGAGGACTGTCAGCCTTGCACGAGCGCGGCAAGTTGCACCGCGACGTCAAGCCGGCGAACGTGATCGTGACACCCGAGGGTCGCACGGTGCTGGTGGACTTCGGTCTGGCCGTCGACAGCGGCCCCGGGCAAGCGCAAGTCTCAGCGGGAGGCGCGGGCACGCGCGCGTTCATGGCGCCCGAGCAGGCGGCGGGGCAAACGCTCACTGCCGCAGCCGACTGGTACAGCTTTGGCGTAGCCCTGTACCTGGCGTTGAGCGGGCAGCTTCCGTTCCACGGCGCGGACGTGCAACGCCAAAAGCTGCGCGCGCAGCCCGTCCCGCTGAGCGAGCTGTGTCCAGAGACCTCCGAGGAGCTGCGGAACCTCGCGCTCGGCTTGCTTGCGGCCGATCCTAGCAACCGCCCGAACGGCGAGGCGGTGCTGGCTTGCTTCGGGATCCGCAGCGCAAGTAGCTCGGCCGCCCAAGGTCCCTTCGTGGGCCGTGCGCGCGAGCTCGAGCAGCTGCTGGCCGCGTTCTCGACCGTTGGGACGCGCACCAGTAGCGTGCTCATCGTCGCCGACTCTGGACTGGGCAAGAGCGCGCTCGTGCGCGAGCTGATCGCGCAGCTGCTGGCGCGTGATCCTGGCGTGCTCGTGTTGGCTGGCCGCTGTTACGAACGCGAGCTCTTGCCGTACAAGGCGCTCGACGGCATCGTCGACGCCCTCAGCCAGTTTCTGAGCAAGCTCGAGCCCGAGGTGGCGCATGCGCTGCTTCCCGAAGAAGCCGCGATCTTGACGCAGATCTTCCCCGTGCTCGCGCGCGTGGCAACGCTGGCCAAAGGTCCGACGCTCGGGCCCGCAGATCCTCAAGAGCGGCGCGCTCAGGCGTTCGCGGTGCTGCGTGAGCTCTTCGTTCGGTTGGCTCGCTCTCACCGACTCCTGCTCTACATCGACGATCTGCAGTGGGCCGACGCCGACAGCCATCTACTGCTCGCGGATCTGCTGCGGCAACCCGATGCCCCGGCGCTGTGCTTGATCGTGACCGCACGTCCTGGCGCGCAGGCCTCGCTCGAAGGTGCCCAGCGACTGGAGCTTGCGCCCCTATCCTTCGAGGAAGCTCGCGCGCTTGCCAGCGCGGTCTTGGATGATCTAGCGGCCCCCGCATTGGCGCCGTTGATCGCCAAAGAAGCCAACGGTCACCCATTGTTCGTGCAGGCGCTGGCTGCTCACGCCAAGCGCGCAGGCGGGCTACACAGCGCGGGCCTACGCCTGGACGACGCACTGCTGGCGCACGTGGACAGCGTGGATGCCAGCAGCCGGCGTTTGCTGGAGCTCGCAGTGATCGCCGGCAGCCCGCTCACGCCCACGCTTGCCGCGCGAGCCAGCGGTCAAGACGCCACAACATTCTCGAGCAGCGTCTCGGAGCTGCGCGCGCTGCGGCTCGTGCGCAGCTCGCTCTCCGCGGAGCTGGGGGAGATCGCCCCGTACCACGACCGCATCCGCGAGGCTTTGCTGGACCGGCTGAGCGAGGCGCAACGGCAGGCGCTGCATCGCGACCTGGCCCAGGCGCTGGAAGGCACAGGCAGCCCCGCTGCAGATCCACAGCGTTTGGTGCGCCATTTGGAGGGGGCAGGGTTAGTCGCGCGCGCGGCCGAGCAGGCCCAAATCGCCGCCCAACACGCCGAGCGCGCCTTGGCCTTCGACCAGGCCGCCGAGCTCTACGGAACCGCGCTCCGGCTCGGAACGTTCGACCCACCGGCGCGTCGCGTGCTCACGCTCGCGCACGCAGAGGCGCTGGCCAACGCAGGGCGAGCCGCAGAGTCCGCCGAAGCGTACCTGCGCGCGGCCGTCGGCGCGGAGCCCGAGGCCCGACAAGAGTACGAGCGACGCGCTGCGGACCACCTGCTTCGCAGCGGCCACTCCGAGCGCGGCACGGCGATTCTGGCGCAGGTGTTGCGCGGGCTCGGCGATCGCTGGCTGTCACAGCGCGGCTCGCTGGCGGCGACCTTCTACGAACGCTTCCGACTACGGCTGCGTGGCCCCCGATGGTCCCCCCGTCCGCCGGCCGCCGTCGAGCCGGACCTGCTGCGGCGCGTCGACGCCTATCATGCGCTCGGCGTGTCGTTGTCGCTGATCGATCCAGCACGGGGAGCTCGGTTCGAAGCGCGCGCGCTGCGCCTCGCGCTGCAGGCTGGAGAGCCTCGGCGGCTGGGTGTGATCTCGGTGATGGAGGCTTGTTACGAAGGCGCGATCGGCGCGCAAGGGTTGAAGGCCGCGCTGGCGTTGGGCGAGCGCGCTGATCAGATCCTAGCCCTCACCCACGACCCCTACGTGGCGGCGTGCAAAGGCATCATGGTCGGGTTCTTGGCCTACCACGCCGGCGAGTATGCTTCGGCCGCGCGCACGCTGGCCGAGACCGAGCAGGCGCTAGCTGCGCTGACTGGCACGTATTTCGAGCAGGCCTTTTGTCACTGCTTTGGCCTCATTTCGTTGCGCAATCGGGGCGAGCTAGCCAAGCTACGCGCCGGCTATTTCGAGTGGCTGCGGCACGCTCAGCGCCGCGGCGATCTGTTCACTGAGGCGTCATTGCGCTTCAACTTGAACATCGTGTTCTTGGCTCGCGACGAGCCAGACGAAGCCGAGCGTGAGCTTTCCCGCGTGAGCTGGATGCCGCCCGATGGGGGCTATCACGTGCAGCATTGGTACGCCCAACAGGCCCGCGCTGACATCGCGCTTTACTGCGGCCGAATCGAGACAGGTCTTGCTGAGCTCCGCCGCGAGCTCAAGGCGCTCGAGCGTGCCTTGATTACGCGCATGCGCCTGCACCGCTGCCACGCGCTATGGCTACTGGCACGCTTTCTGTTGGCTCGGCGTACGCCCACGCGAGAGCTCGACGGCTTGGCCGAGCGGCTGTGGCACGAAGAGATTGGTTACGCCCGCACTTGGTCGCTGCTGATTCAGGCTGCGCTCCGGCAACAACGCGGGCAACGCCAGGCCGCGCTGGACCTCTTGCTGCAGGCTGCCGAACAGGCGCGTGTCGCCGATCTGCCCCAGTACGAGCAGGCCGCGCGCTACCGAGCAGGGCAATTGCTCGGCGTCGAACTGGGCACCGAGCACGTCCAGAGCGCGCTGGCGTTCGCCGCGCGCGAGGCCATTTCCGACCCGGCGCGCCTGTTCGACGTCTGGGCTCCCGGCTTCTGAGCCCTGGCTCGGAAGCGATCGGATCGGATCGATTTCGATCTGATCACCCACGCTTTCGGCTCGAAACCAGCCACGAATCGGCTGGCGCGGGACTTGCTCTACGTAGGAGCGGGAGCGCCGCGCTCGCTTGCTCGCTGGGAGCACGCGCGCTCAGGCCATCCGCACACTCGATACCTCGAACGGAGAAGCACGGGAATGAAGTTTCATCGAACAAGGCGCTACGGTTGGCTACTGGCTCTGTCAGCGTTGGCCGGCAGCGGAGGCCTGGCGGCCTGCGGCGGCGACTCCGACGGGTCGAGCTCGGGCGACGGCGGAGCGGCGGGCAGTGCCCCTGGCGGCACCCTGGGTGGCGCGCCCATCGACTCGGGCGGAAGTGAGAGCCAAGGCGGAAGCGACGGCGGCGTGGGTGGGACGCCCGTCGAGGCCGTCGCGGGCAACGTGGGCGCGGGCGGCGACGGGCTCGGCTACAACCCGGCGGGCGATGACGTGCAAGACTTCCTCAACGGCTTGGGCAAGTGGGCGCAGCCGCCGGCCGCGTCTGTCACCCTGACCGACCTACCGCCGGAGAAACGCAAGCTAGACGTCGCCGGCACGCCGCAAGATTTCGACTGCCGCTTGGTGCAGCACGATATCATCGCAGACCACGACGAGATCTTGAACTTCGACATCGGCTCGCAGTACGTGCTGCCCGGGTTGATCCTGCAAGGGGGAGCCTTCGAGAAGGGCGAGCTTGCGCCGGTGCCCTTCGCGGCCGACCGCCGCGCGCCAATCAAGCTGTACGTGAGCGTTGCGGGCACCCAAGACTCCTTCGAAATCGCGAATCCGCCCACGACGGGCGGCCTTTCCAACGCCGTGGCGCAGCTGCAGCAGCGGGCGGAGACCGCGGCCGGCGACAACTTCGCGGCCAAGGTCTCGTACAGCAAGCAAGAAGTGCAGTCCTTCGAGCAGCTGAACTACGCGCTCGGCGTAGACGTCGAATACGACGGCCCGTTCGTTGACGCCGGCTTCCAGCTCGCCTTCGAGCACCAAGACACGCAAGAGAAGCACACGGTGGTGATGAAGCTGAGCCAAGACATGTACAACATCAGCTTTGCGTACGACGAGTTCATGCGCACGGCCGACATGTTCACCGACAAGCTCACCGCCAAGGACATGGAGGGTTTGCAGGAGGACGGCTACGTTGGCGTCGACAATCGGCCTGTCTTCATCAGCAGCGTGAGCTACGGCCGCATGGTCGTCTTTACGGCGACCAGCACCAAGGGTGAGAGCGCAACCAAGATCCAGCAGGCACTGCAGCTGTCCTACGACTCGGCCATCGCAGGAGACACCAGCATCAGCGAGCAAGCTCGCGCCGACGCCAAGAAGACGGTGAGCGAACTAGACATCAAGGTTCTCACCATCGGAGGCAACTCGGACACCGTGTCTACCGCCATCTCCACCGGCAATTGGGACGGGCTGTTCGCGCAACCCGACATCTTGAGCGCGGTGCCGCTGCGCTATGTGGTGCGCAGTATGAGCGGCAACCGACCGATCGCGCGCATTGGAGACACGACCAAGTTCACGACTAGCGAATGCTCACTGGTCCCGAAAGAACACGGCTGGGTTCGTCAGGACAAGGGCGGAACCTACTCGTTCAAAGACGTGACCAGCAATCAGACGGGCGCGACTTGGGCGCTCACTTCGAACGCAATCCTCAAATGGAACGCGAGCGTGCCAAGCAATTTCGAGCAGGTCATCGCCTTCAGTGGCTTGGACATCTCGGTCGACAACGCTGGCAACCTTTGGGGCGTCGACACCAGCAATCGCTTGTTCGTGATGCGCCCCGGCACCACCAACTTCTTGCGCCACACCTCGGGTGAAGCCATCGCGGTCGCTTCGGGAGCACCCGGCTCGTTCTTCCTCGGCAAGACCTACAGCGACAACCAACGCGACTTCTGGCGCATCAGCCCAACGAACCTAGACGAGGGTCTGGTCGGGCTCATGGACGACGCACAGTACGTGAGTCGCTGGGAGTACGACCGGCCGGCAGGCGCGCTGTACAGCTTTGGCTACACCAGCACGCAGACCGTCTACATCCAAAAAGGCGACTCCACTTACGGCTTGAAGGTGTGCAACAGCACGACCGACTGCGGACGACTCGGTGGCTACGGGCCATACGGCACCAACGTCACCCAGGTGTCGCCCTCGCCCGACAACGTGATCTACGTCGTAGAGGGCAACAAGATTCGAGTCTTCAACAGCGACCTGAACGCAGCCGAGCATTTCACCGATTGGGCAGGCACCCAATTTCCTGGCCAAATCGGCCAGCTCGAAGCGGGCTTCGGCACCGATCATTGGATGATCGATCTGCAGGGCTCGATTTTCCGCTACCTGCCCTGAACGGGCGCGTTAGTAGGCGGAGAACGTGGACCAAATCATGGCTGGCGCGAACTTGGGCCAGCCATGGTTGGTGTTGCTGTAGTTCGGGTCGGTGTGCTGGCACCAGTAGACGGGGAAGCCAGCGTCACAACCTTGGAACTGCACGCAGTTGGACTGCGAGTCGGTGTAGCCCTGCACCGGCATCGTCATGCTGGTGCAGTGGTTGAGTGCCGCGTAAAAGTCGCGCGTCTTGGGGCCGTTCTCGGGGCCGACCACGTTGTCGTTCTTGCCGTGGATCACGATCGAGGCCACCTGTCCGGTGCACTTGCGAGTGGCCGCCGTGAGCGGGTACTGGCTGACGTTCTTGGTGGCGCAGGGCGCGACGCCGCGCAGCACGTTGGCGTGCTCACAGCCCAAGATGCTGGAAAAATCCCCGCCGGAGCTCTCGCCGGTGGCGAACACGCGCGCTTTGTCGACGCAAAAGTTGGCGACGATTGAATCGTACAGCGGGCGGAAGAACGACACGTCACCCGCGCCCCAGCCGCTGCTCGAGTTGGCCGGGTGCGGATAGACGCGAATGGCGTTGTCCTTGGCGGCGTTGCTCTCGAAGCCCGCGCTCTGCTCGGCCCACGTGATCGGGTTGTTGGTGGGATTGAACACGAAGATCACGCGATAGGGCTTGTTGGCGTCGTACGCCGACGGCAGCTTCACGTAGTACTGGTGGCCCGAGACCATGAGCGGGCTGCTACCGCTGCCGGTCATGGGGCTGGCCTTGCCGCAGCCCGCGCTCGGTTGCGGCGCAGTTGTGCCACCGCTACCGCCCGCCGAGCTGCCGCCGCTACCGCCCGCCGAGCTGCCGCCTCCGCCGGCGGCTCCGCCGCTGCCGCTACCGGCGCTGGCGCTACCCCCGCTGGCGCCGCCACCCGTCCCAGCCATCGCGCTGCTGCCACCATGGGGGATGCCCTGCCCGCCGGTCGTGACGCTGCCCGCCACGCCGCTGGAACTGGTTCCCGCGCTGGCGCCAGCGCTCGAAACGGAACCGGCCACGCCCGAGCCTCCCGTCGTTGATCCCCCCGCGTCGGAGTCGGGTCCGGGATCTTCGACGCTGCAAGCAACGAAGCTCCAAGCGCACGCGAAAATGCCACCTACCGCAGCCGAAGAACGAAAGAGCGACGAACGGGAGACGGTTTGCATCGATCCATAGTGGGAAACCCCAGGCGGATCCGTCACGCAAAAGCGTGAGAACACCGCGTGGATGGGCGACATGGGCTCGTTACCGAGAAGCCGATCAGGGCGCCGACCAGCAAGCTTGCGGTGAGGATCGGTATCAGCCAATAGCGGCGGCAGGCGCGCAGGGAGCCAAAGAGATCGCGCACCAGGTCCATCAAGCGCTCGATGCTCGACAGAGACGCAGCCGAGAGCCCGCTCCACCACGCGCCGACAGCGAGCGGTCCTGCTGCCATGCGCTGACAACGGCACGGCCCACGAGCCAACGAAACGGCTACCGCCGAGCCAAGGGTCGCAGAAACTATCGAAATCGCGCCGGAAAATGCTCCAAGATTCAGGCCGCCCGCAGCGGACCCGGTGCTAAGGTTGGGGCCGATGCGGCTGTCTGTTTTCCCGCTGGTGGCGCTGTCTGCCCTGCTCGCCGGCTGCGCTGGCGGCCCGGGCACGGCTGGCCCCGCCAAGAATGCGTCGGCCGCGAGCGGTCCGGTCAAACCCACTGCCGTGGACGAGCGCTCGTTTGGAGGCGCGACCTACAAGCTGCTGCTCAGCGGAGAGAGCACGGCAGAGCGGGCGGGCTTGCTGATTGGCGTGACGCGGCACCAGCTGGTGCGGGCGGAGCAACGCTTTGCGAGCGGCAACGAAGCCGCGGGGCTAGTGGCCGTCGGCGGCGCGTTCTTGCTGGGCCGCAGCGGTGAGCTCCGGCCCGAGATGCTCGAGAAGGGAGAGCACGCGCTCGACGCCGCCGCGACCGAAGTGGCGCGCGTCGGCAACGACGGCCGCGCCCTGGCGCTGTATTCCATGCTGCTGCCCCGCCTGCCAGAAGGCGCGTGGCGCGCGGACGTGCAGAGCCACCTGAGCGCCATCGACAAGTTCCGACAAGACACGCGCGGCACCGGCGCGGTCACCACGGCTTCGGCAGCGGCGCGCGCCGCCATCAGCCGCGCCATCATCGACACCCGGGCCGAAGCCATGGAGGGCGCCAAGAAGTCGACCGTCGCGTGGCTGCGCCAGGCTCTGGCGACCAACATCGGTGAAGCGCCGATTCGCTCGAACCAAGAGCGCGACGAAGCCTTCGAGGCTTACCGAGCGCTGCGGGCTGGCGGTTACACTGTCGCGGCGCTGTTTCTGCGCCAACGCGACCCGCGCGGCGCTCTCAGCCTGCTGGACAGCGCGGGACTCGAGAAGCTGATGCCACCCGAGCTGCGCGATCGACTGGAGCGCGCTGGAGACGAGAGCGATCCGGATGCCTGGGCCGATCTGTATCACTTCTTCGAGTCGGCCCGCGGCAGCGCCGACGGCTTGCTCGATCCCGACCTGGTGGACGCAGCGGCGTTCGGCGCCGCCGAAGGCTTGTTCCGCTCCGAGCCGAGCTCGCTGCGCGGCACCTTGCCGATCGCGAGCGAGCTGGCGTCCCACGGCATGGGTGAGGTCGCGCCGCTGGTGCTGGGCCCTGCGCTCAGCGAGCGCCCGGACGCCGACGGGCTCAGCGTCGCGCTGGGCTTCGTGATGCGCGCAGTCAGCGAAGAAGAAGATACCGGCGGTCTCGGCGCTGCGCGCGCCACCTTCGAGAACGCCGCGCCTTTGCTGGAGCTAGCCTCCGCAACGGGTCTGCGCGGCAAAGTGCGGCCCAATCCAGCGCGGCTGCGCTTTGCAATGGCGGCGACGGAGATTCGCCACGCTGAGCTGGAGCGCGCCCGCCCGCTCCTGCTGCAGTCGTCGCAGAGCGAGCCCGCCAGTGACACGTACCTGCTGCTGGTCGCCATCGAGCGCCAGCGCGGTAAGCTGACCGACGCGCTCGGCTGGGCCGACAAAGCGGTGGAAGCTGCGCGCGCCGCTGCCGACTTGCTGACCGAGGCGGACGCGCACATCACGCGCTTCGAAATCTTCCGCGAGCAGCGCGACGCCACCGAAGCCAGCCGCGCGCTGGAAGCGGCGCTCACCCGCGTGCTGGCAGCCCAAAAGCAGGGCCGCACCGGCGCCATGCAGGCACGCGCCGAGCGGCTCTTGGCCCGCGTGCTGGAGAACTACGGCGACCAACGCGCGATACGGCGCGCCACCGAGCGCTCATTCGAAGCCGCCGGCTCCGATCCGCGTCTGCTGTCGGCCACGGTCATGGACGCAGCGCGCCGCGGCCTGATCTTGTCCGACCTCAAGGTCGCTCGCTCGGCGGTGGAGCGCGCGGTCAACGCCGGCATGTCGGGTGACGACCTGGTGTATCCGGCGCTGTGGCTGCAGCTGCTCGAAAAGAAGCTACGTGTGCCGAGCAGCGGCGCCGTCGAAGACGCCTACTCGGGTATCAACGACAAGTCGGGCTGGCCGTCGCGGCTGCGCGCCTGGGCGATCGGGCGCCTGAACGACGCCGAGCTCTTGGCGGCCGCCAAGGATCGCGCGCAGCGCACAGAAGCCATTTTCTACGCCGCCATGTCACGCCACGCCCAGGGCAGCGCCGAAGACGCCAAAGCCGGCTTCGAACAAGTCGTGAAGAGCGAAGCCATCGACTTGGTCGAGGTCTCGATCGCTCGCGACCTTTTGGCCGCCTACGACAAGCCCCAAAAAGACTTCAAGCTACCGGCCAACGTCGTAGTCCCCTAGGGCTGCCCAACCGCAGCCTTCCTCGCAGAAACTGCCGTAGCAACCCCAGGCCGCCTTGTGCGGGTCGAGATAACAGGGAGGCGGGGAGGCGGGGAGGTCCGCGAGCGAGAATCTGGGGTTTCGCGCTACCGCCCGTGATCTGAAAACCCCACTCGCGCTCTCGCT
>DATAKF010000213.1:0-16430 GCA_036261775.1 Polyangiaceae bacterium | reverse complement strand
ATGACGTTTCCGCTCGGACCCAATCGCGACGTCCTTCGCTATGATCCGACGAGCAACGCGCTCGAGGACAAGCCGCTACCATGCATCAGCAACTTCTGAGATTGACTCTCGGTGCTTTGCTGCTCAGCGCGGCGCTTTGCGGCTGCAGCTCCTCCGAGTCCCTCGCCCGGGACAGGCTCGGCGTGATCGGCGGCACCGAAACCGGTGAGGATCATGACGGCGTCGTCTACGTGACGGCGGAGATCGCCACCGTCGGTGGTTCGGCGATCACCAAGGCCGGAAGCGGCGCGCTGCTCGCACCCAACCTGCTCGTCACCGCCCTGCACGTCGTCTCTCGCAACCCCTCGAACGTGCCCTTCACCTGCGATGCAACGGGCAGCGACGTCTCCGGAAGCCCGGGCTCTCAACTGGGCGGCAGTGTTGCGCCAGAAAAGATCGCCGTTTACGCCGGGCCGTACCCCGACGGCGAACCCATCGCCTACGGCGCGGAGCTGGTCACCAGCGGCTCCACCACCATTTGTCAGAACGACATCGCGTTCGTCGTGCTGGATCGCGCGCTCGAGCTTCCGGCAACTGCGGTTCACCGCGGACGCCCAGCCGAGGTGGGTGAGGTGCTCACGGCGGTGGGCTTTGGTGGAGAGGACGCTAGCCAGCTGAACCCGCGCACCGCGCGCGAGGTCGACGTGACCGCGGTCGGTCAATGGATCCGTACCTTCACGGTCAGCGAGGGCCCATGCGAGGGGGACAGCGGCGGGCCAGCTCTCGCGGCCACGGGCGAGCTCGTCGGCGTGTTTTCGTCCGTGTCGATGGATTGCACGAACGCGAACGCTTCTGCCAAGTACACCGACGTGAGTTTCTTTTCCCCGCTGGTCGAGGCGGCGTTCGACGCCGCAGGAGCCGGCTCGCCTTGGCCCGCCGCTGAGGGCGGCGCTGCTGGGGCACTTGCAGTCGAACCTGCGGCGGCTGGAATGGAAGGCGCAAGCGCAGGGGCGGCCGGCACCGGAAGCGCCGAGCCGCCTGTTGGCTCTGGGCCCGACGACAGCGGCTGCGCCTTGCGAGGCAGCCCGCCTGGAGGCACACGGTGTGCGGGGCTGCTCGTTTTGGGCCTGTTCGTGGCTGCGCGAAGCGTTCGGCGCGCACCACGTAGGCGCAGGTAGGTCGGCCCGACCCTGCACGAGTTGCGCAGTCAAACTGCACGACTCGCGCATTTTTCGGTGAAGTCGGGGCCGGTACGGCCGTTTCTGGAGGGCTGGGAGCATGCAAGACCAAGGGACCGACCTCCAGCACACGCACCGACCTGGGGCGCCAGGTGCGCACCCGGGTGCCCTCGAGGTTTTGGTCTACCTGCGGCAGCACTGCACGGTCTTTCACCTGCCCGAGAGTGGCTCGGTGCGGGTTGGGCGCAGTCCCACGAACGACCTGCGCATCGACGATCCTTCGGTTTCGCGGTTCCACTTTGCCTTGCACGTGGGCGATACGATCGAGGTCGAAGATCTGGGCAGCGCGAACGGAACCTCGCTGTTCCGCAATGAGTCCGATACCGCCGCCGACGGGCCTACGCACCGCGGTGACGATGCCGAGGCGCGCCTGGCGCCCGCCGAGCGACGCACGCTAGGACCCGGCGACTTCATTCGCGCGGGCATCGCCTTGATCTTGGTGCAGGTGCCGAGCGGCGTGCACCCGCTGGCCGTGTCGGCGATTTCGAGCCGCCCGCCGAGCGACATTGGGCCTCCGGTCTTGATCGATCCGGAGATGAAGCGCGCCTACGAGATCGCGGTGCGGGCCGCTCAAAGCGGCATTTCTGTCCTGATCACGGGCGAAACCGGCGCCGGCAAAGAGATCTTCGCCGAGACCATCCACGCGCGCTCCAATCGCCGCGGCCGCCCGCTGTTGCGGCTGAACTGCGCGGCGCTGTCCGAAACGTTGCTCGAGTCTGAGTTGTTCGGTCACGAGCGCGGCTCGTTCACGGGGGCCACGCAGACCAAGGTGGGGCTGCTCGAGTCGAACGACCAGGGCACGGTGTTCCTGGACGAAATCGGCGAGATGCCGCTGTCCACGCAGGCCAAGCTGCTGCGCGTGCTCGAAGAGAAGACCATTTTGCGCGTCGGCGCCACCAAGCCCCGTCCGATCGACGTGCGCTTCATCTGGGCGACGAACCGCGACCTTCGCGCTCAGGCACGCCTCGGCAAGTTTCGCCATGATCTTTACTACCGGATCGCGGGCGTCGAATTTTCGATTCCGCCGCTGCGCCAACGACCGCTCGAAATCGAGCCGCTGGCACGGCTGTTCTTGGAGCGCTTCTGCCGGCGTTCGGGCTTGCCTGTGCCGCGCTTGTCACCGGAGGCAGTCGAGGCGATGGGGCGCTACAGCTGGCCGGGCAACGTGCGCGAGCTCAAGAACGTGATGGAGCGCGCCCCGTTTTTGTGCGGCGCCGGCGCTATCGAGGCCGAGCACATTCCGATCGACGGCAGCGACGAGAACGGCTTGTTCCCACCGGAAGAGCTGGAAGCGACCGACGTCTTCATCCCTTCCGCGGCGATTTCCGGGGTCACCAGGGCCTCGGCGCCCATCGTCTCCCGCTCCGACCCCGGGCCGGTCCCGTCGGGGCGCTTGGCGGAAGATCCGGATCTGGCGCGGGCTCGCATCACGCAGGCCCTGGAGCAATGCGCGGGCAACCAGACCAGAGCCGCGCAGCTTCTCGGCGTTTCTCGGCGCACGCTGATCAATCACCTCGAGCGCTTGAACATGCCTCGGCCAAAGAAAGTGTGACAGGCGACCCCATCGCGCGTCGCGCGAGGCTCACAACCCAAGCACGGCGCGCAGCCGCGCTTCGCCGGAGCGGCTGACGGGAACGCTGCGCCCGTCGTGCAGGACGGCCATCTTGCTGCCTTGGCCCCACGGCTCGATGCGCGCGACACGGCTCACATTGAGCAGGTAGGAGCGGTGCACGCGCACGAACTGACGCGGATCGAGGCTGTTTTCTAGGCTTTGCAGCGTTTGCTGGGTGAGCGAGGCGCGCGAGTCGTGCGACACCTCCACGTAGTCGTCTTGGCCGCGCACGAAGTCAATGGCCGAAGCGGCGATGATCAGGATTTCTGCGCCGTCGCGGATCACCAAGCGCTCGAGGTAGGTGCCGGGACCGCGGGCAGCCTGCGCCAGCTCGGGAGCCGCAACGCTACGCCGCTCGCCTAGGCGCTTTTCGGCTCGGGTCAGGGCTTGAGCCAAGCGCTCGGCCGAGAACGGCTTGAGCAGGTAGTCCACGGCGTGCACCTCGAAGGCTCGCACGGCGTATTCGTCGAAGGCGGTGGTGAAGATGACGGCGATTTCGGGCGGCAACAGGCCCAGCACCTCGAAGCCGTCGAGCTTAGGCATCTGGATGTCGAGCAGCAACAGATCTGGCTTTTGCTCCTTGGTGAGCTGGAGCGCCTCGAGCCCGTTCTTCGCTTCGGCCACGATGCGCCAGGCTGGATGGGCGCGCAAATACTCGGCCAGCAGGCGCCGCGCCGGCTCTTCGTCGTCGACCACGAGCACGCGCCATTCGGTCATGTGGCCTCCGCAGCGGGCGACGTGGTTGCCGGAAGGTCGAGCAACAGCTTGAAACGGCTGACGTCACGTTCGACGCGCAACGTCGCGTCCTTGCCGTATTGGCCGAACAGGCGAGCCCGGACGTTCGCGAGGCCGAGACCACCTTGGCGGCGCTGGGCTTGCGGCGCCGGGTCGAGCCCGTTTTCTAGCTCTACGGTTAGTCGTCCGTCGTGGCAACGCGCGCGTAGCCGCAGCGGCTTTGGCTCGTTCGCCAGGGCAATGCCGTGGGTAATCGCGTTCTCGACCAAGGGTTGCAGGAGCAGCGAGGGAATTTCGCACCGCTCGGCGGACTCTTCCATGGCGACCTCGATTTGCAGTCTCTCACCCAGCCGTAGCGCTTCGACTTTGAGGTAACGCTCGCACAGCGCCCACTCGTCTCGCAGCGAAACGAGCGCGTGCTCTTGACCGCCCAGTGTGCCCCGCAGGTACTCGGCGAGGAGCAAGCAGGCTTCGCGCGCCTTGCTGGCGTCGTAGCCGATGAGGGCGCTCACGGTGTTGAGGCTGTTGAACAGAAAGTGGGGATGAACCTGGGCCCGTAGCGCGCTCAGCTCGGCCCGTTGCGCGGCGAGCTGGAGCTCGGCTTCGCGTTCGCCAGCTTTGCGACGCTGTTCGAGCTCGGCCAGCACGTAGTGAAATGTCGCGGCCAGCAGGTAAAACAACGCTCCTACGCCGATCAGCGCCGCATCGGCCGCTTCGACGTCGGCCGGCAGCGAGCGCGCGCCTGGTAGCAGCGCCAGGGGCTCGGCCACCAGCATTGCAAACACCAAGAACTCGACGCTCCAGATCGCGGAGGCCACCGCGTGAATCGACACGACCTGCCAGACCCTGGACGGCAACAGCGGTAGGGCGCGGCACAGGTACCAGACCGGCAGCGTGGCGAGCGCAAACGCTACCGTGCACAGCACGCTCAGGATCAAGGCTCCAAGCTGCGCCTGGGAGTGGAGCAGCACCCACGGCACCGCCGAAAGCCCAGCCCAGAAGAGCAGGTAGGCCGACAGCGAGCGGCGTTGAGCGAGGAGGGGATGCACGGAAGCTGGTCCTTTTCGGCCGGCTCAGTTGTGAATGCTGATGCCGCCCAGCGTGACCGAGCCGACGACGCGCAACGTCGGCGCATCCGTCGAGCCTTGCGTGGAGCGCGTCGAGTCGTCGGCGCCGCCGAGCAGCGGCGTGACCTGGTTTTTGATCTGCCATGTATCCGGAACGCGAAGATCGACGCCGCCCATCAGCACGCGCACGTCGAGCACTGCGCCTTCCGGATCGAGGTTGGCCTGTCTGAGGTCCATTTCGACGCCACCCGCAGTGACCACGAGCTCGCCGCCCCTCCAGGCCTGAGATTCGATCTTGAATTCGAGGCCCGAGAACGCGACGCGGCGGGTCAAGAAGTCGTCGTCGGAGGTGAGGCTGTAGTGGCGTCCACCGCGTTCGACGACGGTCTCTGTTCCCGAAGCAGCGCCGCCGGGCGGGTCTCGATGCGGTCCGCGGTGCTCCGAGGCACGCGCGCCCCGGAATACGATCGCGATGCCGAGCAGCACCAAAAGCCCCGGCCACAGTCGCGCGGCCGGAAATGTGAGAAAGCCCAGGTTGCTGGCCAGCAAAAGGCCGCCCGACGCCACGAATCCGAGGGCGAACAGCGCGCCCAAGACGCCGCGCGCGTGCAGCAGGCTCGAGATTCCGATCAGCACCAAGATCAGCGGCCAGAAGTCGACGAGCCGCACGTTTGGCGGCAAGAGCCCGAACTCGCGAGCGAGCAGCCCGCCGCCCACGGAGGCGATGAGGAGGCCCGGCCACAAGCCAGGCCAATGACGTTGATTCGTTCGCATCGGCGCCTCCTATCGTACCGAAAGCCCACCGGCTACGACCATCCCCGTGATGCGGAGCCTGGGACGTGCCTCTGCGGACCCGGAAACTCGCCAGTTCTCGCGCACGCCGCTGCAAACCGCGTCGATGTCGCAGACCACGTCGCAGTCCGGCGGCACCAAGATCTCGACGCCGCTGAGCGCGGCCTGCACGTACAGGGTCGCGCCTTCCGGGCTGATCACCGCCTCTCGGAGATCGACCGTCACCCCAGAAAGCGCAGCCGTCACTCGCCCGGTGCGTAGCTCCTGCGAGCGGACGCTGAGCCACAGGCCCTGAAAGGCCGCACCTCGCTCGAAGTCATTGCCGACCGCCGCCACACGCTCGGGCTCGCAGTCCTCGTCGTCGTCCGCTTGCCAGTCCGTGTCGGTTGCTCGTGTTTGCATCGTGTCCTCCGGCCGGGGCCCGAAGTGAGCCGCCGTTCTGAGGTCAAAGTAGGGGGTAGGGCCGCCTTTTGCCCGGACGGATCGGCGAACGCCCGGGGGCTACCGGTGAACGCCTGGGACAGCTCGGTGAGTTGCGGGTGGCTCCGTTGGGGAAGGTCGCGCCGCTCTTCGGCGTACAGAGTTCGGTGTTCAAGCCCGCAGCAGTAGCAGCCTGCCTTTTGGGGGGATGCAGCACGATGCCGGCCCCTGGCGTGCCGGTGCAGCAGGTACCGCTGAGCTCGGATTTCGCGTCCAGCAGCTCGAGCGGCTCCGGCTATTCCAGCGAGGACTACCGCGTTGGAAAAGGTCTTTCCGTCCCGCATCGGGCGCGCCTGACCGATCCGACCCGCCTGCGTGTCCGCCCCGATCTCTACACGGTCTCGTTCGCAGTCAGGGAACAACGCGAGTCCTCACACGCGGCGCAAGACGCCGCCCGCGCCAGCTCCGAGCGCGTGATCGCTCAGCTGCTCAAGGCGCTTGGCCCAGTCGCCACCACCAACGTGAAGGGCTTCACGCTGACCCGGGTGACGCAAGAGGCCAAACCGATCGGTGTCATGGCCGTCGTGGACGGCACGCTGGAGGTGCGACTCGCCGAGGGGCAAGACTTCTGGGTGCGAAGCCGCCTCTTCACCACACTCATCGAAACTACTCAGGCTATCGCCGAAGCTGCGGGCTCTTCGCCAAACTCGCTGCACGCGGTCAGCTTCGAGCCACCCCGCGCGGAAGTTCTGGACCCCGAAGCGTACCGGCCCGAGTTACTCAAGCGGTGGGTCGCGCGCGTCCGCGACTTCACGAGCGCTGCCGAAGCCAGCGCCGCGCCCCTCTACGTCCGCGACTGCGCCCCGCCAGGCGCCGTTGGCCAAAGCACCAGCTCTTTCGACGAAGTCTTGCTCGAGCTCGCCATCACCTGTCGCATCGACACCCGCACCTCGGTCGGCGTGACGCCCAGGGAATAGCGCGCAGAAACCGCGGGCGCAGTCCCCGCCAGCCAGCACGGCTTTTCGCCTGAGCACGCTACCGCGGCGGCATCTTCTCGAACTTCACGAGCGCTTCCGCCACGCGGTCCCAAACGTGGCCGCGCACGGTGTACGTCACCACGGCTGGCTGGTAGCGGCTCGGGTCGTCCAGGCTGGCGGCGTGGATGGTAAAGAGGTCGGGCATGGCCGAGAAGGTGAGGTAGACGGGCGCGCCGCAGCTCGGGCAAAACGCGTGCGTCTTGATGTTGCCGCTGTCGGCCGTGACCTGCCAGGTGGCGGCCTGGCCTTCGATGCGCACGCGCGCCTTGGTCGGAAATGTCAGGTACGAGCCGTGCCCGGTGCCGCTGCGCCGCTGACAGTCGCGGCACTGGCAGTCGCTCATGACCAGCGGCGCGTCGCCGATCTCGTAGCGCAGGGCGCCGCACGCGCAGCCTCCGGTGTAGGCCTCGGTCATGCGCTTCCCTGGCGCCGGGGTGACGCTGCCTCGCCCGCCAGGGCGTCGAGTCGGGGCACGATCTTCCTCCAACCTTCGCCCATGTTCGTGAAGGCCGTTTCGTTGCGGGGTAGCTCGAAACCCGCGTGGACCAGCCGCAAGCGCGTGCCGCCGGCGACTTTCGTGAGCGTCCAGGTGACGACGGTTTCGAGGCGTGAGCCATAGCCGACGTTGCCTTCGTGCCCGCCATTCCAGGCGTAAACCAGGCGTTCGTTGGGAACGACCTCGCGCACCTCACACTGAATGGTGCCGTCCCATTCGCCCGCCGGCTTGGTCGTGAACGTAAAACGTTTGCCGACGACTGGCTCGAAGCCGGACGGTGCCATCAACCAGCGTGCGATGAGCGCGCCGTCGGTCAGCGCTTGCCACAGCTTTTCGGGCGTGTGTGGCAGCACCTCCTCGACCACGATGTCTCGGAGCTCGGATTTCGTTGCGGCAAGGTTCACGGGTCAATCTCCTTCATCAGGTTGCGCAAGCTCGCGAAGCGGTCGCGCCAGAACACGCCGTAGTGGCTCATCCAATCGACGAGCGGCGCGAGCCCAGCGGCCTCGGCGCGGTAGTAAACGTTGCGGCCTTCAGGCCTTTCAGCGACGAGGCCCGCGTTCTTGAGCGACTTGAGGTGCTGGGAAACGGCGCCCTGCGTGACGCCGCTGCCGCGGGTCAACTCTGCGACCGTGATCTCGTCGGTACCGACGATGCGTTCGTAGACGGCTCGCCGCGTCGGATCGGCGAGCGCGCGCATGACCGTGTTCAACGGGGCGGCATCGAGCATGGGAATGCATTAGTTCCGGCTAATGCATTAGTCAATGCTAATGGTTTTCGGTCCTGACTTTTGCCGGGAAAGCGGCGTTTTGCAGGACGTGGTGGCGCTGCACCCCTCAGCCGACTCCCGACCTGCTGCAGAAGTTCTTCGCCCGCTAGCGCGCCACGTATGGAGCCTGATTCGAAGCCGGCCACAGGCTGACGCGGTGTCAGAGATCCAGGGCCACGATGGATACGGGCGGCCAGCGCTCGCGCCAGGGGCGAGCCTGTTCGAGCTGGTAGGCAAGCGCGAGCAACCGCGCGTCGTGTCCGCGGGCTGCTGCCAGGTGTGCCCCGAGCGGCAGGCCTGCCGATGACGAAAACAAGGGCACCGACATCGCCGGGCAACCCGCAATGTTTTGGATCGGCGTGTAGCCCAGAGCCCGCCTGGTGCGCGCGAGCAGCACGTCGCGCGGCAAGAGGGGAGAAAGCCAGCCGAGGGGCGCCGGCTCATCTGCAGAGACGGGCGTAAGCACGACCTCGAACGGTCGCGTAAATTCCCGATAGGTGGCAACCGCCGCGGCGATGGTCGCGCGGGCGCCACTCAAGGCGTCCGGTCCGCGTTCTTCGAGCAGCCCCACGAGCGACCAGGTAAACGGCTCGAGCTCGGCGCGTTGTACGGGCTCGCGGCGCGTGCGGTCGATCGTCTCGATCACATTGGCGACCGCCGCGCCCGCTACCAGATAGAAGGCTTCGCCCAGCCGCTCGAAATCCAGCACCGGGCCTTCGACCTCCTCCACGTGGTGCCCAAGGTCGCGCAAGAGCGCGATAGCGCCCTCGTGAGCGCGGCGCACTTCGGAGCTTGGCTCCTCGCCGCTGAGCGTCTTGGTCCAGGCTCCCACTCGCAGCGACCCCGGGATGGTATCGCGCACGAAGCCCACGCTGTCACCCTGCGTGTGGTCTTCGGTCAGCGCCAGGAACAGCGCGCTATCTCGCACCGAGCGGCTCACACAGTGCTCGCTGGTCATGTCCGCAAAGTCGGAGCCGCTGCGGTTGGCCACGACCGTGCGTCCACGGCTTGGCTTGAAGCCGAACAGCCCGCACGCTGACGCAGGCACGCGAATCGAGCCCCCGCCGTCGTTGGCGTGCGCCAACGGCACGAGGCCGGCAGCCACGGCTGCGGCGCTGCCTCCCGACGAGCCCATCGGTGAGCGCGAGAGGTCCCAAGGGTTGAGGGTCGCGCCTTCGAGGAGCGTCTCGGTGCTGGCCAAAAGCCCAAACTCCGAAAGCGCCGTCTTGCCAGCGCAGACGAGACCTGCCTCCACGAGGCGCTTGCCGTAGTCCGTTTGCTGTTGTGTCACGCGCTGAGCAAATAAGCGGGCGCCCAGCGACCAACGCAGGCCCGGCCAGGGGCTCGCGTCTTTCATCAGAAACGGCACGCCCGAAAGAGGCCCGTGCGGCGGCACTGCAGGTGGCTCGCGCCCGAGCTCGATCACCGCGCCAAGCAGCGGATTGAGCGCTGCAATCCTTGCTTGGCACGCGGCCCAAAGCTCGGCGGCGCTGACCTCACCCTGCCGGCAAAGCTCCGCCTGAGCGATGGCGTCGAGGCGAGCGAGCTCGGAAAGCGAGGTCATGCGGGCGCTTCGTCTCAGTAGCCCAGAGGCGCGCCTCGATCTAGGCTTGTGGAGTGCGACAGCTAGGTGTGGCCACATTGCTCGCGCTCAGCTTGCTGGGGTGCGGCGGCAAGAGCAGCAGCTCGGGTGACGACGGCGGCAGCGGGAACTCCGGCGGCTCCGGTGTCGGCGGCTCCGGCACCAAGCCGCGCGACTGCGAAGTAAACGGCAACACCTACAAAAACGGCACATCCTTCAAGACCCCGGACGGCTGTAACAGCTGCAGCTGTGAAGATGGTGAGGTCAGCTGTACTCTGCGCGGCTGCAGCGTCGCCTCCTGCTCCTACGACGGCGAGACCTATGACGTGGGGGAAGAGTTCACCACGGCCGACGGTAGCGTTTGTGTTTGCGCGTCGAACGACAGCATCGAATGTACCGTGAGCACAGGCGGCGAATGCTCGGGGCTTGGCACGAGCTACCAAGCGCTGCTCGAACGCGCCAAGTTTTGCGACCCCCAAGCCGCCAACCAATGCACGCTGCTGGTCGACAGCGCGCTCACCTGCGGCTGTCCGACGTTCGTCAACCCCAACGTCTTCTCCAAGAACGCCGCGGCGGAGTTAGGGAAGCAGTTTGCTGCAAACGGCTGCGAACACGACGTACTGTGCGGCCCCTGCCCGACGCCAGCGCGCGGCTACTGCGCCCCGAACGGCGAATGCGCAGATAGCTTGGACATTGGTCAAAAGCGCGCCTGCAAGGTCGGAGGCGTTATCTACCCCAGCGGCGCTTCAGGCATCCAAGACCCGTTCAGTTGCAATCTGTGCAGCTGCCAGGATGGCGTGCTCGCTTGTGACGACGCTTCGTGCCCCAAACCGTGCCCCGACGGCACCAAGCCCGGTAACGGCTGCGCCGAGTGCGGTCCCATCGACGATTGCCTGATCGTCGAATACGGCTGCATGCCCGCGTGCGTCGAAACGTGCGCTCGAGGCGCCTGCATCGACGGGGCGTGCGTCGAGTACTGCGGTTAGCTTGCGCCTACGCGTCGAAGACGACGTAGCGCTTGGAGTGGATGAGCGTCCGGATACTGGCCAGAACGCTGGCGGGCGCTTGCGTCGCTGGATGCGGCCTGAGCAGCGAAGCGGCGCTCTCGAGCGCGTCGGCTTCGGCCACGACGCGGAGCGAGGGGCCGGATGGCTTGGCGTACTCGAGACGAGCGGGATTGAGCACACCGAAAGCAGTCGCCACGGGGATTTGACGGGCACAACGGCAGGCGTTCCGCCCGTCGGCGAGGCCGCAGCGCCCGCGCATCCAAGCCTCGAGCTTCTCTCGCGCGCGGGAGAGCCGCTTGCGATACGTCGCCGCGTCGATCTCGAGCACGAACGCGGCTTCCTCGCTCGAGAGATCGAAGACTTCCGCGAGCAACCACGCGACGCGCTGATCGCGCTCCAGCGACAGCAGCACGCCGTGCGTGCAAACGATCCGCACCTCTTGCGCCATGAGTGACAGCTCTGCTTCGGACACGGCGGGCAGCGGCGGATGTTGCTCACCTTGCGCCATCAGCTCGTCGAGCGTCTCGAAGCTGGCCAGCTGCTCGCGGCGAGTCCTTTTCGCGCGCAGCAAATGTCTGACGGCAATGCGCCAAAGCCAGGTTCGAAACGCACTTTCTGCGCGAAATTCGCTCAAATGAGTGAGCGCCTGCAGCAAGATCTCTTGGGTTGCGTCTTCGGCTTCCGGCTGCGCCCCGAGCATGCGCAGGGCTAGGCGGAACAAGTCGTGCTGGACCGCGCCGAGCAGCTGCTCAGCCGCCGCGCGATCGCCCTGTTTCGTGCGCTCCACCAGGGGCGCGAGCGCGTCGGGCTCGCTTTCGACGACCGTCACGCTGCCACCGCGTCTGCGTAGGCGCGCCGAAACGCCGGCCGGGAGCTCACCCGCTCGAAGTAGCGACACAGCTCGGGGTAGGGTGACAGGACGCCCAGGAATTCGGCGAGCCACAGCGTGCCGCCAGCCATGACGTCGGCCAGCGAGAACGTCTGCCCCAACAGAAACGGTTTGCCCTCCAGAGCCATGCTGAGCGCACATGCTACCTCCTTCCATTCGGCCTGTCCCTGCTCCGCAACGGCTCGTAGGCGCGCGGCCTCGGGCAAGACGCGCGTGTGCAGTACGATCTTACCCAGCGCGGCAAGCTCGCTAGCGATCGAAAATACCACCCACTGGTAGTACGGCCCTCGCTCCACGGAGCCGGGCCCCGGTACCAGGCCGCTCTCGGGTGCTTTGTCTCCCAGGTGCAGGGCAATCGCCGCGGCTTCGCGCAAGATCAGCGGCCCGTCCAGCAACGTGGGCAGCTGCCCCAGCGGGTTCAGGGCCAAATACCCCGCCGACTTGTGCTCGCCACGCGCCAAATCCAAGGGGCGCAGCTCGTACGGCAGCCCCAGTTCCTCGAGCGCAAAGCGAATCAGGTGTGAACGGGTGAACGGTGAATGATAGAGCGCCAGCATCGAAACCTCCGATCTGATTGGAGGAAACGCGCCGCCCCTTCGTGACCGAAAATCGACCGAGCGCCGCTTAGCGCTGACCCTGCACGCCGTTTTGCATGGCCACGAGCCAGCCGTGCAGCGCGTTCATCCGGGCAAAGTGCGCAAAACAGAAGTGGACGAATTCCGGCGTTGCCAACTCGGGCGGGTGAGGGCAGTCGAGCGTGGCGAAAATGCCACTGTGCCGCGCCAGCGCGGCGCGCGGAGAATCTTTGGCGATTCCGCGTGGCGTCTGCTTATAGCTTTCGCCACCCACGACGTAGCCGCCAGCGCGCAGGGCGTGAACGATGCCGGAAAGCGCCGCCCCTCGCTCTTCGTCCACGACGCACTCACGATAGCGAGCCAACGCTTCCTTCTGAAACTCGATCATACCTCCGGCCAGTACCAGCCGGGCGGCGCTCAACCGCAGAAAGAACCCCGAATTGTCCCACTCTCGGCGCGGCCCCGACCAAAACCAAATGTCGAGGTGCTCGTTGTACGGTGCTCGCTCCCGCTGCTGAAAACGTCGCCGTAGCTCGAACGCTTTGATCGACCCCCGCACGCGCGGCACCGCTCGAAGCTCGGGATCTAGCTCGCGCAGCCGCTCCCCCAGTGCCACCACCAGCTCCTTGCCTGGCGCGATCAGCAGCTCCTCGAAGGCTGCGCGCTTGGCGTGAAACCACTCGTGATTGTTGTTTTGGGCAAGCTCCGCCAACAGAGTCGTCGCGGACGCCGAGAATCCGGAGAAAGCCACGCCCACCTATCGTAGCCGAAAGGCCGCCGCTTCTCGATAGGACCGCCATTCAGGCATAGTGCGGGCGCCATGGTTTCGCTCCACCGCGCCACGCAGGCCGACGCCGAGTGCTTGTCGAATCTGCTCGAGCTCTACATTCACGATGTGTGCGACATCTTTCCGTCCGTCGAGCTGGGTGACAATGGCCGCTTCGGCTACGCGAAGCTGCCGCTGTATTGGGCCGAGCCGGAGCGTCGCTTCGCCTTCGTGATTCGCCACGCTGATCGCGTCGCGGGTTTTGCGCTAGCAACGCGCGGCTCTCCGGTGGCCACCGATCCGGATACCCTGGACGTCGCCGAGTTTTTCGTGCTGCGGAAGTATCGTCGTTTGGGCGTCGGGCGCGAGGCCGCCCGGCTCTTGTGGCAGGCGCTGCCCGGAGCTTGGACGGTGCGGGTCGCCGAGCGCAACCAGCGCGCCCTGGCGTTTTGGAGCAGCGCGGTGGCGGAGTTTGCCGCTGGAACGGCTACGGAAGCGACCCTTCCCGGAAGTCCCAACACGTGGCGGGTGTTCTCGTTTCGCTGACGTCGCTCGACGCGGCCTGCATTCAGCGGCGATTGACGCCGTGGTGACACGCCTGCGCACGCTCGGGGACGTTCCGACGTTCGTGGAGCGCCGAGCTTCGACGACGTTACCAGGTGCCCTGATTCGGCAGTGACTTCCACGGCTCGGCCGGAGGCAGCGCCTCGCCTCGCTGCAAGAGCTCGACGGAGTGCCCGTCCGGCGACTTGATGAATGCCATGCGACCGTCGCGCGGTGGCCGAAGAATGTCGACGCCGCTTGCCTGCAGCCGCGCGCAAGTCGCGTAGATGTCGTCGACCTGGAACGCCAAGTGACCGAAGAAGCGACCCGTCGAGTACGGCTCCGCCTGGTCCCAATTGTAGGTGAGCTCGATCTCTGCCGGATCGTCGGCCGCCCCACTGCCCAAGAAGACCAGCGTGAAGCGCCCGCCCTCGTTCGGGTGTCGACGTAGCTCCTTGAGCCCGAGCTGAGTCGTGAAGAAATGTACGGCGCGTTCGAGGTCGTGAACGCGGAGCATGGTGTGCAGGTAACGCATCGCGCTCAGGCTAGCGCATGCGACTTGTCGCGCTCGCAAGGAAACGGCTAACTTGCGGGAGTGGCGCTAACGGTACGGGTTCAGACGTTTCTTTGGTCGCTGTGTGCCACGGCAGGTTGCGCGTCGGCGCCAGCTCCGGCAGCTCCGGTGGCGAGCAGCTCGGCCCCGCCGGAGCAGGGCCCAGTCGCTCGCCCGGCGCCGACGCGGTTCCAAACCGAGCTCGAGCACGCGCGTACCAAGCGCCGCGAAGCCGGAGCGCTAGCGTTCGTCTCCCCGGTGAACGTGCCGTCCGACGCCCGCATCCAGGCGCTCGCCGAGTGGCTACGGCGGCGACACACGGCCACGGACAAAGCCGAGAGCGCCTACGGACTGGCGCGTGAACAGGCGACACCTGCCGAGCAGGTGCTGCTCGAACGCGAAAGGGGCGAGCTGTTTTGGGAGCTCTTCGAGGCCGAGGTGCGCGCCTCGCTCGCGATCTTTCCCGGCATCGACCAGGCCCCCGCCGAACGCGTCGCGTCGCTCCGTACCGCCTTGGTTGGGCGCTATCGAGTCGATTCAGACAGGGCCCGCGATCGCTTCCTGGCGTGCCTGATCCTATCCAGTCAACTCGGACTGAAGAACGCAGACAGCGCGCGTTGCGAAGAGCAGATCCGAGCCATTGACGCGCTCAAACCTCCGGAAAAGCAGCGCGACCCCGCACTGGAGGAGTGGCGCTATGCCCGCGTGGAGGCCGCGCCGCGTTCGCGCAGGCCGGTGACACGAGGGCCAGATTGTCGGTTGAGTGGAAGCGCCGCGACCGGCTGGACGCGCCTCTACACCGCCGCCACCGGGGAAGACCACAGCCTCGTCTTGGCGGACTTCGATGTCGCCGCGCTCGAGCTGCCGGTCACGCGGGGCGAACGCGCTCGCGTTAGCATCGACCATCCGTTCAAGGCGAGCGGCTATGTCGATCTCGACGCGGGCGTCGTTCGAACGGCGGCGCGTATCGAGCTGCTGGCCGGTCATCTGTGGCTGGACCCACAGTCGATTGTCCACGCTTTTGGCGTTGAAGGCGGTCAAGTCAGCATCGAACGCGAAGGCGGCCCAAAGAGCGAGCCCGCTGTGGCGCTGCGCGTAGCGTGTGCTGAGCTGACTCTGGCGCGTGAAAGGCCTTCGCCAACGGGCGAAGTGAAAGGCGAGACCTCGCAGGTCTATGGCGTCGTTCCTCTCTTCGCCAGTCCAGGAGGCAAGCAGATCGCTCAGCTCGATTCCGACTCCGGCCTCAACGTCCGCGTGCTCGCGCGGCAACCAGGTTGGGCTCACGTGACCAGCGCCGGCGCAGGTGCGAGCTTCTCGGCAATGCCGTACGAATTCGATGCGTGGGTTGCCGAGCGGTTTGCGCCTGTTGGCAAAGATGGTTTCGGCATCGCGGCAACGGGATACCCCCGCAAGCCCGCGACCCACGTCACCACTGCCCTACTCGCCCTGCGGCTATCACCCGATCCAAAGGCCGCGGTCGTGGCCGAGCTGGCTCCGGGCGTGGCGCTCCTGGCAGGCGCCGAGCAAGGCAACATGCGCCGCATTCGCTTCAATGAAGCGTCTGGCAACAACGAGGGTAACGACTTCTGGGTGACGCGCGAAGCCCTCTCGAGCCGAGCGAAGCCTGCGCCAAGCAAGGCGCGGCCACGGTGAGCAGCCAAATCTGTTAGTTCACCGCGGTCTCCGCGCAACGCAAGCAGCCGCAAACCACAAGCCAACGCCGCGCGCCCAGGTGCATCTCCCACCCGTGCTAGCGCTGTTTCTTCACCAGCCGCGCCGCCTTCTTGGCGGGCGCCTTCTTGGCGGGCGCCTTCTTGGCGGGTGCCTTCTTGGTCGCAGCTTTCGCCTTCTTCGTCCGCGGGGCCTTCTTCGCCGCGGAGTACGACGCAATTTCCGCCCGTCGCGCCGCGATTAGCTTGCGCAGCAGCGCCTGAGGTAGCCCCTTGGCGGGGTCGAGGTGGAGGCCCGACTTGGTGCGGCTGTACGCCGAGAGAGCCGCCGCGATGCTGTCGAGGGTGCTGCCGCTGAAGGGAAAATACGAGCAGCCTTGCTTGGTCGCGAGAAAACCCGCGAACACGGGCCCGCCCGGCTCTCGAAACGCCGGCATCGAATAGCTGATGCACTCTTCGGCGGCGGGTACGATCGCCAGGATCTGCTTGCGTAGGGTCTGCAGTGCGCTGCGCTGTGCCGGCGTAACGCGGGACAGGTAGTCGTCGATGTTCTTGGGTGGGCCAGGCATCACTCGCTCCTCCGTTAGCGCCCTGGGACACCCCCAGGTTGGAGCGAAACATATACACAAAGCGCTGGTCGTCCTGTAGCCCAGATCGCCGAGGACTACCTCTCTGAACGCCGGATTGTGAGGGGTCATCG
>DATAKF010000199.1:0-9125 GCA_036261775.1 Polyangiaceae bacterium | reverse complement strand
AACGACGCGCGCATCACGCTGGTGGGGCCCAAGCTGGACGATTTCCGGCCGCTCGCGCCGCCCGACGCCACCTTCCGAGGCTTCGAAGCCAAGAGCACGCGCTTGCTCTACAGCGTGAAAGACGGCCCGGGCACCAAGCTTGTCTCGGTTGCGCTCGAGGGTCCGCCGCAAGAGCTGGAGCTGCTACGGCTCGAAGATGACCTTTCGGACGTGAGCTGCGCGCCCAGCGACGACCCTTGTTTGGCGGAAGGCGTGAAGCACAAAGAGCCGAACACGTTCTCGGGTAGCGATCCGACGCAGCTGCTGCTCGTCCAGCGCGCCGCCAAGAAGGTCGTACCGCTCGCGGGACCTTGGGGAGAGCATGGCTCGACCACGAAAGCGAGTGTGAGCCCCGACGGCAAGTACGTCGCGATCGCCAGCAGGCACGCACGCAAAGCCGGCAAAGGCTGGTTTCACTCGCTGTATTTCGTCAGCGTCGATGACCCAGCGAAGCAGCTGCCTTACGCGCACGGCGAAGACTGGCTGGATGTCTTGGCTTGGCACGGCAGCGGCGCCGAGCTGCGAGCCGTGGTGCGGACCGGTCAAGCCTACGACGAGGAACAAGTACCGAGCTGGTTCCTGGTAGATCCACGCGGCGGCACCGAGACCGCCCTGCCCACGGGCGACCCCAGCATTCCGGACGAGATGCTCTCGCCCGACGCCAAGCTGCGCTACTCGTGCAACAAGGACCAGGAGGTTCTGATCACCGAGCTTGCGACCAACAAGGTGCGGCGCTTTCCGATCGACGCTCGCGAACGGCACGCGTTTGCCGAGGCTGCCTGCGACCTCTCGTGGCGTGGCTCGCGCTTCATCGAGTTCTCACCGGAGCGCACGGCGTTCATCGACCTCGAAAGCATGAAGCTGAGCTTTCCGTTTCCGGAAAGCGAAGCCGAAAACGCCGACCCCATCAACCCCGAATACGACCCAACGTTCACCTGGGCAGCCTTCACCCAAGGCGAGCGCCTCGGCGTCGCGCGCGTGAGTGTGCGCTGACCGCGCCGAGGCCACAGAGTTACTCGGCCGGGAGGGCCTCGGAGGCTGCGAGCTCGCGCGACGACGCCGGGTCGGTACGCGAGAATTGCAGCTCGTGCAGGCGCGCGTACAGGCCGCCGTGGGCGATCAGCTCTTCGTGGTTGCCCTGCTCGACCAAGCGGCCGCGCTGCAAGACCAAGATGCGGTCCGCCGCCCGCACGGTGCTGAGGCGGTGAGCGATGATCAGCGCCGTGCGGCCGCGCATCAGCTCGGTCAGCGCGCGTGACAGGCGTGACTCGGTGTCCGAGTCGATGCTGGCGGTGGCTTCGTCCAAGATCAGGATCGGCGCGTCGCGGTACATGGCGCGCGCGAACGCGATCAGCTGCCGTTCGCCAGTCGAGAAGTTCTTGCCCTGTTCTTGCACCGGCGTGTCGAGGCCCTGCTCGCGGCTGGCGAACACCTCGTAGGCGCCCAGCCGCCGCAAAACGTCTTCGACGCGCGCGCGATCGGGCGTAACGCCAGCGGCGATGTTGCTCATCACGCTGCCTGGAAACAAGTAAACGTCTTGCGGTACGACCGCGAATAGGCGGCGCAAAGACTCGCGGTCGTACTTGCGCACGTCCTTGCCCTGCACCCGCACCGAGCCGCCGGAGATCTCGTAAAGGCGCAGCAAGAGCGCCGTGATGGTGGTCTTGCCGGAGCCGGTGGGACCGACCAGCGCCACCTTCTCGCCGCGCGGCACCCTGAACGACAGGTCGCGCAGCACCGGGACGCCCGGCTTATACTCGAAGTCGACGTGCTCGAGCTCGACGTCCAGGCTGGTGTCGCCGTCGTTCCCGCGATCGGTCGCCGGACAGTCGGGGTCCGGCGCGTCGAGCAGGCTGAAGACGCGCTCGGCGCCGGCCATGGCGCTTTGCAAAAGCGTGTAGCGCTGCGCCAGCGCGCTGATCGGCTCGAAGAACTCTTTGATGTAGGCCGAAAACGCCACCAAGAGCCCGAAGCTGACCGGGTGATGCCCGGTGTAGGCAATGACCGACGCCAAACACACGGCGCCGATGGTGTCGATGGCCGCGTCTTGGATCGAATCCCACTTGATGGCGGCGTTGTTGGCGTCGCGGTAGCCGGCGTTCACTTCGTCGAACTCGCGAGCCGCCGCCGCCGGCCGCCCGAAGGCCTGAATCACCGTCATGCCGCTGACCTGCTCGTTGGTCGTAGCGTTCATGCGCGCGGTGTTGCCGCGGATGGCCCTAAAAGCGTCGCGCATGCGGCGGCGCACGAACATGACCAGAAACGCCACCGGCGGCACGCCCACGAACGCGAACAGCGCCATGTGCGGATCGAGCATGATCATCAGCACGATGATGCCGACCAGCTTGATCAGGTCGCCAATCGAGAGCAGCGCGCCGGACGCGAACAGCTCGAGCATGGAGTCGACGTCGTTGGTGACGCGCGACACCAGCTTGCCAACCAGCTGCCGATCGAAGAAGCCGAGCCGTTGCCGGTGCAAAAAGTCGAAAACGTGCCGGCGCAGGTCGGACATGGCGCGCGCGCCCGCCACCTGCATCGCGTACATCTGCATGAAGCCGAGCACCTGCTCGACGACCATCACGCTGGCCAGCATGAGGCCGCCGCGCATCAGCTGATCGGCGTGGCCTGCCACGACGCCTTCGTCGAGCGCGTGGCGCATGATCAGCGGCCGCACCAGCGCGCTGCCGGCGGTGAAGAACACCACCCCGAGCGAGAGCCACAGCAGCTTCTGGTGGGGCCGGATGAACGGCCACGACTTCTTGACCAGCCGTAGATCGTAAGCTTTGCCGAAGCGCTCTTCCTCGTGGAAGGCTTTGACGGCGGCGGCGGCGCGGGTGTTGCGAGCGCCCCGGGGGGCGTCGCCGAGCGGGCTGGCGTTGCCGTTGGTGGGGCTGGGCGGCGTCATGGCGACGCTCCTTTCTCGTCGTCGCCAACCGGTGGCGGTTCGACCGGCTCGCCTTCCAACGCCTGCAGCTCGCGCTCGATGCGTTGCTCCTCGGCGAAGGTGCCGTATAGGCCGCCTGCGCGCCGCAGCTCGTCGTGCGTGCCACGCTCGACGATGCGGCCCTTGTCCAGCACGATGATCTCGTCACAGTGCGAGGCTGCCGCTACGCGGTGCGTGATCAGAATCAGCGAGCGCGCCTGACGCTGACGATCGATGGCGTCGAGGATGCCGCGCTCGGTGCGGGCGTCCACGGCGCTGAGCGGGTCGTCCAAAATCAAGATTTGCGGCTCGGAGACGAACGCCGCAGCCAGCGCGACGCGCTGCTTTTGGCCGCCCGACAGCTGCACGCCGCGCTCGCCTACTACGGTGTCGAAGCCGTCGGGTAGCTCTCGCACTTCCTCGGCGATGCGCGCTTCTTCTGCCGCGCGGTGCGCGCGTTCGCTCGCCTCGTGCGAGTCGGGATCGTCCAAACAGAACGCGATGTTACGGCCGACGGTGGTGCTGAACAGAAACGCATTCTGCTGCGCGTAGCCCACGACCTGGCGCACCAGCCCGAGCGGCAGCTGACACACGTCGTGGCCACCCAAGAAAACGGTGCCCGCCGGCGTCGGCAACAGGCGAGCGAGCAACAGCGCCAAGGTCGACTTGCCGCCGCCCGTGCGACCTACGATGGCGAGCGACTTACCGTGCGAAAGCGAGAAGCTCACGCCGTCGAGCACCTTGCGATCGCCGTAGGCAAAGCTCAGGTCCTTTACCTCGAGGCCGCGCGGCAAGCTGGCGAGGCGCAGCGGCCCGTCGGTGATGTCTGGCTCGGCCGCGTACACCTCGGCCAGGCGCGCGTACGAAGCGCGGCCGCGCTGCAGCATGCCCACGATGAAGCCGAGCGACATCAACGGCCAGGTCAAGCGCCCCAGCGCCAGGGTGAAGCCCAAAAAGTCGCCCCAGCCCATCTGATGAGTCATCACCAGGTGGCCGCCGTACCAAAACACCACCAGCACGCCGAGCGACAGCGTGACCTGCAAGATCGGCGTCATGGAGCCGCGCAGGCGCGCCAAACCCAGGCTCTTTTCCAGGTATTTCTGGTTGGTGACCTCGAAGGCTTCGGCCTCGCGCGCCTCGAGCGCGAACGAGCGCACGACGCGCACGCCGGCCACGCTGGCCTGAACCCGTGAGCTCATCTCACCCAGCGCGGCCTGCGCGTCGCGCGTGCGCGTGAAGAAGCCGCCCGAGAACCAGCGCGTGACCAAGAGCAGCAGCGGCAACGGAATCAACGCCACCATCGTGAGCTTGGGCGACGTCGGCAGCAGGAAGTACAGGGAGCTTATCAACGCCAGCGCGGTGTTGATGACGTTGAGCACGCCAAAGCCGAGCAAGAGCCGCACCTGCGTCAGGTCGTTGGTGACGCGGCTCATGATCTCGCCCGTGCTCATGCGACGATAGAACGAGGGGCCGAGCGTGAGCAGCTTGGCGGACAGCACGCGGCGCAGCTCGTACTCGGCGTTGCGGCCCGCGTTGAACACCGCGATGCGGGACAGCACGCGCACCACGAACGCCACCAGCGCCACCACCACCATCCAGATGCCAATGCTGATGGCGCGCTCACCGTGGTGCTGCTGCGCCAGGTTGATGGCGAGCTTGACCTGGGTGTTCAGCCAGTACTGGGCATAGTGGTAGGCGGCCAGCAGCAGAAAGCCGAGCACGTAGCGCCGGGCGTGACGCTTGAACTGACCGACTAGCTCGAAAGGCAGGCGTGCCGCCTCCGCGTCGACAGCGGCAAGGCCAAAGGCGGTGGTCTCAGAGTCGGACGGTCGAGCGACGGCTTGGCTCATCAGAATTGCGGCTAAACGCCCCGGCCATGTGGAGTTGAGACGGCGCCGGGTCAAGGGCTAGTGAGCCAAACAACGTCCGTGGGTCAACGGAGGGGGCGAAATGACAAAGCGGAGAGTCGCCGCGTGGGGGGAGGCTCCGCCGAATGCACTGCGCCTTCGGCGCTCCCTCGCTCCGCTCGGGCCGTGGTCCTCCGTGGACTCCGTCCACTTCGGGTCATTTCAGCGGAGGGGGCGGCGCGTGCCGCCCCTCCAGGAAAGGCCCAGAACGCAGCTGCTGCAAACGGAGTTTGCGTTCTAGGATGCTCCCCCAATGGCTAGGACTCGTTTGTTCGGACAACTGCGGCGTATTGCGGGGCGCGTTTTGGCGGAGCGGCATCCTGCCACACCATCGTTGGACGCTGGGCGTGGCCAATTGACGCGGCGGCAGTTGACTTCAGGCGCGCTGCAGCTCGTGGCTGCCAGCGCGCTCACGGCGTGTGGCGGCGACGATTCGGGCAAGCGCCCCGGCACCGAGCGCGTCGCGGTGGTGGGCGCCGGCATCGCGGGCCTGCACTGCGCGTACCGGCTGCAGCAGGTGGGCGTGCACGTGACCGTGTACGAAGCGTCGACGCGCGTCGGCGGGCGCATGTTCAGCGTGAAGGACGACGCTTACGACGGCCAGGTCTTCGAGCTGGGAGGCGAGCTGATCGACTCCAATCACGCAACGCTCTTCGCCTTGGCGGAGGAGTTCGACATCAAGCTCGACGATCGGTTGGCGGACGAGAAGATTCAGCCTGACCTGTGGTTCATCGACGGCAAAGAGCTAGACGAAGCCACGGTGGTGGAGCAGTTCAGCGCCGTGGCGCCGGCCATGGCCGACGCGGCCGCGGCCGCGGACGATGAAGAAGACGACACGGCCTTCAACGAGCTCGACGCCACGCCGCTCTCGGACTGGCTCGACGAGAACGTGCCGGTCGCAGACTACCCGGGGCTACACGCCCTTTTGACGGTGGCCTACCGGGGCGAATTCGGGCTCGAAACCAGCGAGCAGTCGGCGCTGAACCTGCTCTACCTGATCGGCTCGGACGAGCCGGACCCGTTCCGGATCTTCGGCGAATCGGACGAGCGCTACCACGCGCACGAAGGCAGCCAGATCTTTCCGACCAGCCTAGCCGCGGAGCTGGAGGACGGCACCGTCCAGCTCGGCACCAAGCTCACGCGCCTGACGGGCGGTGACGCGCGCGGCTTCACGCTCGAGCTGACCGACGTCAAGACCGGCTCCAAGAGCGAAGCCAGCTTCGACCACGTCGTCCTGGCCATGCCGTTCAGCGTGCTGCGCAAAGTAAAGCTGGAAGTGCCGCTCAGCGCTTTGAAGAAGCAGATCATCGCCGAGCTGGGCTACGGCACCAACGCCAAGATCATGGGCTCGTTCGAGAGCCGCGTTTGGCGCGAAAATCAGCAACTGAGCGGCTCGGTCACGACCGATTGGCCCATGCAGCAGGTGTGGGACACGTCCATCGGTCAGCCTGGTGCTCGCGGCATCTTGACCAACTTCTTGGGCGGAAAAGCTGGCGTCGACGTGGGCAAGGCGGACGTCGACGTCGAGGAGTACTACCAGAGCCTCTTGCCGGATCTGGAGCTGATCTTCCCCGGCGTCGCAGACCTCTACGTGGAGGACAGCGCGCGGCGCATGCACTGGCCCAGCTACGACTTCACCCTCGGCAGTTACACTTGCTACAAACCTGGGCAGTGGCAGTTCTGGGGCCACGAGGGTGAGCGAGAAGGAAACCTGCATTTCTGCGGTGAGCACACCTCGGCCGACTTTCAAGGTTGGATGGAGGGTGGAGCCGAGACTGGCGCGTTGGTGGCCGCCGAAATCTTGGGCGACCTCGGCATCGAGCCATCGCCCGAGCTGGCAAGCTTGCTGGAGACCAAAACGGTCGTGCCGCAGCCGGCGTTCCCACGCGCCGGCATCGTGAAGATGTCGTTCAGGGAACGGCAGCGACGCTTGCAGAGCGTGCGCGCGCGCCAGCGCGGCTAGGAGCTACGTAGCGGCTCAGCATGAAGCCCAGCAGCGTGCCCGGGTTCAGCTCGGGCGCGATCTGCGCCGCGCGCGCCTGGTGCAGCGCGCGGTAGCGGCTCCAGTGTTGACCAGGCTGCTCGTGGTGCACGGTGTGGTAGCCGTTGTCGAACACGAACCAATTCCAGAACGGGCTCACGAAATTGCGCGAGTGATTGTGTGGTGAAGCCGCGTCGCAGCCCACGTGCTGCAGGTAATTCGTGAGCATCATCCAATACGTGCCGAGCAGCGCCGGCAGGCCGAGCGCCACGCCGTAAACCAGCGTGCCCAGTAACGCACCGTGTAAATAGACGGCTAAAAGGGCCACCGCAGCGTGCCCCGCCACCAGCGCGGCACCCTCCAAAACGATGCGCAACGCCCGCCCGGAGCCGGGACGAAAACCGGCGCGCACGAAGCTGACGAGCGCAGGCACCTGGTAGCGGCTGGAGGCCAGCGGATAGGTCAAGGCGGCGAGCAAGCTGTCCGTCGCGGCGTGACGCGAGGTTGCCGTCATGTCTCCGTCACCGTTGCGAAAGCGATGGTGGTTCTGGTTGTGGGTCGGGATCCACGAAAAAATCGGAAAGCCGTAGAAGACCGAGAGCCACGCGCCGTAGGCCACGTTGGCAGCGCGCCCATGAAAAACCGCGCAGTGGTTGTGGTTGTGCGTCAGCACCCCCGACAAGTACGAGCAGTACAAGAGTAGCGGTGCGAGCCAGGGCACAAGGCTCGGACGCCACAGCGCAAGCGCGGGGCCAAGCGGAAACAGCACGAACGCCCACAGCAACGTACGCCTATCCTCGACGAACCGAAGTCTCATGGTTCTCAGCGTGCCGCTTACGCCACCACCACACCATTCGCATTCCCCTCAGGTTTCGAGCGAGCGCCAAAGACGCTGAAAGGCTGCCACAAAGCGAGCTCGCGCAAAGCGCGAGCCAGATCACCCTCAACCATACCTTGGCG
Organism: Polyangiaceae bacterium; assembly: GCA_036261775.1. Taxonomy (GTDB): domain Bacteria; phylum Myxococcota_A; class Polyangia; order Polyangiales; family Polyangiaceae; genus PMG-095. Next base: position 1,315 of record DATAKF010000199.1, on the reverse strand, counting down.
AGAGCAGATCACGATCCTCCACAGAAGACCGGAGTGAACAAAACTCGGCGAGGCCGAGCGCACCCCACGCCTCAGGTCGCGTCTGTCGCCGAAACCCTTCTGCGGCCCCCATGGCAATGAAAAACAAAACCCAGTGAACAAAACTCGGCGAGGCCGAGCGCCGATCGCACCTCGGGTCAAAAGGATCGCGCGGCGCACTCAGCGAAGCGCGGAGGAGAACAAGAACTCACTGCGCAGCAGCAGCAGGCGTATGTCTATCGAACGGCCATTTGGGCGACGGAATCGGGAAGGCGGGCTTCGCGAACAAGTAGCCCTGCCCGTAGTGCGCGCCGGTGTCGAGCACCGCCCTCAGCTCTTCCTCGGTCTCGATGCCTTCGGCCACCACCTTGGCGCCCAGCTCTTCGCACAGTGAAACCACTTGGCGCACCAAGATTTGCTGCCGCCGGCTCTTCTCGATACCGCGAACCAGCGCGAGATCCAGCTTCACCACGTGGGGCTCCAAATCGACGATGCGCTTCAAGTTCGAATGGCCGGCCCCCAGGTCGTCGACGACCAGGTAGGCGCCGCCGCGCGAGCAGATCTCCTTCAAGACACCTGCACATAGACCAAAGTAGCTGAACGCCGCCGACTCGGTGATCTCGAGGTAGACGGCGCGGTCGTGGAAAAACAGCGGATCATCGGGGCGCACCAGCCAGCCGTCGCTCAGCTCGTGCGGGTGCAGGTTCACGAACAGCGGAGCGTCGGCGCAGCGCCCGAAGGCGACCTCGCGGATCTTGCGCCCCAGCGGGCCACAAGCGCGCTCAGCCTCGGCCTGCTGAAATAAGACCAGCGGGTTCTTGAACTCCGGCCATTTGCAGCGCGTCAGCGCCTCGTAGGCAAACGTAAAACCCGTCTGCATGTCGACGATCGGCTGAAAGACGACGTCGATGTCCCCAACCGTCAAATCCCGGACCGACGTCCCCCTGGCGACTGACCCCGAGACCGTGCGCTGAAAGTCCGCCGGAGGTGGCTTGGTGCTCGCCAATGACATTTCGTTCGCCCTCCTCACTGAACGGCAGCTAGGTGAGTGTCATTAACTAGACGCTGATAAATGTTTCTGTCTCATCCATCTCAAATCGAGAACACGCCGACCTACGCCAATTGGGTTGGATGTAGGCCTATCTCGCCGCCCAGCTGGGCGGCGTCGCTACGAACGAAACCGGGCCTCCCTACCCAGCAGAGTGACGGGCGAGAGCGAGCAAACAGGAAGGCGGCTCATCATTGGTCTCATTTCAGCTGTTGAGCACGCCCGCTGATCCTGGCTTCTGGCTTCGTT
>DATAKF010000180.1:0-2380 GCA_036261775.1 Polyangiaceae bacterium | reverse complement strand
GGTTGCCGAGGACGACGTTCAGGCGTTCGACCAGCGCGTGCACTTCAGCGGGCTGGTGCAAGCCGGCGACCACGATGCTCTTGCCGATGTTGGCGAGCAGGTCCTTGACGACGGCGCCCAGGAACTTTTCTACCTTGGCGTCCTTCAAGAACTCGGCTGCGGGCTTGGCTTGCGCCGCGCCGTACTCTGGCAGCGGGTTGGCCTTGGCGCTGATCTCGGCGTCTAGGTAGGCCGCCACGGCCTTGATCTGCTCCGAGCGCAGAGCCAGGCGGTGATCGGAGGTGGCGCCTGTCGACGAGAAGGCGCTCTCGATCACGTACAGGCGATTCATCTCGCCGTGGTCGGGCGTGCGGTGCTTGGTCAGGCCGCGCGCGTTGGCGAGGCCGCCCGGGAACGAAGGCGCCACGAAGTCGGCGTCGAGGCTGACGATGACCTTGGCTTCGTTGAACGAGTAGTGCACGCGGTGCGGCTTGCCGAAAGCCAGCGCAGTGCCGGCGGCGCGACCGTTCGCGCCCAGCGACTCGAACGTCACCCACTTGGACAGCGGGAACGCCGTTAGCCAGCGCTGCTTCAGCGCAGCCAGGGTGGGAGAAGAGCTGCGCTCCGAGAGGACGCGCAGGCCTTCGCCGCGGCTGGCGCGGAGCTTCTTGAACTGCTCCTTGGCAGCTTTGTCGAAAGCTTCGAACGTCGACACGTCGCGCGCGCCGCCCTTGACCGACGGCACCGTGACCGCGTCGCTGCGATCGGGATCGTAGACGCCCAAGACGCTGCCCTGGTGGTAGGTGCTGGCGGCACCCAGGCTCTCGGGGTGGAGCGGATTGCCGTCGACCTTGATCGGGCGGCCGTCGTAGCTGGTGGCGTGGAGGCCGACGGCGACGCCGTTCAGCTCCATCGCGGTGGCGTAGCGGGTGGTGGTGCCCGGGATGACGCCGTCGGGCCGGCGCGTCATCGGCAAGATCTTGTCTTCGTGCCAGCGGCAACCAGCGAGGCCTGCCATGGAGAACGAAGCGCCCATCACTTGCATGAAGCGACGACGCGCAGGCGAGTCGGGCGGCAGCTCTTGCAGCGGCTCGGCGAACTCGCGCTCGACGGCGTCTCGGAACTCCGGCGTTTGATCGAGCTCGGCCAAGCTCTGCCAGTAAGTCGGCTTAGCCGAAGCCGTGTCGGTGGAGGCGCGCGTCTCGGCGCGCTCCGAAACAACCCTAAGCTTCTTGTTCATCGGTGACATGTCGAGCAGTCGGTGGGCGGGTTGATGTGGTTTTCAGCGCGCAATTTGGCGCCGAAGGCCTCAGGATCGCCGTTGGGCGCCTTCCAGGTCATGTTCGTGACCTCGCTGGGCGGGCGCAGGTTGGGTTCGGGGTGACGATGACAGTCCAAGCACCAGGCCATGCTGAGCGGCTTGGCCTGGTAAACCTCGTCCATCTGGTCGACGCGGTCGTGGCACGTCACGCAACCGACTCCGCGCGTCACGTGCGCGCTGTGGTTGAAGTAGGCGTAGTCGGGAAGGTCGTGGACCTTGATCCACTCCACCGGCAGGCCGCTGGCAAAGCTGTCACGCACGGGGGCGAGCTTGGGGCTGCTCGTCCACACCTTGCTGTGGCAGTTCATGCAGGTCGCGGTCGGAGGGATGGCGGCGTGCGACGCCTTCTCGACGGTGTTGTGGCAGTAGCGGCAGTCCATACCCATCTGGCCCGCGTGGAGCGCGTGGCTGTAAGGGACGGGCTGATGCGGCTGGTAGCCGACGTCCGTCGTCTGGGGGGAAGCGCCGTACCAGACCAGGCCAATCACGTAGATAGGCGCGGTGCTCAGGAACAAGCCGGCGAGCTGCCGTGTTTTATTGGCCCAACGAGGGAAGACGAAGAGGCTCATGAAGACAGACCGTGCGTGCGCGCACACAACGCCCGCGGCCGCCGTGTGCGAAGGGTTATCGGGGTGCAGGTCATTTGGGGCGGGGTGAGGAAAGCGCCCGCCTCTGCAACACGCCGGCTTTGTTTCAGAAAGCCGCGTCAGGGGCGGGTACGAATCGCCTGACGACGGCGATTTCCGCTGGGGACGCGGGCCCTTATGCGCCGCTCCAAACCAAATGTAAATGATCGCGCGCGGCCGAGCGCTCGGCTATAGCGTAACCACCCGTAGTTACAGCGTATTGTATTGGATGGTAGCCCTGTTTCCGTCCGTAGGACCAGCGCTCCACCAGGCCCATCACGCCACACCGCGTCGAAGGTCCTAGGCCGCCGCCGAGCAGCCGAAACCGGCCCGATCCTGGCCACGAAACAAAGCAAAGCCGGTCACGCTTTCACGCGACCGGCTTGCTTTGCCTATCGATCGACAGGCGCGCTCGTTCGGAGCTGAGCTCAGAACTCCCGCATCTGCCTGCGAA
>DATAKF010000171.1:0-4813 GCA_036261775.1 Polyangiaceae bacterium | reverse complement strand
TCTAGCGCTCCAGTGTGGGCCGGTATACGACACGCCGGCTTGGACGCGCCGGGTAGCCCAGACACTTCCGCGACCTCTGCGGAAGAGCTCATGGAACGCTACGTCGACGGCAATGCCGAGGCGTTCGACGGGCTATATCGCAAGCTTTCCCCGACACTCATGGGTTACCTGCTCCGCCTGACTCGCAACCGCGCCCGAGCGGAAGACCTGCTGCAGATAACCTTCACCAAGGTGCACCGCGCTCGCGGTAGCTACCTCAAGGGCGCACCCGTGCTGCCTTGGGCCGTGGCCATCGCGCGCCGCTCGTTTCTGGACGAGCGCCGGGCGGCCGCCGTAAGAAACGAAGACTTGAGCGCCGACGGAAGCCTGCCCGAGCCACGCGCGGAAGCCCCCGCATTGCCCGCAGAAATGTCCGACGCGCTGGAAATCGCACTTCAAAGGCTGCCCGAGAGCTACCGGGAAGCCATCGAGCTCACCAAGATCACGGGGCTCAGTATTCAAGAAGCGGCCAGCGTGCTTGGCACGACCGAGACAGCCGTCAAACTTCGAGTGCACCGCGGGTACAACCAGCTGCGCAAAGAGCTCGACAGCTTCCAACGTAACCCATGACTCAAAAGGACCCTCTCGCAGACCTGGCTTGGCCGGGAGCCGCTGTGGCCCCGAGCGACGAATGCTCCAAGGCCATTCGCGGCGCCTGCACAAAGGGCCTTTGCAAGGAGCGCGGCGTCTCCGCTAGGACGCGTGGGCTGCTGACGCTGGGCCTGTGCGTGCTCGTGCTCGGCTACTACTTTTGGTACGCGGTGGCTGATCACCGCCCCTCGGGCATCGTGCGCACCGGTGTTTTCGGAGCCATCGGTTGGCTGGGCGCGCAGGCAGCGCTGGTGTTCGGAACGTTAGCGAGGCCGCCGGGCAAGCGCGGCTCGCCCGGGTTGCGGCTGGCGTTGCTCATCGGCGTGCCGCTGGCGTTCGTCGGCTACTTGCTGCTCGTGTCGACCGAGCAGTTCGCGTTCTCCAAGTTCACGCAGGGCTATCCTGCAGGTCACGCCATCGGCTGCGGCCTCGTGGCGTTGTTCTTCGGCGCGCTCGTGGCAGGTGGAGCCATGATCGCCTGGCGCCGGACGGATCCGTACAGTCCGGGTCTTTCCGGGGCGATGATCGGCATGGTGGGTGGGCTGGCTTCGGGCGCAGGCATGAGCCTGGCTTGCCCCAGCCATGAAGCTTTTCATTCCTGCTTTGCGCACGGCATGGTGGTGTTTGCGCTAGCGCTGTTGGGGTTTGGGTTCGGGCGGCGAATGCTCGCACCGTGAACACCTCGACCGATACCCAAGAGCCAAAGCCAGGACGCAGCAAGCTGTCCAAGGCGACCGACGTGGTGATGTACGTCGGCATCGCTGGCCTGCTCGGCGTGCTGGTCACGCGCGGCTCGTCGGGTCCGCGCGAGGGCACCGCGGCCAAGGATTTTCAGCTGCCGTTGGCGAGCGGCCAAGGCGTGTTCAACCTGGCGGCGCAGCGCGGCAGCCCGGTTCTCGTCGAGGTGTTTGCCAGCTGGTGCGGCGCCTGCGAGCACGCCGCGCCCATGGTCGACGAGGTGTATCGCGAGGCGCAGCGTTCGGGCGTGGTGTTCGTCGGCGTCAGCGTCGACGGTGACGCCAGTGCCGCCCAGCGTGTGCAGCAGAGCTGGCCCATCTCGTATCCGGTGGCGGTCGACGACGGCAGCGTGCAGCGCGCCTACGGCGTGTCGCTCTTGCCGACGTTCGTGCTGATCGACCGCGAAGGCACCGTGAAGCGCGTCTCGTCGGGCGTGCCCTCACGCCGCACGCTGTCGCGCTGGCTGGCCGAGCTTTGAGCGCTATTTCTTGTCGCTGGCGCTAGCCGAGCTGCTCGGCGCCGGAGCGCCGGTGGGCATGCCGGGCTGCCGCAAGATCAGCTGGCCGTCGCGCTCGTGCGGGACGGCGGGCGGGCGCGGCTTGAAGCTACCGTCGTCGACCTCGCGCGAAACCGTCTTCCAGATCGGGCCGTCGCGCTCGACGCGAATGATGTGGCGCTCAGCTTGCTTGGAGCCTGTGCCGACGGTGGTGACACGCGAAACGGAGCGCATCGGGTCGCGCTCGAGCAGCTCGGCGGCGACTTGTACGCTGCCGCGCAGGTCGGCAGCCTGCTGGGCGCATTTCGGATTGGCGTCGCAATCCTTTTGCTGCTGCTTCACCTGGTCGAGCATCGGGCCTTTGGCGAGCTCCAAGGCGCCGCCCCAGCGCTTCGTCGACCAGCGCAGCTCGAACTCCATCGCAGCGTCTTTGGGATCGCGCGCCAAGTCGACCAGCTCCACCTTGCGCGGGTCGCGCGTCTCCTTCGGCGGGTGGTAGTTGCAGCCGCCTCGCGCGAAGAGCCACATGAACATCGTCATGATGCCGATGACGCCGAGCATTCCGAGCGTCTGCTTGGACGGCGAATCGATCTCCTCTTCCGTCATGGGCGGAGGAGGCGGCGCGGCGGCCTTCTTCTTTTTCTTCTTCTTGGGCGCTGCGGAGGGCGAGCGCGCGGCCTCGGCCTCGGGCGGTTGGCTCGCCGCGGGGGCTTCCTTTTGCTCTTCAGCGCTCGACATTGCCGGCTTCGGGTAGCAAGCCTCCAGGATTTCCGCAACCGGCCGCCGCACCGACCGACTGGGGCCGCATGTTTCGATCGATTGGGCTGCTGGTTGGGCTGGGCTTTTCGCTGTGGGGCTGCGCTGGAACGGCCCCCCTCCCCCCTCAGGCCGTGGCGCTGAACCGCGCCGGAGCCGAGGCCCTGGCCAAGGGTGACCTCGAGACGGCAGACGCCCGCTTCAGCCTGGCGCTCGAGTACAGCCCCCGCTTCGTCGAGGCGCTCGTCAACCAAGGGCTCCTGGAGCTGCAGCGCGGCAACTTCGAACGAGCGCGCGAGCTCTTGATGCGCGCCCGGCGCTTGAACGCCGACGTCGCGCAACCGCACCACGCGCTCGGCATCTTGGCGGAGCGCCAAGCGCGCCCGGACGAAGCCTCACGTCACTACTACGACGCCTTGGCGGTCGACCCCGGGTTTGCACCGTCACGCGCCAACCTGGCACGCCTCTTGTTCGACGCCGGCATGCTCGACGAAGCCTTGATCCAGTTCAAACGCCTGAGCGAGGTGGCGCCCGACTCTCCCGAAGCCGCGCAAGGCTTGGCAGAAACGTTGCTACGCCTCGGTCGCGTCGACGAAGCCGAAGCCGTCACCCGCAGCGCGCGCGAGCGCTTTCCGGATTCGCCCGAGCTCACGGTGCTCGCAGCGCGCAGCCTGCTGCGCCAGGGCAACATCGCGCGCGCCGTGGAGCTGCTGTCACCGCTCGGTTACGGCAAAGACGACGTCGCCGCCAACGCACTCGGCTGGCTCGCCACGGCCGAGCTGCTGCGCGGGCAGCCACGCCTCGCAATCGGCGCCGCCCAGCGCGCGCTCGAGCTCGAGCCAAGCTCACCGGTCGCCACTTACGCGATGGCCCAAGCCCTCGAAGCCCTGGGCGATCCAGCAGCCATTGCCTGGCAACGCCGCGCGCGACAGCAGCGTTGAGCCTCGCGAACCATCAGGCGAAATACAAATAGCCATTCACGAAACTCACAAGCTCCGCAATCCAATCCACTACCCGCAGCGCGACGCACGGAAACAAAGATTGACGCCGAGCCAAAACGAGACTGAAAGAGTCACGGAGCTAGACATGAGTATGGGGTCGAACCGAGTCGTAGGGGCAGGATGGATCGCGGGCGCGTTGCTGGGGCTTTCGGGGTGCGGCGGAAGCAAGTCGACCGCGCCGGAAGAAGTGGGGAGCGCGGTTCAAGCTCTGTCGCCGACTACCGCACGCACGTATGGCTTCGAGTCGCTCCAAGATTGGACGCCGCTCTGGTCGACGCCAACGCTCACTTTGAGCTCCACGCACTCCGAAGGGCAGTCGTCGCTCGCTCTGCAAGGTGGCGGGTGGATGCAGGTCCAGAGCCGGGCGCTCAGTAAGGAAGAGTCGGCTCCGACCGTGGTTGGATTCGATGTGCGGCTCCCAGCAACTCCGGTGAATCAGTGGTGGTACGGCAGCGCCGACTTGTACTTTGACGCTCCTTCCGCCGGGGTTTGGGCGCAGTTCGTCGGGCATGCCGAGCTGACCGGCCTGACGCCAGGGCAATTTCACCGCGTCGAGCTCGCCGTGCCAGCGACGGTCACGACGCTGCTGAACAGCAACTACTCCGACCTGCGGATTCGCCTCGCGATTAATGCGCCGAGCAACGAAACCGCGCCGTACCTCCTCGATCGCTTTACCTTCGGTCAAGGCACGCCCGATTGCATCCCCCAGTCCGATGGCAACCCGTGCACCGACGATGTCTGCCTGAACGGCGTACCCGCGTGGAGCCCCCGACCGGTCGGCACGGCGTGCGATACCAACACGACCGTTTGCGATGGAGTCGGGACGTGTAGCGCGAACGCCGCGTGTTCGCTCGGCGCTCCTCCCGCGGTGGACGACGGCAATCCGTGCACGTCGGACGCCTGCGATCCCGCGAACGGGCCCGTTCACCTTCCCATCGCTGCCGGCATCAGCTGCGACTCGGACAACGACGTTTGCAACGGCGTGTCCCGCTGCGACGGAGCTGGCGCCTGCAGTGGAAGCGCCGCTCCGAGCCTCGACGACGGCAACCCCTGCACGGTCGACAGTTGCGATCCCACGAGCGGCGTCCAGCACAGCCCCGCTCCTCAGGGACTCAGCTGCGACGATGGCGACCCCTGCAATGGCGAGGCGACGTGTGACGGCAACAGCACCTGCGTGTCCGGCCAAGCCCCG
>DATAKF010000163.1:0-2538 GCA_036261775.1 Polyangiaceae bacterium | reverse complement strand
CCCATCGCTGACGCCAAGCTGTCAGCAATGCGAGCTACCTTTCGCGCATGGCCAAGCAGACCTACCAAGGCAGCTGTCACTGCAAGCGCGTCAAGTTCGAGGTCGCGCTCGACATCAACGCCGGGACCAGCAAATGCAACTGCACCCACTGCTGGAAGAAGCGCATGTGGACCGCGCGCGCCAAGCCCGAAGACTTTCGCTCACTCGGCGGTGAGCAAGAGCTCAGCGGCTACAAGCCCGGCGCCGCCACCGGTCATGCAGGCTTCTGCAAACACTGCGGCGTCGTGCCCTACGGCTGGGTCCCGGCATCCGAGTGGAATCCCACCGAATACGTCTCCATCAACGTCGCCGCGCTCGACAATCTCGACCCCGCCGCGCTCGCCGAAGCGCCCGTCACGTTCTGCGACGGGCGAGCCGACAATTGGTGGAACCCGCCGGCCGAGATCCGTCACCTCTAGGTTCCCCCGCCGACGGCGTTGGGCTCGGGGTCGATGAACCGCGCGGGCTCGGTTGGCGCGCCCCGATATTGCGCAAAGTGACGCTGCAGCCGCTGCTCCAGCTCCTGAGTAGCGGAGTCATTGGCTGGTGGGGCAGCGACTGCGCTCGCGCTCGGGGCGATTGGGGTTGCCAAAAGCGCTGGCATGGGCGCAGCAGTTACCGTTGGCGCAGTCACGCGCGGCGCTGGCGTTGAGCTTGCGGCGCCTTGGCACCCACATTGGCGGCAGCCTACCCCCAAATTCGCGTGATACCGAAGGCGCCGTGATTCCCGTGCCGCCCTTGCTCGTCGAATGATAGGTTCGTGAGTTTGGCGCGGCTGCGCCGCTCGAAAGGGTGTCCGATGAGACTGCCTCGCTCACTGCTCGGTCTATTGCTCGGTGGCGCGCTGGCGCCGGTGGCCTGCGGTGACGACTCATCCGGCCACGGTGCGGTGGGCGGCGCGGGCGAAGCGGGCGAGGCTGGTAGTCCTGAGACGGGCAAAGGCGGGTCGAGCGACGCGGGGGCGGGTCCGAGCTCTGGTGCGGGCGACGCGGCCATGGGTGGTGCTGAGCCCGGGAGCGGCGGTGAGGGCAACCAAGCCGGGGAGGGGAACGTGACGGCGTGCACTGCGCGTGATCAGATCCCGGATCCTGTCGCCGGTAATTTGGTCGTGCAGCCTACGTGCAAGGCGCCCTCGGGGTGCAACGGCACGCTGAAAGACGGCCAATGGGCGTACTCGGACGTGTGCATCGAGCAAGGCGCCGTCTTCGAGCCGCTCTACAGCGAGTGCCCCACGTCGCACCTCAACGGCCCCGCCGATATCGTGGTGGATGGCGTGCTGCAGCTCGCTGATGGAAAGTTCGAGCATACGGCCACCGTGAGCGCTACGGGCGTGTTCCAGGTTCCTGTCGCGTGCGCCGCCTGCAACTGCCAAGAGTACGATGACGTGCTCAAGAAGCTGGGCGCGGGACCCAACACGTACTGCTATCCCGAGTGCTATCCCGACAATAGCTGTCGTTGCTTGGTGGACTTCGAGCTCAACGTCGATGAAAGCGGCAACGTGGATGCTGCGGCCAACAAGCTGATCGCGGACGGCGGTCGCAGCTACGAGGTTTGTGTCGGCGCGGGCACCTTGGCGTTGACCGAGTCGGGCGCCGCACCGAACCTACCCGGCACGGTTGCCCTGACTCCGTTCGCCAGCACCATTACCCCCGAAATCTGCGATGGTGTCGACAACGACAAGAACGGCAAAGTCGACGACGCCCCGCAAGACTGTCCGGCCACGCCGTGCAACGAAAAGGGGGTTTGCGCTGGCACACAGGCTATGTGCGCCGGCTTTTGGACCTGCGACTACAGCACCGCGCCGTACTACGAGATGGGAACCGAGACCACCTGCGACGGCCTGGACAACGACTGCGATGGCGAGGTCGACGAAGGCTTGGTGGGCTGTTACGAAAAGTGCGACGGCTTCGACAACGACAACAACGGCAAGATCGACGACAAGCCGCAGGACAATCCGTGCGGGCTCGCCAAGTTGGGCGTGTGCGCGACGGGCGTCACCGCAACCTGCTTGGGCAAAGACGGCTGGCAGTGCGACTTCGACGCGACAGGCTACGAGCCCGAAGAGAGCACTTGTGGCGATGGTAAAGACAACGATTGCGACGGCCAGGTAGACGAAGGCTGCGCGTGTCCGCTCGGCAAGAGCCAGATGTTCGTGGTGCAATGGGGCAACAGCCCCGCGTTGCTGCGCGCCGATCTCGACGGCAAAAACGCGGTGACGATCCCGGCGCTCAGCGGCTCCGCGCTCGGTCAGGTCGCGGTCGATCCCAAGAACAACAAGCTGTATTACTCGGACGCAGCGAACCACATTTCGCGCGCCAACCTGGATGGCAGTAGCCCCGAGGTGCTGTGGACCGGCCAGTCACAGACCTGGGCGGTCAATCCGTTTGGCCCGCTGCTACTCGGCGAGTGCAACACGTCCAACATCTGCAAGCTGAATTCGCCGAACACCACCATGACCTTGGTGCAACCTGCCGCAGCGACGTGGGTGAACATCGATCC
>DATAKF010000160.1:0-113955 GCA_036261775.1 Polyangiaceae bacterium | reverse complement strand
GGCTCGCGTAAAAAGCGTCGACGGTAGCCCGAGTATCGTTATGCAGTCTCGCATGAGCCGTGCGTGCAAGCTCCTGGCGGCTAGCGGCTTCGACAACTTCCGCCCATTCGTTTCCCGGAGCAAGTGGACCGACAGCTTGGGCGCCTTGTTCGTTTCTGTCGTTCATGCGCAACCACTCGGCGACCTCTTCCCCAAAGGCCTCCATCGTTGGTCGACTCAAGGGCTCAATTGTCGTGCAACGTTCGATGAGCCTATCAAGTTCGATCGAATGGGGAAGCGTGACGTAACTTCGGAGCTGGCAAGTTGGTGACGCCGCGTCGTAGCCGCCTGGCACGGGCGAGCGAAATCCCGTAAGAAGAACCCAAAGCGTCTTTGCTAAGGAGTAGACATCCGCGGCCTTGCCGTCTTCGGGTTGTCGTGCGAGCAGCATCTCCGGCGCGATGAAATGCATTGGACCAATGCGCTCGCCCAGAGCGGTCTCGTGGTCCTTACCATCGAAGTCAACAAGACCGAAGTCGCCGACTACCCAATCACTACCGAACTTGAAAAGATTGTCCGGTTTTACATCTCGATGCGAGAACCCCTTGCCGTGAAGCGACGCGAGTACGAGCGCGAAGGCACGAATTGCTTTGACAACCTCCACGGGTGCAGCGAGATCGCCGATTTCTTCAAGCAATGGTGTTGCCAACGGCATCACGAACCACGCGGGGTCCATTTTTGTTGGTGCGTCGGGGATGTAACTGTCGATCACGGGCAGAACGCCTTGTGTTCCGACAAGACGTTTCATGCACGACACCTCATCGCGAAAGCGCTGGACGCGATCATGCTTATGAAGGAGCTTGAGCGCCGCCACCTCGGCGCCGAAGCATGCGCGGTAGACCTGCCCGTTACCGCCTTTGCCAATTTGCTCCAGCAATTGCCAGCTTCCGAGTCTTGTTGGCTTAGTCATTGCGCTGCAAACGATTCTGCCGACCTAGCAATATCTAACTGCAAAAGCGGGGCAGAGGCGAGGTTCGCTAGATTCAACACGAAGACTACCGGTCCGATCCCGCAAGTTCGGCGTTGGCGGTGTTGCCAAGTCGATCATAGAGCGTTCACGTCTTCGATTGAGCGGGGACGTTCGCCCACAGGTCGCGCTCATGTTCCTTGCGATCCTCTCTCAAGCGGTTGGCGTCGCCGTCAAGCACCCATTCTACGAGCCTCGCGGCGTAGTTTCGATCGAGCCAGACGGGTAGCGGTTCGTCTTCTTGGTCGATCCAGTACACGATCCTGGATATCTCCGCGTCCGCTTGAGCGAGGGCATCCAACTGCAGTCTTAGCTCGGAAATCACTCGGTCGATCGCCTTCGTTCCGATGGTTCCGAGCGGTCCAAGCTCCGCCACGGTGTCGTGCGCGATGTGGTTCCGCGCGACGCGCCCCCGATGCAAGACTGGCAAGATGTCCTTCAACCGGTCCTTAGACTTGAGCCCGTGCAGCGTTCGTCCGAGGAGCGTGGACCCCTCGTTGACGGGCGCGAAGATGTCCTCGAAGGACATCCCGGTGACATCTCGGTTCGAGGCCCGTTCGGAGACGGTCACGACCTGCAAGACGAACGCGCATTTGCGCTCGAATGACGCGGCGACAAAGAGCGCTCGACCCAGCGTCGTGAACAGCTTCTCCGCTAGTTCCGGATCCTCGGGGAGCCTCCCGTCGATTGACCACCCCACGTTGCTTGATTCCTCTCGGTGCGTTCGGTTTCTTCGAGTCCCGGAGGATAGCACGCTGGGCGGTCCGTACGAAAATGCTCTCAGTAACCACGCCACCACACCAACTCGTGCCTCGCACAAGCAACTACAGCTCAGACTCCGGATCCCAATGCGACGCCGTCGCCGCATCCGGCTCCGACTCCAGGGGCGGCGAAGCCCGCCACTACCCCTGCGCGAACTCCGCCTTCACGCCTTCGAGCAGCTTCGGATCCTCGAGCAAATCCAAAGTCGTCCGCGCCATCGCCTTTGCAGCGGTGAGCATCGTCGCAAAGCCGCGCTCGCTCGCCGCGCAGGCCGCGAACGCGTGCTGGTGGCACAGCGTCTCGCCTTCGTCGCAAATCGCGAGATACGGATGGATTGACGGCACGGCTTGCGACAGGTCGCCCATATCGGTCGACCCGGAGCCGACGCGCGGATCCGTCTCTCTCGCCGGCCTTCCCAGAGCCGCCATGGCTGCGCCAAACCTGCGCGCAATCGCGAGGTTGTTCTTCATCTCGCGGTAGCCCTGCCGAATCGACAGATCGACTTGCACGCCGCACGCCATCGCCGCTCCCCGCGCACAACGCTCTACAATCTCCGCGACGCGTTCGAGCTCGGCTTTGAAGGGCGCGCGGACGGAGAATTCGCAGGCGGCGTTTTCGGGGATGATGTTGACGGCTTGGCCGCCGTTGGTGACATAGCCGTGGACGCGCACGCCGTCGCGGAAGTGGACGCGCTGCGAGTCGATGAGGCGGAAGGTTTCGAGGCAGGCGGTCAGCGCCGAGTTGCCGTCCCACGGGGCGGCGGCGGCGTGGGCGGGCGTGCCCTGGAACTTCATGGTGAGCCAGCGGCTGGCGAGCGCGGGGTGCGCGAGGATGTCGCGGTCGTACGGGTGGAACATCATCGCGGCGTCCACGCCTTCGAAGACGCCGGCGTGCAAGAGGCGAATCTTGCCGCCGCCGCCCTCTTCGGCGGGCGTGCCAATGAGGTCGACGTTGCCGGGCAGCTTGCTCTCTTTGGCGAGCGCCAGGAAAGCGCCCAGCGCGCCACCGGCGATCAAGTTGTGCCCGCAGGCGTGGCCAATCTCGGGCAGCGCGTCGTACTCGGCCAGGATGGCGATACGCGGACCCGTGCCGCTGCCAAGTCGGGCGCGGAACGCCGTCGGCAAATCACCGACGCCGCGCTCCACCGGGATGCCCGCCTGCTCCAAGCTCTCGGCGAGCCAACCAGCGGCGCGGTGCTCTTCGAAGCGCAGCTCGGGGTGGGCGTGGATCTGCTTCGACAGAGCGATGACTTGGGGCGCGACGGCGTCCACGCTGCGGTCGATCTGTTCGCGGTCAATCATGGCGACGTCTCCCTTCTCGCACGGGGGGATGGTAAGCATACTCGGCATGAGCGCGAGCGCGCGAAATGAGCGAAATGACGTGACATTTTGGAGAACGGCCGCGTTTTTCGGCTGTCTTGCGCTGGCCGGCTGCGACGGCGCGCACACGAAAAGCGGCTCGGCCGGCACCGCCACGCCCGCCCAGACCCAGCCGCTCGCCGCGCCCGCCGCTGCCGCCGCCCCACCAAGCGCTAGCGCCGCCCCACCGAGCGCCGCCCCGGCTCCAAGCGCCCCCTTCAAACCGACCAAGGTCGAAGTTCAAGACGAAGCGATGGGCACCAGCCTGCACTTCATCGCGTACACGACCGCGACCGTGGACGAGGCGCAGACGCGCGGCGCCATCGCCAAGGCCATCGCCGAGATCCGGCGACTCGAAGCGTTGCTCAGCGAGTGGAAGACCGACAGTCAGATCGGCCAGGTCAACGCGCACGCTGGCGAGTGGGTTCAGGTTGGGCCCGAAGCTGCAGCCGTGGTCGAGCGCGGACTTTGGGCAGGCAAGCTGTCAGGTGGCAGCTTCGACATCACCTTCCAAGCGCTGTCGAAGGTGTGGAAGTTCGGCAGCGCGCAAGAGGACAAACCGAAGCTGCCCGGCCGCGCCGAGGTCGAGAGGCTGCGCAAGCTGGTCGACTACCGCAAGGTCGAGCTCGACCAAGCCGGCGGTCGGGTGCGCATCGGTAAGGGTCAGCAGCTGGGCTTGGGCGGAATCGCCAAGGGCTACATCGTGGATCAGGCGGCGCGCGTGCTGCGCGAGGGCGGCGTGCAGGGCTTTTTGGCTCAGGCGGGCGGCGACCTCTACGGCTCGGGGCGCAAGCCGGACGGGTCGCCCTGGGTGAGCGGCATCCAAGATCCGCGGGCACCGCAGGGCGAATTTTTCGCGGTGTTGGAGCTGACGGACCACGCCTTCTCGACGGCGGGTGACTATGCCCGGGCTTATGTCGTGGGCGGTAAGCGGTACCACCACATCATCGATCCCAAGACCGGCTACCCGGCGACGGCTTGTCGCAGCGTGACCATCTGGGCGCCGGATGCGACCACGGCCGACGGCGTTGACGACGCTGTTTTCATCCTTGGCCCCGAAGAAGGGTTGAAGTTGGTGGAATCACTCGATGGGGTTGGCGCCGTGATTGTCGACGCGCACAACCGCGTGTTCATCAGCGAACGTGTGAAGACCAAGGTGAAGGTATTGAAGTCACCCACTGACGCTCCGTAACGAATACGCTGCATGACTTAATCAGTTCTGGATGAAGCCCTGAGGCAACAAATCCCATGCGCGCTGCCCTCCAGCACAAACGGAGCGAGCGCAGCGAGCGACACCAGGAAGAAAAGCAAGCCGAGCGACCGCAGCGCGCGCGGCGCAGCGAGCGCGGGCGGCCGCCCCCAGGCTGGTGCCCGCAAAATCCGTTACCGAATAGGCATTTTTCAGGCAATATCTGACGGTGCCCTCGTACACGCCCGTCGCTACTCCGGTAGTTCCCGCGCCCCAACGCAAGCAGGAGGCGCGTGTTCGGGATGCCCGCCCGCGCCCCGAGCTGTGCGCGCCAGTAACGGTGATCACTCCGCAGGGTGAAATGGAGCTCGGTAGTGGCTCGCTGCTCATCGGGCGTTTGCCCGAGTGTGACGTGCTATTGACCGACACGCTCGTCAGCCGCATGCACGCGCGCATCAGCGTGCAAGGCGAAGGCGTGGTGGTGGAAGACTTGCACAGCACCAACGGCGTCTACGTGAACGGCGTCAAGGTGGGCCACAGCACCGTGCTGTGCGAAGGCGATCGCATCCTGATCGGCACGACCGAGTTTTCTTTGTTCGAGACGCGCGACTCGAGCTTGATGCGTATCCGCGCGGCGCGTGCAGTGTCGTCGTCGCCGGGCGAGCGCGTCACGCCGCTGGTGAACCCGGTGGAGACGGTAGGTGCGCGGTCAAAGACAAGGACTCCGAGCCGCCCCATGAACGCGGTGCCGCTCGCGGTGTCGGTGCCGCTGGAGCGCGTGCCTTCGACGGCGCGCGCCGACGCGCTGAAGATGATTGGCGGCTTGGCCGATCGCCTGGCCGCGACTGGCAACTTGGAAGAAGCCGCTCAGGTGCTGTCCGGGCATTTGAAGCGCATCTTGAAGGGCGCCAACTCGGGTTTGACGGTAACGCCCGAGGTCGCAGGCTCGGCGGCGCATCACGCGCTCACGTTGGCGCGCTGGACGAAGCTGCCGCTGTGGGCTGACTACGTGGTCGAGCTGCACCTCTCGGCGCGCCTGGTGATGAGCGCGGTAACGCTGGCTTCGTTCGAAGACGCGGCGTCCAAGCTCGATTTCGATCGCATGCTGCTCGGCTACTACGTCGAGAGCCTCAGGGACCGGCTGGAGAAGCTGGACATGGACGAGCGGCGCCGCGTGGAGCGGCTACGCTTTCTGTCCGAAGAGAAACGCTAGAAGCGGCCTGACACGGTGACGGCGTTGGGCGCGAACCCGACGCTGGCCTGAGCGTGACCGCCGAAATCGACGAACCAGATGCCGAGCACCGCGGTGCCAGCACCGCACAGCAGCGTGCCAGCGAGCAGCAGGTTGGTGCGGAGCTCGCGTGAATGTCCGTCCCGCACGCGCTCGTCGGCTTGTTTTTGGGTGAGCCCTGGTAGGTCCTTTTCGTAATCGGACAGGGCGCTCTTCGTATCTAGCGCGCTCCACACGGTGGCGCCCGTGAGCGCCAACGTGACGCCTGCGCCAGCGTAGAGCCAAACCGGCGACAGCTTGGCGTTGGACTCATCTGCTCGGGTTGCCCTACCTGAGTCGCCCGGCTGAGCTGCCGCGCCCGGCTTGGCTGGCGCGTCCGGCACGACCACGACGTCGATGCGGCGCGAGCGTTCACCGACGCGTAGCTCGACGCGCTCTCCCGGGCTCAGATCCAGCTCTTGATCGAGCACGACGGAGCTGCCCGAGATCACCCGCACGTGATGGCTGCCGGGGTCCAGCGCCAGCTCTCCCTGCGGGGCCAGCTGCATCGGCTTGCCGTCGAGCTCAACGCTTTCACGGCTGGGATCAGCGAGCCGAAATGTGACGCGCGAAAGCGCCTGAGCGGCGCTGCGTTGCTCTTTTTCGGCGCGCGCTCGCAAGTCCTTGTCGGCGACCGGGTCGGTCTGCACGAGCGCCAGCTGTTCGATGGCGGCGCTGGGGCGACCGAGCTTGGCGAAGGTGAGGCCCAGATTGAAGCGGATGACCGGGTGCGGGCGCTCGGAGAGCGCGAGCTGAAACGCGGCAGCGGCGGCGTCAAAGTCACCCTTCTCGAAGGCTTGCGTGCCGGCTTCGAAGTGGCGGCGGCCGCAGACCGTGGCGTCTTGCTCGGGGCAATCGGTCGCCGTGGGGGCAGCCGGAGCAGCGGCTTCTTGCGCGTGCGTGGGGGTCGCCAGCAGGAGCGGTACGAGCAGCCCGCTAAAACCTCGACGCCAAGCAACCAGCACGGGCCGATCAGTACCACGACCTGCGCCGTCTGACCGCTGCTCAGAACGGGTAGCGGCGAATCACGCCACTGGGCGCCGCAGCAGGCGCGCGTGTGGCGCTGGACTTGGCCCGCGAATCGGCCGCGCGAACAGCCGGCACGTCGGCGATGAGGGAAACCATCAGCGTCCGCTCGCGATCGGGTACGACCGGAAGCTCGACACTTCGATAACCGGGCGCGCTGACCTTCACGCTCAGCGGCGCCTCGGCGCGCGGCACCACGCGATGCGGCGCTGCCGCCGAAACCCGCACGCCGCCGATCGACAGCTCGAGCCCCGCAACGCCCGCGGGGCTGACCTGCACGCCAATCTCGACGTCGTGGTGCGCTTCGTGCGCTCCTGGCGCGGGCGCGGCCACTACCGCACGCGGCGCCTGAGCGGGTGTTTCAGGCTTTCGAGCCAGCGCGACCAAGCCGCCCACCACCGCCACGGCGCCCAGCGCCCAAGCCACCGAGCTCAAGCGTGGGCGCGGCTTTTCAGCCGTCACACGGCTCACCACGTGCCCCTGCGCCGTGGCTTCTTCCGGGGTGCGGCTCAGGCGGCGCAGCTCGGCGATGTCGCTCGACTCGGCGCCCATTTCGTCCGGGAAGAGACGGCGCATGACGCTGCTGAGCAGCGCGCGGCCTTGAGCGGGCGAGAGGCCCGAAACGCCGTCGAGTGAACGCGCCAGCTGAGCCGCCGGGCGCAGGCGCTGCTCCGGACGCGACGCCAACGCTTGCTCGAGCACCTTCCAAAGCGGCGCGGGAAAATCAGGGCGCACCTCGCGGGGATTGGCCAGCTCTCCGCCGACGATCTTGCGCAGCGCCGCTTGCTCGTCACCACCGAACGCCGGAATGCCCAGCGCCGCTTCGTACAGCGTGGCGCCCAGCGCGAAGATGTCGAGCGAGCCGTCGAACTCGAGCCCCATGGCGTACTCGGGCGCCATGTAGCGGAACTTGCCCTTCAGCTGGCCCAGGTTGGTTTGCGAGCGGCGGCCAGCGGCGCGCGCGATGCCGAAGTCGAGCAGCTTGACCTGACCGTCGTAGGTGATGAACAGGTTGTCGGGGCTGACGTCGCGGTGAACGATGCCGAGCGGCTTGCCCGCGTCGTCGCGCAGCTCGTGCGCGTAGTTGAGCGCGTCGGCGGCGCGTGCGCCAATCCAGGCGACGAGCGCGTACTGCAGCGGCTGCCGCCATTCTTGGGCGCGCTGATAGAGGCGCGAAAGCGGCTGGCCCTGCAGGTACTCCATGGCCAAGTACAGCGCTTGCTCGTCTTGGCAGAGCTCGTAGCAGTGAGCGATGTTCGGGTGCTGCAGCCGACACGCGAGGGTGGCTTCGTCCAAGAACATGGCGATGAAGTCGCGATCGCCCATCAAGTGCTCGTGCACGAGCTTGATGGCCACGACGCGATCGAAGCCGTGCGGACCGTCGAGGCGCGCCATGTAAACGGACGCAGCGCCGCCTGCGCCGAGCAGCGTGCCCAGCACGTAGCGCCCGAGCGGCTGCCCCAAACGTCGACGCCGCATCCAGTCGCTGGGCGGGCCTACGGCCTCTTCGGCGGCGAGGGCGGCGGGTTCAGTCATGGCTCGCAGTACTGGAGAGTCAGCGTTGGGACACCGGAAGCATCCCCCTCGCTCGACGTAAACGCCAGCTCCGCGGGCGCGGCCGGCGGAGCGCCGTTTTCCATCACGATGAATGACAGCACGACCGGATCGGCTGCGAAGGCCTGGGCTACCGGGGCGGTAACGTCGAACGTCACAGGGCCGTCCCCAGTGCTGGCCGGGACGCGAGTGCTCGCGAGCACGGGGCCAAAGTCACCGCCGGGTAACATCCACTTGCGACTCGAACCATTGCCCCAATTGTTCCAGCTGGCGCTGCCTTCGTTGACTGCCTGGCTCAGTTCGCGCACCTGCAAGCGGCGCTCGGCCAACCCGACGGCGGCGTTGGATTCGAGGCGTAGGCCGAAGGTTGCCTTGAGCAGCACCGCCCCTGCTGGTGCCGCCGGAAGCGTGAGCTCGAAGAGGGCCCGACGCTCCTGGCCGCCGCCAATGATGAACAACTGCTGGTCGTTGCCATGGCCAGCGCTGGGCTTGGCAGCTTCAATCCAGGTGTCCGCGGAGACCGCGATCACGCGCTCTTGAGGATCGGCGCAGCTGGGCGTTCCAGCAGTACCACCCGCACCGCCTGCGCCACCCGGGGTCGTCGTCGTGCCGCCTTCGCCCAGGGGCGGCGCGCCCGCGTCGGTGGGCGGGACGCCGCCATCGGTGGACGTGCCACCAAGTAGCATCCCAGTCCCGGCCGTCGACGAGCTGCCACCCGAGGGCAAGACCGAGGTCCCGGCGGTGCCTTTGCCGGCCCCGCTGTCTTCACCCGCCTCGCCCGCCGAACCGCCCGGTAGCGTGGCCTCGTCGGGAAATACCGCACAGCTGAACGCGCCGAGCAGGCCGAGACACCACAGGCTCCCTACGGTCCGAGACGGCAAAGGCACGCCCACAAACCTAGCACTCATTGCCCCCTTTCGCTCCGTCTGCGGCAGCCACCGCTCATTCTCCGATAGCCGACGCGGACGATGCCGTAGCCGGGCTAGGCCGCGCCCCGAGCCAGGCCAGAGCCGCCCCCGCATTTGACGACCCCGGCGCCTCGGCCCTACACTGCTGTTCGTGACTGCCTCACTTCGTCGAATGCCGAGCATGCCGGGCGCAAAGCGCCGGGTCGCCGTGTATTCGATGAGTTGAGGCACTGCATTCAATCACGACGACACGAGCCGCCCGCGGGTGGCTCGTTTGCTTTTGTCTCACGGGTCCTCGCGCGCAGCTCGCTGTCTCGGTCTCGCCCCCACCACCCAAACAGCCGAGGACACCATGAACAATCAGCAATTTCCGCTATTTTTGAGCACCGCTATTCCCTACGTGAACGCCGCGCCCCACGTGGGACACGCGCTAGAGCTGCTGCAGGCCGACGCGCTTTGCCGACACCAACGCCAGCGCGGCCGCGACGTGCGCCTGACTGGCGGGACCGACGACCATAGCCTGAAGAACGCGCGAGCCGCCGAGCGCCTGGGTATTCCCACGGAGCAGCTAGTGGCTGAGCACGGCGAGATCTTTCGGCGCTTGCAGGCCGCGCTCGGCGTGGAGCTCGACGACTACGTGCACACCTCGCGCGACCCACGCCATGCGCCGGCCGTTCGAGCGTTGTGGCAACGCTGCGCAGCCAACGGCGACTTGTACCCGAAGGCGTACACCGGTCGCTACTGCACGGGCTGCGAGGCGTTCTTGAGCGAAGCCGAGCTGATAGACGGCTGCTGCCCGACACACCGCGAGCCCGTGGAGGAAGTGCGAGAAACGAACTGGTTCTTTCGCTTGTCTCGCTACCAAGCACCACTGCTGGAAGCGCTCGCGTCCGGCGCCTTGCGCATCGAACCCCGCGAGCGGTTCAACGAAGTCGAAAGCTTCGTGCGCGGCGGTCTCTTGGATTTCAGCGTATCGCGCAGCCGGGCCCGCGCCCGCAACTTCGGCATCGGCGTGCCGGGCGACGATTCACAGGTGATTTACGTGTGGTTCGACGCGCTGGCCAACTACCTATCGGGGCTCGGCTTTCCCGAAAGAACACCAGAGCTCGAGCGCTACTGGAGTGGAGCGCAGGCCGCGCGCGAGCACCTGATAGGCAAGGACATCTTGCGCTTTCACGCCGTGTACTGGCCAGCGATCTTGCTCAGCGCTGGCTTGCCGCTGCCCAGCGCCATCAAGGCGCATGGCTTCGTCACCCTCGAAGGCAACAAGATTGGCAAGTCTCGAGGCAACGCTATCGATCCGTTCGAGCTGGTCGAGCGCTTTGGCGTCGATGCGGTGCGATTCTATTTCTTGCGCCACGTGCACACGACACGCGACAGTGACTTCCGCGTCGAGCGACTGATTGAAGCGCACGACTCCGAGCTCGCTGGCAAAATCGGCAACCTGCTGCAACGAGTCACCACGCTAGCGCTCCGGCACCCGAGCCTGGCGCTGACCCCCGGCAAGGCGGCGCCCAGCCAAGACGACCGCGACCTGGAGAGCGCAGCCGAGCGCGCGTACAGCGAGGTCGTCCGTGCCTGCGACGGCTTTGCGTTGCAAGAGGCTCTGGCCGGCATCGTGGAGCTTGCCGGCGCTGCCAACCGCTACGCTGACGCGCAAGAGCCGTGGACGCTGTCTCGCCGCGCAAAATCGGCAAAAACGCCGGAAGCGGCGGCGGATCTGTTGGCGCAGCTGGGACACGTTTTGTGGAGGCTGTGCGAAGCGCTGCGAGTGACGGCCATCTTGCTGGCGCCGTTTCTACCCAGCGCGGCTCGCGCCATCATCGAACGGCTGGGCACGACGGAGACAGAGCTGACGGCGTTGACGCGCGCTCGCTACGGTCGGGGACCGCGCTTCACACCGCGAGCGGGCGCGGCGCTCTTTCCACGGCTGGCCGCTGCCGAGCGCAAGGGCCAGGTGAGTGATGAGCTCCGGGCGGGCTCTTGAAGCGAGGACGCTCGAGCAGGGAACCGCAGGAAGGCGTGATTCAGGGATCGAGCCGGCCTCAACGTCGCACGATTCGCACGCCGTCCTTCACGCGATCGCCCGGGTGCACGAGCACACTGGCGCCTTCCGAGAGGCCTGCGGTGATTTCGGCGTCGGTCTCGCCACGGTGCCCAACGCTCACGCTGGTCAGCTTGGCCTCGTCGCCGTCGATGCGAAACACGGCCCAGCCGTCGCCCCGACGAAACACGGCGCCCTGCGGCACCCTGAGCACGTTTTCGCCTCGCCACAGCACGATCCGCGCTTCGATGCGGTAGCCATCACCGAGCGCCGCCCAGCGCTCGGGCGCGTCCGTCAGGGCGACGATGACGTTCACCCGTTGCTCGTCGACGCCGAGCGCGGACGGTCGCGTGAAGGCGGACGGCTCGACGCGGCGCACCTTCCCCTCGATCGAGTGCTCGCCGCCCCAGCCTCGGATCACCACGGGAGTCCCCGGAGCCACGTGGACGGCGTCCGTGGTCAGCAGGTCCACCACGACCTCGAGCGCCGCCGGGTCGCCCACCTCGACGAGGGGGGTCGATGCCTGGACGACTCCCGCGCTACGCTGGAGCACGCGCAGCACGCGACCCGAGATGGGCGAAACCACGTCGACGTGTCGGTCGCCCGCAGCGCGAGCGCCGTCGCCCTCCAAGCCTACCCGCGCGATGCGAACCTCCTCGATGGCGATCTTGCGCCCGAACTCGGCGGAAGACAGCTCCTCACCCCGCATGCGCGCGGAAAACTCGGCGAGCTCGACCTGCTGCGAGGGTATCGCGCCCGATGCGTGGAGCGTCCGAGCGCGCGCGAGATCTTGCGCGGCCAGCTCCTTCTGCGCGCGAGCGCGCGCCACCTGAGCCTCGCTCTGCCCGAGCGCCGACAGCGCCGCACCGAGGCGCGCCCTGAGCTCGGCGCGCGTCCGCTCGTCCAGCAGTGGGGAAAGGGCTGGCGCGATCTCCGCGAGCGCGTCGCCCTCCTTCACCGCGTCGCCCGGCTCGAGGCGGAGCCGCGAAAGGCTGCCGGTGACCGGCGCCGACACGACGAACCGGTCCTTCACGCGGGTGATGCCGTTCTCCTCGATGGCCACCACGAGCGAGCCGCGCGATACGGACGCGACGTCCACGGGTACCGGCTGCGGCCGCAATGCCGAGAGCGCACCCACCGCGCCCCCGGCGATCGCGAGCGCGAGCACCCCGTAGCGCAGGTTCCTCGCCCAGGTGCGCCGACGTTCACGCGCTCGATGACGCTCGGCATCGAGCGGCGGGCGCACGGTGCCGGCGACGGGCGCGGACTCGACCTCGGTGGTTGGTGATGCCGACTGCATGGTTCCTCTCACTCTCTGGCTTTCAGGACGCTGACCAGGTCCAGCGTGTCCAAGCTGCGGCGCACCCAGAGGGCGCTGGCCGCCGCCGCGAGCACGGTGACCGTGACCGACAGCAAGTAGGTGCTGGGGGCAATGTGCACGGCCCAGCGAAACGTCTCCTGATCGACCGTTTGCATGAACTGCTCGGCCCAGACCGCACCGAGCCACAGCCCCACGGGCACCGCGAGCGCTACCTCGACGATCTGGCTGCCCAGCAAGATGCCGGAGATCTCTCGTCGCGTGAAGCCGAGCACCCGCAAGCTGGCGAGCTCGCGACTGCGCGCGGCGAGCGCGATGCGCGCGTTGTTGTAGACGACCCCGAACACGATGCCCGCTGAAAGCACGATGGAAATGGCCGTCCACACGTTCATGATCGACTGGTTGAGCTCGAGCAGTCGCTCCATGTCGTGGCTCGCGTCCGACACGTCGAGGATGTGGGGTGAGCGGCGCAAGTCTGCTTCGATCTCGTCGATGTGCAGCGGATCCACGGCCAGCATCACCGTCGAGACGGCGCCCAGGTCCCCTTCGAGCTTGGCGAGGGCGCCAGCGCGCAGGTAGCTCGACATCCCGATCGACTCGTCCACGAACCCCACGACCACGGGGTAGATGGTACGACGCTCGCCCTCCCGGACTTCGAATGCGGGACGATCCCCCACGCGAATCCCCAGCACGTCGCCGAGGGTTTTCGTGAGCACGACGCCGTCGTCTGGCACGCTCACCTCGGAGCCTCCCCGGGTGACGAGCCGGCGCAGCGTGCTCTCTTCGGGCAGCCCCATCATCACAGAGTCGCGTGAGCGATGCCCGAAGGTCACGCGTACGGGCGCCAAGCGCAACCCCTCCGCGCGCAACACCCCAGGCAGACGCCCGAGCTCTCCGACCACGCTCGGTGGAACCGGTCGAGCGAACGTGACCGCCAGGTCCTGGCGCTGTTCCCGCAGGAACGTGTTGTCGAAGTAGCTGAGCAGCGAGTCGAGCCCGAAGTGGCTCAGAATGAGGAGCGAAACGGCGCCAGCGATGCCGAGCGAGGAAAACAGCGTACGAAGCGGCCGGCGCGCGAGCTCGCGCACGACCATCATGGCGCTCGTCCCGATGACTTGACCGAGCCCGAAGCGCTCCAAGATGCTCTGTCGGTAATGTGCCGGCGCCGGCGGTTGCATGGCTTCCGCTGGCGGCAGTCGCACCGCAGCGCGCACCGCTCCGTAAGCTCCGGTGAGCGCAGCGAGCGCGCTCACGAGCACCGCAGTAGCGACGAGCGAGAACGGCATCTGGAACACCAGGTCCGGAAAACGAAAGGACGTGGCGTACAGCCCCAGCACGCGGCGTCCGAGGGCGAAACCGGCTGCGAGCCCCACCGCACTGCCGGGGACGAGCACGATGATCGCGAGCCCGAGATAGTGACGGCCCACCTCGCCGTCGGAATAGCCGATGGCCTTCAACGTGGCGATTTCGGAGCGCTGCAAGCGGATCAAGCGACCGAGCACCAGATTGACCAGGAACCCGGTCACACCCAGGAAGATCGCCGGGACCATCGTCGACAACACCCCGAGCTGGCTGAGCTCCTGGGTCAAGATTCTGTTTGAAATCTGCTCTTTCCGTCCGATGGCCCCGAGCCCTCCGTAGGGCGCCAGCAGGCGATCGACGGCGACGCGAACGGCTTGCTCCGAGGCATCGGGCGCGAGCCGGAGCGACACGTCGTTGAAGGCCCCGCCGAGCTCGAACGCGCTGGCGAGCGCCGCACGCTCCATCCACAGCACCGCATGGCGCTTGGGATCGTCGACCATCGCGCCGGGTCGGACCGAGTACACGAACTCCGGTGACAGTGCGATACCCACGATACGAAACGACCGACGCTTGCCGTTGACGACGACGGGGACGCGATGCCCTGGCTCGAGACCGTGAGCCTCGGCGAACGACTCGATCAGCACTATCTCGTCGTCGCGCTCCGCGCTCGGAAAGCGGCCCTTTCGGAGGTAAAGTGCGTTCGTTGCCGGCTTGCCCGAAGCGGGAAGCGACAGCAGGCGCCCGTAGGCCGGCAGCGCCATGCCGTCGATCGGCACGGTGACTTCCTTGGCGACGCGCGTCTGCACGCTGTCGACGCCTGGCAACTGCTCCAACTTGCGGGCGACGCGCTCTGGAACGCGCTCCGCGGTCGCGAACACATGCGCAAAGCGGTAGCGATCGTAGTACGCCGCCTGCGCCGTCGCGAGCGACGCGTAGGTGCCACGCAGCGACACGAAACACACGATGCCGCCCGCGAGCACGATCGCGATCGTCGCGATCTGGCCACGCAGCCGCGACAGCTCGCGGAGAAGCTTGACGTCGAGCGCCCTCAACCACATGGCGTCACCAGCGAATGTCCTTGGCCCGAGCAGGCTCGGCGTTCACGCGCACGCTCTGGACGCGCCCGTCGCCGAGGGTCACCACCCGGTGCGCTACCGCGGCGATCGGCGCGTTGTGTGTGATCACTGCGGTTGTCGTGCCGAGCTCGCGATTGACTCGCTCCAGCACTTCCAGCACCAAGATCCCGGTGCGAAAGTCGAGCGCGCCGGTGGGTTCGTCGCACAGCAGCACCGACGGCCGCTTGGCCACGGCCCGCGCGATCGCGACCCGCTGTTGCTCGCCGCCGGACAGCTGCGTGGGGAAATGATCGAGGCGTGCCCCTAGCCCGACCAGACCGAGCGCCTCCTCGGGCTCGAGCGGGTCCTCGGCGATGTCCGTCACCAACGCGACGTTCTCTCGCGCGGTAAGGCTCGGGATCAGGTTGTAGAACTGGAAGACGAACCCCACGTGGCGGCGTCGATAGTGAGTGAGCCGCTCCTCGTCAGCTAGGGTCAACTCCTCGTCGCCGAAGAACACGCGACCCTCGCTCGGCACGTCGAGCCCGCCCAAGATATTGAGTAGGGTGGACTTGCCGCTGCCTGACGGGCCAAGCAGTACCAAGAATTCGCCAGCGGCGAGCGAGAGGTCGACGCCGTCGAGCGCCTTCACGTCGACTTCCCCCATGCGATACGTCTTGCGTAGCCCTTCGCACGAAAGGACGGTGCGCGCGCCATCGAACAGGCTCTGCCGTCGAAGGACCGAATCGCTGAGGGCCGCGGCGGTCATCGTCCCTCATGAGCAGCAATACCCGTACCAGCGCGACGTTGCGGCCGTCCTCGTGTCGGATGCGGAGCGGCAACGCGAGTCGCGCGCCGAGTTACGCGGCTCTTGCGCGTCAGCCGAAGCCAACGCGCAGGATTTTCGCGCAAACTGACGAACGACGCTTGGTCCGAAGCAGGCCGCCGACCCGGTGGGGCGGGGCGAGTCGCGCAAGAGTGCGGATTCGCTCTCGCTCAGGACTACTTGGCCGCGCCGGGGCCGGTGTTGCCGAACTCGTACAGGCGATTGGCGGGGTACGTGCCGGCCGTGCTGCTGAAGGGACGTGACGTCGTGGCCGCGACCGACCAAGGGCCGGCGACCTGGATGTGCGCGCCCAGCGTCGACTCGCGGATCAGCGCCTGACCGTTCGGGTAAACACCGCTCGTCACCAGCGTGGCGTACGTCGCCAGGTCTTTGCCTGACTCGTCCCAGGCGCGGCCCAGGTGGATCGAGCCGGCGGTCGTCGCGGCGTCGGCGGTGAAATTGCACTTGTTCACCAAAATGCCGAACGGGTTACGCGCGTCGGTGCTGGGCACGATGGCGTAGCCCTTGGAGCCTTGGCGCGAGCTGATGAAGTTGATTTGCGACTGATCGATGACGAGCACGCCGCGCCCAAAGATGAAGTCCGTATCGCCTTGGATGAAGCTCTTGGTCACGAACACGCGCGCTATGGCGTCGACGCTCGACGACTTGACGAAGAAGGTGTCTTGATTGCCGAGCAGCCGAACGTTTTCGTAGATCTGCTTGTCGCCCTGGGTGCCGAGCGCGACGGCCTGCACGTTGCTGGCGATGCCGGTCTCGTCGGTGTCGTTCTCGATGGTGAGGTTCTTGGCGTGGAAGGCGTTGGCGTAGACGGCCACCGTGGGGCTGCCGCTGGTGCCGTAGGTGGTCGACCCGATCGCAGGGCTACACGGGTTGGCGGGCGTCTGCGCGTCTTTGGTCTTGCCGTTGTAGTTGTCGAACACGATGCGCGTGGCGCTCGCGTCGGTGTTCTTGCTGAACAGCGTGATGGGCGGCGCCGAGTTGGGCACGCACACGACCTCGCGGTAGGTGCCGTCCTTGATCTCGATGGCGATACGATCGGTGCCGCCCAACGCGACGGCCTTGTCGATAGCCGCCTGCACCGTGGTGTCGGTGCCGCCGCTCACCGCGACGGTGAACTTCGGCGTGAGCGCCGCGACGTCTCCAACTCCCGCGGTCGGATCCCACGGATCGGCTGTGGGCGCGGTTACGGCGCCCTTCTTTTCAAGGTATTTGAGGATGGTGAAGTTGGCGGCTTGGTCTGCGCTGAGCTGCGGTCGGGTCGCGGTGCCGCCGACCACGATGGGCGCGCCACCTGCGCCAGAACCGGCGCTACCGCCAGCGGCTCCACCCGTGCCAGCGGCTCCCCCTGTGGCGCTCGTGCCGCCCGTGCCGCCCGTCGCAACACCGCCGGCGCTGACGCCGGCGGTGCTCGGAGCGCCACTGCTGGCGGTGCCACCTGCCGTAGTGCCTCCACCAGGGTTCGAGCCCCCCGCAGCAACGCCGCTTCCAGCGCTGCCGGCAGTGCCGGTTGGCTCATGCGGAGTTGTGGAAGGAGAGTTTCCTCCGCCACAAGCCGTCGTGGCCAGGCACAGCGCGCCACAGGCGCTGGCGCAGAAACCCAAGAACAACGGGCGAAAACGCGAGACTTTGAACGCGGGCGTGTACATCGAGCACTAGCTCCAACACCCGCTGAATTGTTGAGACAGGTATCTCACGAGCGCGCGAACCTCGCAACACCTCGCATCCGTCGCGGCGGCGATTTTCCTCGTTTTGGGTAAAGCGCGCCGCAAATGGGGTCTGAGGACACTGCTCCATACAGCAGACGAAATCTCATCGAGGAGGCTGCCGGTGGATGACGCGGCGAAAGCGCCCTTGTCACAATTTTCCGGGTCGCACGCCGAAGCGCGTGATCGGCTCGAGCACGCTTTGGCGCAGCTATGCGCTGGCGTGCCCCCCCTGCCCGTCCTCGAGGCGCTTCAAGAGGACGCCGAGCAACAGGGGCAAGAAGACGCGCTCGCCGCCGCCTACGCCGAAGCGCTGCACGGCGGCGCGCTCGGCGCAGTTCCAGCAGCAGCTCGGATCGAGGTGCTGTTGCAAGCCGCATGGCTGTGCGGACAACGCGACGAGCACGAGGCCACGACCTTGCTGGCCGCGACGCAAGCGCTGGACTTGGCGCCGGCCGACGAGCGGGCGCTGGCGATCGCCGAGCCGCTCTTGCTGGAGGCTGAAGACTACAGCGAGCTGGCCAATCGCTACGGCATTGCAGCGACCGTAGCGCCCAACGAGGCGCGCGCACGGCAATTGCTGGAGCGAGCCATCCACATGCTGGAAGACATTCCTGGCGCTGCTCCGGTCGCGATTGGCCTGAAGGAGCGGCTGACCAAGCTCAGCCAGCTGCGCGAAAGCGAATCGGCGCAGCTGGCCGTGGCGCGCGGTGGCGGCGCTGACGGCGCGCTCGCGTTGGTCAAGCTCGGCGAGCGATGGCTCAGCGAAGGCCGAGCGCGTGAAGGCGCCCAACTCTTGCCCGCCGATCTTGGCGACGTGAAGAGCGACGCCGCCCTCGAC
This sequence comes from Polyangiaceae bacterium, assembly GCA_036261775.1. GTDB lineage: Bacteria > Myxococcota_A > Polyangia > Polyangiales > Polyangiaceae > PMG-095. The sequence goes on along the minus strand of DATAKF010000160.1, from coordinate 95,772 downwards.
GTGCTGGAGCGCGTGTTCGACCAAGCCGAAGACGCGACGCGGCTCGGACAGGTGCTGCTGCGTCGGGTCGAGCAAGAAAGCACGCCGCTCGGTCGCGCCCGCGCGCTCGAAAAGCTGGGCGGTTTTCATCATGATTTCGAGCGCGATCGGGCGGCCGCCAGCGGCGCCCTGCTAGCAGCCGCGCAGGCCTACGCCAGCGCGGGCGAAGCCGAGGACGCCGAGCGCGCCTACGAGCGCCTGCTCAACATCTCTCCGGACCACGTGAACGCGGCCTCGCGTTTGATGGCGCTCAAGGCGGAGGCTGGCAACTTCGCGGGCGTGGCGGATGCGTTCGGCATCGTGCTGCGCGGCTCGGAAGACAATCGACACGCGACCGAGCTGCTGCTCTCGGTCGCGCCCGCCGCCGAGCGCGCGGGCGCCGCAGAAGAGTTCGCGGAGCTGGCCGACAACCTACAATGGCGACTCTCGACCGACGAGCGCGAGCTGTCGGCCAAGTTGCTACGCGAGAGCGCACGGCTGTTTGCCGCGCAGACTCGCTACGACGAAGCCGCCGAGCTGTACCGCCGTTTGATCGCCGACCGCGCCACCAGCGAAGATTTGGACGCCTACCAGGCGTTGATCGACGCGAACCCGGGCAGCGAGTGGCGACGCAACCAACAGCGCTGGCTGTTCGAGTGGCAGGAGAACCACAGCTCCGACCGCCCGACTATTCTGCTGTCGTGGGCGCGCTTCGAAGAAACCGAGCTGGGCGATCCCGAAGCCGCCATGAACGTGCTGGGCAAGGCCGCCGAGCTTGCGCCCGATCGCCCAGAAATTTGGGAAAATCTGACGCGTCTACGCTTCGCCGAGGGTGACGGTGCGGGCGGCTTTGCGGCGGCGTCGGAGCTGCGGCGCCTGGGTCGCGACGTGGACGCATCGCTGCTCGGCTTGCTCTTGGAGCACGAGCCCGGCGCGCGCTGGGCCGTCGACCGCATGAAGCTGACGCTCAGCGCCGAACAGCGTTGGCCGGAGCTGTTCGAGCTGTACGAGCGCGCCATCGACGCGACTCCGGACGAGCGGGAGCGCGCTGCGTGGCTGGACGAAGCCGCGATCGCGGCCCGCGACGTGGCGCAGGATCGGCCGCGGGCGTTGGGCTATTGGGAACAATACGTCGCGCTCATACCGGCCGACGCACGCGTCGATCTGGCGCTCGAACGCCTGTACGAGCAGCTGGACGCCAAGGCGCCGTTGATCCGGCATTTGGAGCGGCGCCTCGAGCGGCTCGAGCCCGCTCAGCGCGCGACGCTGGAACGACGCATCACCGAGCTGTCGCTCGACATCGGCGCGCTCGACGAAGCGCTTTCAGCCATCGAGCGGTTGCGCGCTGATGCGCCGGAAGCCGGAGACGCGCTGCTGGAACGGCTGTTCGCGCGCAGCGTGGAGCTGGGGACGCCCGGCGCCAGAGAAGCGGGGAAAAAGGCCGCGGAGCTGCTGCGCGCGCGCTTCGCGGAGCTTGCGCAGCCTGAAAATACGGCTCGCTTGCTGCGGGCGGAGCTGCAGCTCTCGCTCGAAACCGCGGAGCGCCGCGAGCTACTGAGCGAGCTATCGCGGCTGTGCGAGCGTGAGCTCGGCGACCTGGCAGGCGCCTTCGACGCTGAACGCGAGCTGTTCCTGTCGACCTTGGCCGAGCGCGAGCGCAAGCGGCTGGAGAAGCTGGGCAAGAAGCTGAGCCGCTGGGCCGAGCTGTCGCAGGTGTACGCCGAGGCCGCGCAGCTCGAGATCGAAGCCGAAGCGCGTCGCACGCTGCTACGCCGAGCGGCCGAAGTCGCGACTGCCCGCCTGCAAGACACGCCGCTTGCGACCAAGCTGTACCGGCAGCTTTTCGAGCTCGAGCCGGAGCGGGCCAGCGCGGTCTTCGAGCAGCTGAGCGAAGCGCACGGAGAGTCGCCGGAAGCCTTCGAGGCGCTGTGTCAGCTCTTCAATCAATCGCAGCGCTTTCAAGAGTTGTCCGAGCTGCTGGTTCGGGCCACCGCCAGGCACCCCACCCCAGCGCTGTTCTCGCGGCTCGGGCGCCTGCAGGCCGATGAGCTGGGCGACGGCGCCGCGGCGATTGCCTCCCACCTGGCGGCCGACGACGCGCGCGCGGCGGGCGAGGTCTTTCTGCGCAAAGCTTCGGTATTTGGGGACGATGGCGGGCCAGCGCTCGATCTGGCACGACGGCTGCTCGCGGTCGGGTTGCCCGAAGGCGCGCTGCGGGTGCTGCGGCACCAGCTGGCGTTCTACGGCGAACAGTACCCGCTCGAGCGCAAGCGCGTCCACTTGGCGCTGGTCAAACAGCTCGAAGAGTCGGGCGACGCGGAAGCGGCTCGAGCCGAGCTGTCGGAAGCCGCCAAGCGCTACCCGACCGACGCCGAGGTGCAGAGCGCCTGCGCGTCCGCTGCGGCCTCGCGCGAAGACTGGGACAAGGCCGAGCAGTGCTACCGCTCCTTGTTGCTCTTGTTGCACGGCCAAACGCCGCAGCAAGCGCAGCTGCGCCGCGCTTCGGTGTACGTCGAGCTAGGCGCCATCAAGCTACGACGCGGCGACGCGCCAGCCGCACAGGAGCTCTTCGAGTCGGGCTTCGAAGCCGCGCTCGGCGATCCGGAGGAGCTGACGGCGCTGGCCCAAAGCTTGATAGCCCGCGAGCAGTGGGACGCCGCCGAGCGCGCGACAACGGAGCTGCTGCAGCTGGCGCGCGGCTTGAAAGCCTCGGCGCGCGCGCTGTGGGGCGTAGCGGAGCTGCAGCGCCAGAACCAAAAGCCGTCGGCGGCCTTGCTCGAGCAGGCATGCATCGTGGCCAAAACGGCCGCAGAACGCTTCGAGGAGCTGACCTGCCCCGAAGAGCGCTCCAGCCTGCTGGCGGCTTGCGTCAGCCTGCTACCGTTGCCCGAAGCGCGGCAGCTGCTGCAAAGCGCCGCGCAGCACCTGAGCCAGGCCGACGCCAGCCGCGCTCGACTGGAGCTGGGACGCCGTTTGCTCGACGAGCCGACGGCCGAGGCCCAAGCGGAGGCGCTGGCTCTCTTGCAGGCGCAGGTCAGCCACCCCGATGCGCCGACGGCCGCCTGGGAGCTTCTGACCCGCGTCTGGGAGAAGGCCCAAGACACGCAGCAGCTCACGGCCACGCTCGGCGCTTGGCTCGAGCGCGAGCCCAAGAACCCCAACGTGCTCGAACGCGCGCTCGTGCGCTCGCTCGAACAAGGTGACGCCGAGCGCTCGCTCGAGCTTTACGATCGCTTGGCGCGCGAAGGCTCCGGCAAAGTGACCGAGTTTGCGACGGACCTGTGCAAGCTCTGCCTCAAGGCCGGTAAGGTCGAGCGCGCCGTGCAGCTGCTGCGCGCCGAAGCCGAAAACGAGCGCCAGCCTGGTAAGCGCGCGACGTTGCTGGTGGAAGCCGCCGAGCTGCTGCTGAGCGCGGGTAACCCCAGCGCGGCTCGCGCCGCCGCCGAAGAGGCGCGAACCTTGGACCCGAGCTCGGCCGACGCGGTGTGGCTGCTGGCCAAGCTGGCGCTCGAAAAGGGCGAAAAACAGCATGCCCTGGCGCTGCTCACGACTCACGCCGAGGCCAAAGAGCGACGGCGCGGCAAGCCGCTGGCGCGCGTGCTGCGCTTGGCCGCCGAGCTGCGGCTCGAGCAAGACGAGCTGGGCGAAGCCTTACCGCTTTTGGTCGAAGCACACCAGCTCGACAAGAGCGACGTCGACACCGCGCTCTTGCTCGGGCTCTTGGCAATCGATCTCGATCGCCTCGAGACGGCCGCCTCGGCCCTGCGCGTGTTGATCGCGCAGCGCGAGCTGGGCACGCGCGAAGGCGCCGCCGCCCGGTCCATGACCCTCGCGCAAGGCTATTTTCAGCTGGCTCGTATCGAGCAGCACCACGGCAAGAAGACGAACGCTCGGCGCATGGCGCTGCGGGCGCTCGAAGAGAACCCGCAGCTCTCGCCCGCTCAGCACCTGTTGAACGACCTCGGCCTGCACTGAACGACGTGCGTCATTTCTGAATGGTCCCATCACCCATGGTTGCATCCCTCTCTCAGTCCCTCTCAAGCTTCGTGATCCCCAGCTCGGAGCGCAACGACCCCGAGCCCGTGCGCAGCAGCTTGGCTCAGGCACACGCCGACTTCGAGCGCGGTGAAGTGCGCGAAGCGCTGAGGCACCTGCGCCGCGCCGCCGAAAGCGCCGACGACGCCGGCAGTGAGCTGCGAGCCGTCGCGTTGGCCCGAGCTGCCGCAGATCTGGCCACTGAGGTCGGCGCGTCACTGACGCCAGCGCCAGCGACGGCCGCGCCCTCCGCGGCTCCGGCAGCTTCGGCGATCATGCCGGTAGCGGCGGCGAGCAGCGCGCCATCGGCGGCACCGCCGTCCGTCGTTCGCGGCACCGCCGACGCCGCCTTGAAGCAGCTGCTCGACTCGGGCAGAGCCGTGAAGGTCGTGGTGAAACGCTCGGCTCGCGACGAAGGCCTCTACGTGGTCAGGCGCGCCGACAGTCACTCGCCAGCCCTCGGAGCGCGAGAAGCCGTCATCGTTCTCTTGGAAAACGACGACGGCTTCTTCGCTCCTCCCCCAACCACGCCTCCTGCCCAGTCTTCCACCGCGTCGACGCCCCCGACCACGCCCAGCACGTCGGCGCCGCCCAAAGACTGAAGGTCGGTTGTGAGAGGGCCTTGCCTTGGTGAAGGGCGCCTGAAACTGCGCGCCACGCGGCGGCGCCCTCGAATTCCTTCAGGAATTCCAGTCGCAAATGCGACTACGAAGTTCGGCGCGAAGGGGCTCCAGCGACGAGGGGGCTGGCGCGCGAAGGAAGGCTCTCGCGCAGACCAGCCGTCGGCAACGCCCCTGGCGCCTAGCGTTTGGTTCACCTCGAACGCAACCCAAAGGCTCAACCCTCGGACGCGGCGTCTTCGTCGTCCGAGAACTCGGCGGAGTCCGGCAGCTCGTCCAAGCCGTTGCCACCCCTCACCGGGATGGCGCGAGCGTGCGCCACCTTTTCCAGCGTGGCCGACAGCGAGAGCCGGTCGGAAACCTCGGGCAAGAACGCGCGAGTTCCGTCCCACAAATCGAGCGCCACGCTGCGCGGCGCGTCCAGAATAACCCGGTCAATTTGCGCCCATTTGAAGCGGCGCAGGCGCGGAAGCAACGAGACGATGTCGCGGTACTCGACGCCGTCGCCACGGATGCGCACGCCGCGCATGTTGGCGCGCAAGAGCGACGCCACCGCGCCGACCACCAAGCAACCCGCGAACACGCGCGCGCTCATGATGCCACGCACGCCGCGCTCGACGACGTTGATGTAGAGCCAGCTACCAGAAGGACTTGCTTCAGCGACCAACACCATCACCACCGCTGCTGCCGCCAGCACCGCGTACAAGATGGACGGGACGCGAATCAACAACGGCGGACCGAAATTGGTTTCGGTCGGGCGGTACGTCATGTCGAACCCCGGAGGACGAGACGCGCGAGCCATTGTTCCTTCAACGTAGCGGACGCCCTGAAGCTTGGAAAGTCGTGTAAGAAAGCCGAGACGGCGAGACACGGCGAGACAGGAAAAAGATGGCAACGCTCGTTACCCGCAAAAGAAATTTGAAGCACAGCGTGCCTACCCAACTGATCAAAGGGTTAGGTAACCAGATGCTGGCGGCGCTCGAGCTGCCCCGCGCCGAGCTGAGCGTGCTGCTCACGGACGACCCCGGTATCCATCAGCTAAACCGCGACCACCGCCAGAAGGACAAGCCCACCGACGTCCTGGCCTTCCCCATGGACGAGAGCGTCCCCGACCCCGCCGGCATCCTGGGCGACGTCGTCATCTCGCTCGACACGGCCGAGCGCCAAGCGCGCTCGCGTAAGCGACCGTTGATTGAGGAGGTGCGCTTCCTGCTCGCGCACGGCGTCCTACATCTCATCGGCTACGACCACGCCGAGCCCGCCGAGAAGCGCGAAATGGTCGCCAAGACGCGCCAGTTGGTGCGCGCTGCACCGCTGCCAGACGCCCCAAAGCGCCGGCCCGGCCCGCGCCGTAAACTCAAAAAGGGCTCGAAATAGTGATGCTAACCCTGGGGGTTTGCTGGGAAAATTGGTCCACCACATATCCACAGGCAACGCCGCCGCATAGAACAAGGCAACCCGTGCCGAGCGGCGACGAAACGGGCCTCCTGGCCGCCACCCCGTCACCCGCCCTGTTCCGACCCGCAGAAAAAAAGCACCATTTCGCGCCGGGGTTGCTTCTTTCCCCTTGATTGCGCTGTTCCATCCCTGTTATCCGTTCGCCGTGCCTTGTTTGGCGGCTTGCGGGAATCATTCCCGCGGGAATGAGCCCGAGGCCGACAAATACGGCAAAAGATTCTGGGAATCTGAGACTAGGAGGTCGCATGGCTGGGAAAAGACTGACGAAGGCGCAGGTTGTTGCTGAGATCGCGAACGCTTCGGATCTGGACAAGAAGAGCGTGAGCCGCACGTTCGAGGCGCTGCAGGAGCTCATCCGCAAGCAGCTCTCGGCGCGTGGTCCGGGCGAGTTCGTGGTGCCGGGGCTCGTGAAGCTCCGCGTGGTGAAGAAGCCGGCGACGAAAGAGCGCCAGGGCATCAACCCGTTCACCAAGGAGCCGATCACCATTCCGGCGAAGCCCGCGAGCAAGAAGGTCCGTGCGACCGCGCTCAAGGCTCTCAAAGATCTGGTTCAGTAAGACTCTGCGTCTTCGCGCCAGCGTCCCCGGTTCTTCATTGGGCCGGGGACGTTCGCGTTTTGTGGGCTCGAAAGGCGCGCAGGCGCGCTGGAAGCCGCGCGCTCACCAGTAGAAGGTCGCGCCCAGACGCAGCAAGCCGCCCCCCGACGTGTTCGAGGTCTGGTGCGTTACCGGATCGATGAACTCGGGCTCGTTCGAAGCGCCGCGATCGTTCCGCCAGCGTAAAAAGCCTATCAAATCGGCGCCCAGCGCGAAATGGCGCGTCACGCGCCCCTCGACGCCGAAGCCGAGCTGGCCGCCCGCGTAGCGGTAAGTTTCGTCCGCGAGCACCGGCAAGCCGTCAGCGGCCACGCCGCTGTCCAAGAAGGCCGTGGCAGCGCCGAAGCCCACGAGCCCGTAGAGCTGCACGGCGCTGCGCGGGTTGGCGTAGAACAGTCCGCTGACCATCAGCCCCTGCTCGAAGCGCTGAAAGCCGTTGTAGTCGGTGCCCCACATCAGCTCGACCGCGCCTTCGATGGCGATGTGCGGAATGGGTCGGAAGCGCAGCGCGCCACCCAAGCCGTTCATGTCGGCGTCGGGCGACATGTACGGGTCGTTGCCCATCAAGCCGATGTTGGCGTGTAGGTTCACGCCCCATTCGCGAAAACCGCGCCGGTGACGCGGACGCGCTGGGCGCACGTTCTCGACGTCGATGCGCACCTGGCGATCGCTCTCGTCTTCGTCGGGGCCGTACGGCGGGGGTGGAGGCGGCGGGTCGAACGCGGGTGGCGGGGCCTGCCGACGACGCTCGGCGCGCTCTGGTCCAGGCTGAGCCGGCGCGGCTTCGGGCGTGCCCGGCGGAGGGGCCTCCGGGGCTGGCTCACAGAACCAGTCCCCGTCCGGGCAGTCGCCAGCGGCCAGGGCGGCCGACGTCCAGGTACCGAAGAGCGTGAGGGCGGCGGCAAACACAGGCGGGCGACGCATGGCGCTGGGGCGAGCCTAGCAGCTCCCCGCCCGGCCGCCCAAAGTGCTAGGACCCCGCCCGTGGCGAGCGTCGTGCTGAAGCCTGGACACGTCCAACCCGTTTGGGCCGGGCACCCGTGGGTGTTTGCGCAGGCCGTGGAGCGCATCGAAGGCGGCGCCCAGGGCGGCGACGAGGTCGAGGTCAAAGACGCCCGCGGCAACTTCCTGGGCCGCGGCCTGTACTCGCCCGGCTCCGCTATCCCGGTCCGCATCCTGACTCGCGAGCGGGACCGTCATGTGGACGCCAAGCTCCTCGGCGCCCGCCTGGAAGCTGCCATCCGCCGGCGACGGGCCCTGGGCCTACCGTCAGCCGAGACCAACGCCGTGCGCCTGGTGCACGCCGAGGGCGATGAGCTGCCAGGCCTGGTCGTGGACCAGCTGGGCGACGTGCTGTCGGTGCAGTTTGGCACCTTGGGCATGAAGCGGCGCGAGACCGTGATTCTGGACGCGCTGGAGCGACTGATCGGGCCGCGTGCCATCGTGGACCGCACCTCGGAGCGCGCCGCGAAGAGCGAGGGCTTCGACGCTGGGCAGGGCGTCGTGCGTGGCGACAGCAGCCTCAGCCACTTCGACGTGTCCGAGCGTGGGCTGCGCTTTCGCATCCCGCTCGAGCTCGGACAGAAGACGGGCTTCTACGTCGACCAGCGCGACCTGCGCGCCCGCGTCGAGAAGCTGTCCGCCGGACGCAGCGTGCTCGACACGTACGCCTTCGTCGGCACGTTCGCGCTCGGAGCCGCCAGGGCAGGCGCCACCGAGGTGCTGGCCGTCGACCAAAGCGCCTTGGCGCTCACGGTAGCGGCCGAAGCCGCCATTGAAAACGGCCTCGAGGGCAAGGTGCGCTTCGAGTGCCAGGATTCGGTGCACGCGCTCGACCACGCCGGCAAGCACGGCGGCTACGATCTCGTGATCTGCGACCCGCCCAAGCTTGCTCCCACGCGCGCCGCTCGAGCTCGCGCGCTAGGCATGATGCGCAAGCTGGCGGGGCAAGCCGCGCGCGCCACCAAGCCGGGCGGCCTGTTGGTGCTGTGCAGCTGCTCGGCCGCGATTGGCCTGCCCGAGCTCACGCGCGCGTTGTCGCTCGGCTCGACCGACGTGGGGCTGCGCGCCATCGTGCTCGAGCGCTTCTTTCAAGGCGCCGATCACCCCGTGCCCGCGGCCTTTCCGGAGGGCTTGTACCTGACCTCGCTGGTCGCCGAGATCGGGAAGGGCTGACCCGTGAAAGCCATCTCGGCCCTGCCCCACGAAGAAGCCGCACGGCTGCGCGGCGTGGCGTTCGACTTGGATGATACGCTGCTCGATCACGGCAGGCTGGCGGAAGCGACGTACTCGACGCTGTTTCGCCTGACGGAAGCGGGCCTATCACTCTACGGGGTGACAGGACGCCCCGCTGGCTGGGCCGAGGTTTTGGCGCGAGTGTTTCCGGTCCAGGCGATCGTGGCCGAAAACGGCGCCGTGACCTGCGCGCGGCGCGGCGAGCGGGTGGTGCTGCTCGACTCCGTCGACGCGCAAACGCGCCGAGAGCGCGACGCCAAGCTCGCGACGTTGCTGCAAAGCTTTGCCGGCCGCTTTCCCGACTTCGAGCCGGCCGACGACGTGCGCGCGCGCATCTCCGACCGCACCTTCGACATCGGTGAATTTCGGCAGGTGGCGCCCGAACGCGTGGCGGAGGCGTCGGCGTACCTAACGGCCCAGGGCGCGCGCGTGTTCGTCTCGAGCGTGCACCTGCACGCCACCTTCGACTACGCCGACAAGGCCAGCGGCGCAGTGCGCCTGCTCGCCGCCGACTCCGGCCTCGACAGCACCGCCGTACGCCACGCCTACGCCTACCTGGGCGACAGCGAAAACGACGCCTCCTGTTTCGCCGCCTTCGCCGTCAGCATCGGCGTCTCCAACCTGCGCGGCCGCGCTACTTTGCGGCCCCGCTACGTCACGTCCAAGCCGATGGGGGCCGGAGTGGTGGAGGCGGCGGAGGTAATCTTGAGTCTTCGGGGTGAGGGGCGAGGGGTTAGGGGTTAGTCGGCGGAGGGCGAGAAGGGGGTGAGCGCGAGAGGATTGAGATGGGGCGGGACTGGCGGGCGGGGTGTGATAAAAGAGCCGGCCCTAACGATGTCCCAAGACGAACTCGTCAAGCTCGGTCGCGACCACCTCTATCAAAACTACCGGCAGCCGGCGCTCGTGATCGTGCGCGGCGAGGGCTCGCGCGTGTGGGACGCGGCAGGCAAGGCTTACTTCGATCTGTTCGGCGGCATCGCGGTGAGCACGCTCGGGCACGGGCACCCGGCGCTGGTTGCGGCCATTTCGGCGCAGGCCAAGCAGCTGATTCACCTCTCCAACTATTTCTACAACCAGCCCAACGTCGAGCTCGCGGCCAAGCTGACGCGCCTGACCGGTATGGATCGCGCGTTCTTCTGCAACTCGGGCACCGAGGCGAACGAGGCGCTCATCAAGCTGGCGCGCCGCCACTTCTGGGCCAAGGGCGAGCCGGAGCGTTTGCGCATCATCGCGTTCGACAACGCGTTCCACGGTCGCACGCTGGGCGCGCTGGCCGCGACCGGCACGCCCAAGTACCGCGAAGGCTTTGGTCCGCTGCCGGGTGTCACGCACGTTCCGTACGGCGACATCGCGCGCGTGCGCCAAGAAATGGGGCCGGACGTGGCGGCCATCTTGGTCGAGTCGATTCAAGGTGAAGGCGGCGTCTTGCCCGCGCCCCCCGGCTTTTTGCAAGAGCTGCGCGACATCGCCGACGACGCAGGCGCGCTGCTGCTCGGCGACGAAATTCAGACCGGTATTGGCCGCACCGGTACCTTTTTGGGCTTTCAGCAGTACGAAGTGAAGGCAGACGCCATCTCGCTCGCCAAAGGCTTGGCGGGCGGCGTGCCGATCGGCGCCATGCTGTGCCGCGCGTCGCTGGCCGATGCATTGCCGCCCGGCAGCCACGGCTCCACCTTCGGTGGCAACCCGCTGGCGTCGGCCGCAGCGCTGGCCGTGCTCGAAACGCTCGACAAAGAAGACCTGCTCGAAGTCGTGAAAGAACGCGGCGCGCAGCTTGCCGCACGCCTCGCCGAGCTGAGCAAAAAGCACTCGCGGCTGGTCGCAGGCTCGCGCGGCACCGGCCTCTTGCAAGCGCTGCTGCTCAAAGACGAAGTCGACGCCCGCGCCATGATGACCAAGCTGCAGGAAGAGGGCGTGCTGCTCACCATCGCGGGTGGTCAGGGCCTACGTTTCACGCCGCCGCTCACCATCACCTCGGCGGAGCTGACGGGCGCGCTCGACGTGCTCGACCGAGTGCTCGGCGCCTGGCCATGAGCGCCGCGGCGGAGACACTGCCGTGCTCGAGCTGTCGAGCACCGGTCGATCCGCTGCGGGCGCCGCGCGTCGCGCATTTCGACGAGCAATTTCGGTATTTTTGCAGCCCCAGCTGCGAGGAAAAGTACCGCACCGGGGAGCCCGCGCGTTCGCAAGCCCGACCCAAGTTGTCTCCGGGCCCGCCGGCGGCGGAGGCGCCCCTGCCGTCGTTCGAAGATCCGAGCTGGGAGCAGAGCCTTCCTGACGATCCCGAAGCGCCCGCCGCCCTCGCTGACGCGAGCACAGCCGTCGACACAGCGGGCGCGGGTCTGCGCGAGCCAGACACCGACGTGCCGCCCGAGGTCGCGCACCCCGGCGTCGAAGATCCGTCGCTGTCGGTCGACGCCGGCACGCTGCTGCTCTCGCTGTCGGTGCTGGGCGCCACGCTATCGCTGGTGCTGCTGCTCACGGGCAGCTCCGAGCTCTCGCTGGCCGCACGCCTGGTCGTCGCCGCCGTCGCCACGGCTGCGCTCGTCGCCGAGTGCGCGATGGGGCATCGCAACGCGACCGAGCTGCATCCTCTCGCCACGCTATGCGGACCGGTCGTCGCGGTCGCGGCGGCCATTGGGCTGCGTCTCTCGGAACAGCCGGAAGCCGAAAGCGCGATCGGGCTCTCGGGCGTGGTCACGCTGTGCGCGGCGCTGAGCCTGCTGTTCGTGCGGCGCGCGCGGCGCCCGCTCGAGCTCGAGCGCCAACAGCTGCTCGCCGATCTCGACCGCCCGGGCCGGCGCATCATCGCGGGCGGCGAGGTCGCGGTCACCAACGCGGCGGATTTGCGGCCAGGTGAGGAAATCGTCGTCGAAGCGGGCGACGTGCTGCCCGTCGACGCCACGGTCACCGCGGGCAGCGCCCACGTGCTGCCGTGGCTCGGTGCCAAACAGCAGGTAGAGCGACGCGAAGGCGACAGCTTGGTAGCGGGCGCGACCGTCATCGACGGCACTCTGCGCGCCATCGTCGGCTGGGCCGGTTACGACCGCGCCTGGATCCGCCTCACCCACGACCCGCGCCGTCGCGCCGATCTGCACGGCAAGCCGGCGCGCCTCGGACGCAACCTGGCCGAGAAAGCGGCGCCGTTCGTGGCGGGCTTCGCGGCCTTGCTGGCGTTCGCAGGCGCGGGCAGCAGCCCCGCGGTGTTGCTGCTCGGCATAGCGAGCTTTGCGGCGCTGGCGCAGGCGGGCGTGGCCGAGGTCGGCTCGCTGCAGCTGATGCGCGCCGTACTGTCGGCGTTACGACGCGGCGTCGCGTTTCGCTCGGCCGAGGCGCTGGACCGCGCCGGCAGAGTGTCGAGCGTCGCCTTTTGCGCGCGCGGCACGCTGCTGCTCGGTGAGCCCGAGGTCACGAGCATCGACGCGCTCGCAGGCCACGACACCGAAAGCGTGCTGTCGTTCGCGGCCGGCGCCGAAGCCAGCACCGAGCACCCCGCTGCCGCAGCGGTTATGCGCGCTGCGCGCGCTCGCAGTATCCGCCCCGACGCGGTGCGCAGTCCGACACCGCTTCCCGGCCTGGGCATCACGGCCGTGGCAGGTAGCGGCCAACCGTTGGCAGTCGGCAGCCGCGCGCTCATGCTGCGCGAGCGCATCGGCGTTGCAGGAGCCGAAGCGCGCATCAGCGAGCTCGAGGCGATGGGTCGCAGCGTGCTGTTGGTAGCGCTGGGCGGCCGACTCATCGGGGTGATTGGCCTGCAAGATGGCCTGCGCGCCGGCGCGCGCGCCGCCGTGCAACACGTCATGGACGTCGGGGTCGAGCCCATTTTGCTCTCGGGTGACGCCCGTGACACCTGTGAGGCACTAGGACGCGCGCTCGACATCGATCACTTGCGTCCCGAGGTGCCGCCCAGCGAACGCGGCGACGAAGTGCGACGCTTGCGCGACGGCGGAGCCGTGGTGGCGGTCGTAGGTCGCACACCCAACGACGACGGAGCGTTGGCGGCCGCCGACGTGTCGGTCGCGCTCTCGGTCGCGGGCTCTGGCGCGTCCGAGTGGAGCGTGCAGCTCGCCTCGGACGACGTGCGCGACGCAGCCTATTCGCTGCGCGTCGCCCACGAGGCTCGCCGCGAGGCCCAGCTGGGCCTGGCCATGATCTTGGCGCCTGCCCTGTGCGCCATCGTGGTGGCGGCGTTCGGCTTCACCCCGGGCGCGCTTGCACCTGTCGCAACTTGCCTCGGGACTGCCATTGCCGTCTCGCGCTTACGCGTCGAGCGCTAGCGCTCCACCCGCTGCGGCACGCTCGGTGCAGGGCCTGAGACAGCCCCATGTCGCCGCTCTCAGCGCGTGTCGAACACCAGCTCCGCCAAGAGCGGCAAATGATCCGAGGCCGTGCGTGCGGCGCGACGATCCAAGACCACGCAGCGTTGCACCGCAATCGATGGGCTGACGAACATGTGGTCGATCCGCCAAAACGGGAAGCGCGACGGCCAGGTGCCGCGGCTCGCGAAAAGGCCACCCTGCACGTCGAGCAGCGATTGGGTCAGCTTGCGGTAAACACCCGAGAATGGCGATGCGTTGAAGTCCCCGCAGATCACCAACGGCAGGTCGGTGCCCGCTTTCGCCACCCACTCGGCGCCGAGCAGCGCCTGCACCTGCAGCTTTCGTTCCCGCCCGCTCACGCTCAAGTGCGTGTTGATCAAGTGAAACTGCAGGTTTCCCGCGGCGACCTGCAGCAACTGCACCGCGCGCGCTTCATCACGCCGGCGGGGCAACGGTCCTTCGGCGACCAACTGCAGGTCGTGCTTGCTCAGCACGGCGTTGCCAAAGTGACCATTCTTGCCGTCGCGCGTAAAGGTGAAGTGGACGCTCATTCCCAAGCGTCGCGCCAGCCGTTCGATCGCCGACGGCTCGGCGCGCGCCCCCCGCCCAAAATCGACCTCCTGCAAGGCGACGATTTCGGCGCCCGAGTCCACGATCACAGCCGCGGTGCGATCCGGATCGTAGACCGAATCGGTGCCCAAGAAGCTGTGCACGTTGTAGGTCATGACGGTCACGGAGCGCACCGATGAGGCGCCAGGCGTGACCGACGTCACCGACTCCGCGGGAGCGCCCGACGACGTCAGCGACGTTGGACGGTTGCTAAGGCGGTTCGCGCTCTTGCTAGTCGTCATGCTCTTGGCAACTGGCGTGGCGGCGCACTTCCTCCGCCCGAGCGCGGAGGCGACGGCGCGCGACTTCGTCGAACGCTTCGGCGTAGCGGGCATGGCGCTCGGTACGCTGCTGGCCGACGGCTTGTATTTCCCGGTTCCTCCGCAGTTTTACATGCTGCTCGCGATCGCCTCGCGCACGCCCCTCTCGCATGGCTTCACGGCCATCGCTCTGGCGTCGGTGCTGGCTGGAATCATCGGCTACGCGATCTCGGAGCGCCTGTCGCGGCTGCGCTGGATCTCGCAGAGAACGCAGGGCTTGCGACGCGCCTTGGCACGTTCGTTCGAACGCCGTGGCTACGCCGCAGCCTTTCTGCTCACGCTCTTGCCCATACCGTTCTCGATGCTCTGCTACTTGGCCGGGCTGAACCGCATGCCGCTGAAATTTCTGGCGCTGCTGGCGCTGCTCCGTATCCCGAAACTGGCGGTGTTCTATGTCTTGCTTCATCTCGGCTGGTCGATCGCCTGACGGGGAGCTTAGCCCCGGGCGCGCCTCGCTCCTCTGCGCAAAGTTGCCGCGACGGTTGCGACCGCGAGGCAATCTGCCTCACGGTCTTGCTCGTGCGCCCCACTGCTCGTCAGTGATATGACGTCGAGCAATGGAGCGCATTCTCCGCGACGGTGAGAACGTCTGGTGCCGAAAGTCGGTACTGGCCGCCGGGCTCTTGGTCGACGGCGACGACTACTACCGCGCGCTCTACCACGCTGGCATGCGGGCTCGCGACTACATCCTGCTCGCAGGCTGGCAGTTCGATACCGACGCTTGCCTACTGCGCGGACCAGAGGCCGAAGGCGCAGCTCTGCCCGTCACGCTGCTTCAGTATTTGGACGCGCTGTGTCGCCGCACTCCTACGCTGCGCGTCTACCTGCTGGCTTGGGATTTTCACGCGGTTTTCGCGCTCGAACGAGAGTGGATGCAAGACCTGCGCTTCAAGTGGATGACCAGCGACCGCTTGCAGTTTCAGTTCGACGCGCACCACGTCGAGGGCGGCGCGCACCATCAGAAGTTCGCGGTCATCGACGGCGCGCTGTCGTTCCTGGGCGGTTTGGATCTGTGCGATCACCGTTGGGACGACCGGCACCACAAGCTGCCCAACCCGCTGCGCGTCAGCCGTGGCGAGCCTCACCAGCCGTTCCACGATGTTCAGGCGTACGTGATCGGAACGGAGGTAGGTCAGCAGCTGGCAGAGCTATTCGTCAGCCGTTGGCAGTCGGCCGGCGGCGAGCCGATCGCGCTGCCGCCCATCGCTACCAACCAGGCACCGCAATTCGTCGATTTCGTACCGCACGGCGCGGTGCCGCTGGCTGCGCCGCAAGTAACGCTGAGTCGCACCGACCCGTACGGAGCGCCCAACGGGGCAAACGGGTGCCGTGAAATTCGCGCCCTGCAGCTGCAAGCAATTCGCAGCGCTGAACGCTTGCTGTACATCGAGACGCAGTACCTCAGCTCCAAAGAGATAGGCGAGGCGCTAGCCGCCCGCCTCGCGGCGCCCCAAGGCGCGCTCGAGGTAGTGCTGGTGCTCAACATTCGCGGGGAGACCTTCAAAGAACAAGTGGCGGTCGGCCTAGCTCAAGCGAAAATCCTCGGTGAGCTGCGGGCTGCCGTCGCAGGAACGTCGAACAAGCTCGGCGTCTATTACACGGTGCCTGAAACGCACGGCAGCCCCGAGCCAGAGCGCGGCACTTACATCCATTCCAAGCTCACCATCGTCGACGACCGCTTCCTCAGCGTTGGCTCGGCCAACCTGACCAATCGCAGCATCGGCGTCGATACCGAGCTCAATCTATCGATAGAAACCCTCGACCCGAACGACGCCTTGGCCGCATCCATTCTGGCGGCTCGCGGCAGCTTGCTGGCCGAGCACTTGGGCCTCCGCGAGGTCGAGCCATCGGCTAGCCTCGTCGACCAGCTCGACGCGTTCGCCCGCGCTCGCGAAGGCCGCCTGCGCCTGCACCCCTCGCCCAACGAGCAGGAGCGGCAGGTGCTCGACGTCGTCGATCCGCAACAGTTACCGTTCGACCCCAGCGCCCCCGAGCCGGGCGACGATGACCGTTCGATTTTCGTTGGAGGGCTCGGGGCATTGTTCAGCCGTCTCGCCGGCGCCACCTCATGAGCCCCAATCGTGCGGCCGGTGCCTGCGTCATCCGTTCGAACCAGCCTTTTCACGCGCTTGCGCGAGCCCCTTGACCGGCGCCCGCGCGACGGGGATACATAGGCCTGTGAAAAGCGGGGAAACGACCAAAGCCCAGGCCAAACCCCGCGCGCCCGACCAAGAGCGCCTGAGGCAAGACCTCAACGACTACATGCTCAAGCGCGGGCTGCGCTCGACCGAGCAGCGCCGGCTGATCATCGACACGTTCTTCGACGTGCACGAGCACATCACGATCGACAGCTTACTCAAGCTGGTGCGCGCGGTGGACGGGCGCGTCGGCTACGCCACCGTTTACCGGACGATGAAGCTTTTGTCCGAGAGCGGCGTGGTGCAAGAGCACAAGTTCGGCGACGGCTTCACCCGCTACGAGCTCTCCGACGAAGACGCCCACCACGACCATTTGGTGTGCTTGGAGTGCGGTAAGATCATCGAGTTCGAAGAGCCGCAAATCGAGACGCTTCAGGAAAAAATCGCCAAGCGTCACGGCCTCTTGGTGCGCGCGCACAAGCACGAGATGTACGGCACCTGTTCCGACTGCCAAAAGCCCAAGGCCGGCCGCAGCGGCCGCGCCGAAACGCGCGCCAAAGGCTGAAGCCTCGCGCCGCAAGCCTCAGGCGCGGGCGGCTTCGAGGCTGCGCGTGTCCGTGAGCACGAGATCGCACGCCACGTCGTGCGGCAGCGTCGGCAGCTCGACCAGCAGCTGAAAGTCGTACGCCACCGCCACGGCCTTCGCTGGCGGACATACGTCGGGCAAGAGCGAATCGTAGAAGCCCGCGCCGTAGCCGAGCCGGTGCCCGCTGGGCGCCACGGCGAGCGCGGGTACGAAAAGCAGATCCACGTCGCCGCGCGCCGCCAAGGGCGCGTCGGGCGGCGGCTCGTGAAAGCGACGACCGCGGTCGGCCAGGTCGTCGAGCGACGCGGTCAGCCGTAGCCCCGACACCATTGCCTCACCCCGTGGCTCGAGGAACGGGTAGTAGACGCGCTTGCCCAGCCGACGCGCCTCGGCGTCGAGCTCGCGCAGATCGACCTCTTTGCGATCTTCCATCGGGAAAAACAGCGCTACCCCGCGCGCTGCCGCAAAGTCGGGCAACGTCAGCGCTCGAGCCACTAAGGCGCGGCTGCGAATTCTGAGCGCCTCGGCCGGGTGAGCGGTGCGAACCGCCCGCATGCGTTTGCGAAGCTCGAGCTTTGCGGCTTCGGCGAGCTGACTGACTTGGCTGAGTTCGAACGGGGGCATGACGTTGAGCCGAGCGATGGTACCCTTCGCCCGTGGAGCGCGCCTACCTGATTCCAGCCTACCAGGCTAGTCGCAGCCTGAAGCAGGTGCTGGACGACCTGCGCTCGCTGGATCCCGAGGGCGCGCTGCTCGTGGTCGACGATGGCTCGACCGACGGCAGCGGCGACATCGCTCGCGCTAGCGGCGTCGACGTGGTGACACACGACACGAACCTGGGCAAAGGCATGGCGCTCAAGACCGGCTTTGCCTGGCTGGCGGAGCGCGGCTTCGAGACCGCCGTGACGGTCGACGCCGACGGACAGCACCGCGCGGTCGACGCGGTCATGCTGGCCAAACACAGCGCGTCTCAGCGCGCCATCGTGCTCGGAATTCGGGACATGAAGCGCGCGGGCGCGCCAGGGCCAAGCCAGTTCTCCAACAGGTTCTCGAACTGGTGGGTGTCGCGTTTTGCCGGGCAGGAGCTGAGCGACACGCAATGCGGCCTGCGCCGCTACCCGCTGCACGCCACGCTCGACTTGGGGTCCGACGCCCGCGGTTACGGCTTCGAGTGCGACATGCTCGTGCGCGCCGCCCGGCGCGGCATCCCGATCGTCGAGGTGCCGATAGAGGTGATTTATCCGCCCAAGGCCGAGCGCGTCTCGCACTTTCACGTCGTCTCCGACCCAGCTCGCATCGTGGTGCGGCTGCTGCACACCGCCTTCACGGTCAAGCGAACGGCGAAGCGTCCGTGAAGCTGCGACTTTGGCGCGCGCTGCGCGGGCTCGGCATCGCGCTCGGGGCGCTGCTATTGGCGTTGTTCGCCTTTCACGTCGCGGTCGGGCGCGCCGCGCGCTTGGAGCCACCACGTCTGCAGCTGCCGACCTTTCAACGCTCGCCAGCGGGAGAGAGCGTGCGGCGCTTCGGGCCAGCCTATGCCCGGCAAGTCGGCGGCATCCTGCAGGTTGGCCTGTCCGGGGCGCCCGAGGTGATCGGCTACAGCCACGCACGGCTGCTGTACCCGGAGATGGTCGAGAACGAAGGCATTTTGCTGCGGCGCTTCGAGGACCAGGTGCCACTCGCGGCAGCGCGCTCGCTGCTGCTCGACTTGGCGCAGCTGCGCTACAGAAGCGTCGATCAGCAAATGGCTCCCGAGCGGCTGCGCGAAATCGCGGCAGGCGCTCGCGGCTTCGAGCCGGATCCGTACGCTGCGATGTTTCCGACCTTTCAGCGCTTCGTGTACTTGAACGCGCTGTACGACATTTCGTTGTCGTTCGAGGGCTCGCCTCTGATCGGCTGCACCACGTTCACCTTCGACGGCGCCGCGACCGCCGATGGCTCGGGACTCTTGGCGCGCGCCTTCGATTTCGAGGTGGACGACATTTTCGACCGCCGCAAAGCCGTCTTCTTGGTGCGCGAGACAGGGAAGATTCCGTTCGCGTCGGTGGCATGGCCAGGGCTGGTCGGCGTCGTCAGCGGCATGAACCGCGACGGCGTCGCAGTCGTCGTGCACGGCGGCAGGGCGCGCGAGCCGCAAGCCGTCGGTGAGCCCGTCGTCCACGCGCTCCGGCGCGTGCTGTCCGAAGCGCACGACACCGAAGAAGCCGCACGGCTCTTGGCTGAGCGCACGCCAATGGTCAGCCACATCGTGATCGTGACCGATGCTCGCGGTCATTCCGCGGTCATCGAGCGCGCGCCCGGCGCTGCCGACACCGTGCGAGCGCTGCCGTCACGCGCTGCAACGACGAACCATTTCGAATCAGCGCTGAAAGACGACCCCAAAAATCAGCGAGTTCGGGCCAACACGTCGACGTTGCCGCGCCGCGAACGCGCCGATCGCCTGCTCGGCGGTCTGCCGCCAGCTGCGGTCACGCCACTCGTCGCAGCGGAGCTGCTGCGCGACCGCTCCGCTCCGGACGGCTCCGCGCTTCCGCTAGGCGATCGCCGCGCCATCAACGCGCTCATCGCCACCCACGGCGTCATCATGGAAACCGGTTCGCGCGTGCTGTGGGTCAGCGAATCCCCCCACCTGCTCGGCCAATTCCGCGCCTTCGACCTGCGACGCCTTCTGGCCGACGACTACGACCCCGCCACCGACACCGCCGCGCCGCCAAGCCTCCCCGCCGACGACCTGCTCACTAGCGGCCAATACGCCACCTGGAAAACAAACCACAAGTAACCGCACGATCGAGAAAACAGGGAGACCGGGAGGCGGGGAGATTTCTTGGTGGCTGACCCAGAGCGTCGAGGTCTCGAACGCGCACTGAACCCGCCGGTCGCTAGGCCCCGCGGGCAACCAATTTTCCCCCGCCCGCTACCGTTCGAGGCCGATCCAGGCGCCGCCGCACGCCAAGCCGAATGCCAACGGCGCGACGGCCAAAGCGAACAGCACGCCGAGCGGCGCGACCAGCGCCAGGATGGCCACGATGGACGCCAAGGCCAACGCGGCCGCGAGCGCGGGCTCGAGCACGCCGATGGCAGAGCTGGCGCGCGCCACCAAATAGCCAGCGATCGGAAACGACGCGAGCAGGGCGGCGCCGAGCAGGGCGAGCGGCCCTGCCGAGGTCATGTCGCTCTCGTCGGCCGCCGAGAAATCGACGCCCAGGCGATGCCCGACAGCAACGGCCGCCACCAAGAGCGCGAACATCAGGCCGACGTTGACGAACGCGCCGAGCACCACCCAGCGCAGCATCAGCGGTTGGTCACGCGGGTTCAGCGCTTCACCCACCAAGCTGAGGCGAGGCGGCTCCGGCAGGTGCAGCCTGGCCAGCGTCTGCCGCTCGGGGTTCACCTCACGCAGCACCGACGCGGCCCCCAGCGCCATGAAGGCGAGCAGTGGCACCACCGCCACCAAGAAACCAGGCCCCCGCCCCCATACGATGTGGATGTACAGACCGTGCAGCGCAACCGAGGCAAGCCAGGTGACGGCAAACCAACCGCCGCTCTGACCGCGTCGCGCGCCGAGCGCGTAGCCCCACACCCCGGCAAAGAACAGCTGAGCCGGCACCGCGCACAACACCCTGAGGCCGAGCACGCCGTCCCATGGCGCCGAAAACAGCCGAGAAACGCCGAGGGCCGCCGAAAAGCCCCCAGCGGCCGCCACCGCGTAGCAGAGGCCCAAGCGCGGCCCGTCGATGCGGCGCAGGCGGTACAGCGGCCAAATGACCAACGTCTTGAGCGCTTCTTCCAGCGGCGCTGCGAGCAAGAAGCTAGCCAGCAAGGCCGAGCCGACGCCCGACGCGCGCACGTCGAACGACAGCTCCGTGAACGCCAGCACCGCGCGCTCCACCGACACCGCTATCAGCGCCACCACGGCGCCAAAGAGCAGCGCCGTCGCCGCCAAGCGCCGCGACACTCGCCCCAGCGCGCTGACGCGCCGAAACACCAAGTACGCCGGCAGCACCGACGACAAGACGACGAGCGGCGCGAAGAGCAGCTTCAAAAGTGCAGACCGACGACCGCCGTCAAGGTCGCGCCCGCACCGATGCTGGACCCGTCCTTGGCGTAAATCGCCGCCTCGTTCCCGCTGGTGCTCGCCTGCGCGCCATCGACCTTGGAGCGCGACAAGAACAGCACGTCACCGCTGAGATTGCCGCCGACCGAAAAGGTATTGCTGACGTAGTAGTCGAGGCCGGCGCTCACGCGGGCGTTGAAGCCTTTCACGTCGGCCTTCGAAGACGCCGGCGCCTTGGTCGAGAACGAGCCGAGCGAAGCGTAGCCGCCGCCAACGGTGAAGTAAGGTTCCAAGCTGCCGAGCGGGATGCGCAGCCCGCCTTCCGCGTTCAACGTCCACAGCTGCCACTCGCTGAAGGATCCGAGGCGAAAGCGCACACCGGCCGTGAACACCAAGATGCGCACGCCAACGCCCGCGCCGTAGAGCAACCCGGTCTGCGTCGTCTTCACCAGTTTGGGATCGAGCAGGTCCTTCGAGCTCAAGGTCTGCAGTCCCAAGTGTTGACCACCGACCTCGGCGTTGAGCCAAATCCACTCGAGCCCACGCCCCGAGTCTTCTTGGTCGGCCTTTTCGAGATCTTTTTCGGGCGTTGGAGCGGTAGGGTCAACCTGCTGCGGTTGGTTGCCGTCCACGGCTTCGGGCGGGCGCAGGCCACCGGACTCCAGGTTGCTCTGCGCGGGGGCCGGGGCGGGTTGTTGCGCCAAACTCAGCGTGGAGACGCACAGCAGGGCCGGCACGGCCAGCAGCGACAAGCTCTTCATGCCGGCAGCATACCTCGGCTCCGCCCAATTTCGACCTGGCGCGTCACGATCTCGGACAGCGCTGCGAGCTCCGGACGGGCGGGCAGCCGTGAAAGCGCCGTCAAGACCAGCTCGAGCGTGGGCACGAAGAACGGCAGGTAGCTCGGGTCACCCCGCGTGCGCTCGAAGAACACGAAGCGCCCCGCGTCCTTCAGCTTGCGCTGCACCGTGATCAGGTCGAACTCGAAGCGTAGCGCCTCGGCGTCAGCCGTGGACAGGCCGCGAGCCTCGGCAAAGTCGGCGAGCCGCGCCGCCACGAACGCTTCGTCGAAGCGCTGGTAACTGTCACGCAGCAGCGCCACCAAATCGTAGGCGCGCGGCCCGAGCAAGGCGTCTTGGAAATCGATCCACGCGATACTGCCGTCCGCCAAGACGAGCAGATTGCGACTCTGGTAGTCGCGATGCACGAAGCCTTGCGCAAGCGCGCCGATGCTGTCGACCAAGTAGCTGGTCGCCCGCTCGAACGCCGCCTGCTCGGCACCTCCCAACGTGCGGCCCAGCGCCTCCACACCCCACTCGCGAAAGTGCTCGACCTCCCA
This sequence comes from Polyangiaceae bacterium, assembly GCA_036261775.1. GTDB lineage: Bacteria > Myxococcota_A > Polyangia > Polyangiales > Polyangiaceae > PMG-095. The sequence goes on along the minus strand of DATAKF010000160.1, from coordinate 73,445 downwards.
GGTCAGCAGCTCGCGATCGAAGCCGCGCGTGCGCACGATGCTGCCCTCGGGCAGCACCACCAGAGCTTGCTGCGCTCGCGCCAAGTCGCGCACGGCACGCCCGTACAAAGCGTCTCTGTCGGCGGGCGCGCGCAGCAGGCGCTCCGCCAGCGTCTCGCCCAGGTCCTCCACGACCAAGATGCCTTGCTCGGGCAGCGCGCCGAACAGTCGGGGCACTCGGACGCGCGCATTTTCCAACAACTCGCGTATTTCTAAAAATGGCAGCCGTCGACCGAGCCGTCGCGACAACACGCGCTCCGGCGCGTCGTCAGGTAGCCACATCACGATCGCGGGCTCGCCCTGCGCGCGCTCGGCGCGAAAAAATCGTCGGGGTGACAAGCCGCCCGGGAGCTTGAAAAAGCGGTGAAACTTCTCACCTGTGCACTCGTTCACGAGCTGCAAGAGATCTTCAGGAGGGCTAGGGCTCGAGGCTTTGGCGATCGTCGCGCCCGCTTTGGGTGTCGTCACGCCCAACCGACTAGCCGCTTCGGACCCGCGTGCAAAATTTTGACAAAGAGGCCCGGCTTTCCCCCGCAAACTGCAAGATCGTGCAAACTCCGGCCCTATGCCTTTGGCTCGCCTAGGTCACGCCTGGCTCCCCCTGATCGAGCGCGTGCTCGTGGAGACACCCGCGTCGTGCGGCTTGTCTCTCGACATCCCTGACGGCGCATTGCAGCAACTTGTCACCTGGCTGGACCTCGTCGCTGCGTGGAGCGAACGCGTGGACCTCACGGCGGCCCGCGACGCCGACACGCTCGTGGATTTGCTGCTCGCAGACGCCGCGCTGCTCGCAAGCACCCAGCTGACCGGGAGCGTGATCGACGTCGGTAGCGGCGTCGGAGCGCCCGCCATTCCGCTGGCAATTTTGCGGCCTACGCTGACGCTCACGCTGGTTGAACCGCGCGAGCGACGCGCCGCGTTCTTGCGTACGTCATGCGGCACGTTGTCGCGCCCCGACATACGCCTCTTGCGCACACGCTCAATGGAGGTAGAAGCAGAAGTGGCGGAGCTAGCGCTGTCGCGCGCGACGTTGCCGCCCCCACTTTGGCTGCGAGAAGGCGCGCGCCTCGCGCAACGCGGAGTGTGGGTCTTGCTCGGACAAGACGAACCTCCTGCTCTCTCTTCATGGCACGCGGATCTCGATCTCAGTTACAACTGGCCGCTCACGGGCGGGCGTCGCCGCGCGGTGCGCTACGCCAAAGCGCCGAGCCAAGACTGAGGAGCCGGCCGGCTGGGTCGGGCGGCCGCCGTCTGAAACGAACCGAAACGCGCCTGACCCCAAAACGCGGAAAGCTCGGAACTTTCAGCGATTTTGAGGCCTTGTGCCCCAGCCAGCACGCTGGCTGCTTTGGTTTGGATAAATCCCGCCTGCTGCGGACACTTACATGTAGTCCCAGCCCCGAGTCCGCCAAATTCCGCGGGTATCGGGGGAGTCAGAAAAAAAGCAGGAAGGTTCGAACCGCCACCCCCGTACTACAACCCAGAAGCTCAGCCGCGTGATGGCCCATTAGAGCTTCAAACGATTTCTGACTGTTTTGCTCCCCAAGGTGGCACTTCTCCGTATGTCAGCGGGCTCGACGCCAGCACCGTGAATCTGAATAGAGAAGCTGTTACCCCGTCCAACCGTCCAGCCCATATCTACCGAGGTAAGTCGCCGATGAACATCAAGCACTCCGTGAACGTCCCCGCCCTCTCTGGCAAGCGCAGCATGCTCCGTCGCTTGGTCACTGCCGCCACGATGGGCGCGCTCATGTTGGGCGTCGTATCCGCGTCGGCCGACGGCGGCGGTGGTCGGGGCAAGTTCAAGCTCGAAGGCAGCGCCAGCGGCGGCATCGCCGTCAAAGGCAGCGGCAACTTCAAGATTCGGGACGTCGACGGCAAGCTCATCTTCGACTCGAAGGTCGGTGGTTGTACGGACATCGTCATGGATGACGGCCGCCAGGACCATACCTGCAAGATCGGCAAGACCAAGATCAACGGCATGGAGGCGGACTCGGTGGCCAAGCTGGTCGTCGAGAAGAGCGCGATCAAGTTCCCCGAAGCCGGCAAGTCGTCGAGCGGCTCGGCGCCGGGCAAGCTCCACTTCCTCAAGAAGTCGAGCGACGTGACGGTCGAGTACAAGATCTCGGAGAGCGGCGGCAAGTACAAGGTGTCGGAAGCCTCGTTCAAGTTCGACTACACGAAGCACACGAACGAGGTCTGCCTCGCCGTCGTCTGCGTGAAGCCCGAGTTCAAGGTAACGGTCAAGGACGCCGAGATCGACGCCAAGAAGTAAGCTACGCCGCTCACCCTTCGAGGGTGACGACCAACGACACCCGCAGCGCCTCTGGGAGCTGTGGGTGTCGCTTTTTGTGGCCTCGGCGTGCCAAGGGCTGGTCGCAAAAAAAAGCGGGCGGTGTCGATGCAGGACACCACACGGTTGGTGAGGGAAAGCAAAGTTGACTCGGGGGCGGCGGCGCGGCAAAAGTCTCACCCCATGCAGAGCACTGGCCGCGGCAATTGGACCGCGCATTCCCCCAAAGCCGCGCTGAAGCTCCTGCGCGTCGTGCTGATCGCCCTGCCGCTCTTGGCGATCTTCGCTCCAAAGCAAGCCCACGCTTACGCTTGGATGATCAAGCGCGGCTATCCGTCGTGCCCCGCGTGCCACGCAGATCCTTCGGGCGGCGAGCTGCTCACCATGTACGGTCGCATGATCAGTGGCGCTACGCTCAGCACCAACTGGTCAGGCGAAAGCAGCATGGGCCGGAACGATCGCGCGCTGCAACGCAAGATCGCACTCCGCGCTCCCGAGAGCTTCGCGGCACACGCCAAGAATGCCGGTCCCGAGGCGGACGACGTCAAGCTCGACGACGACGCAAAGGCCGCAGACTCGAGCGAAGCCAAAGAAGGCGAAGCTGCGAGCGAAGGCGAAGGCGACGAAGGCGCGAGTGAAGGCGAAGGCGCGCCGGCAGAGGCGCCAACGGCAGCCGCCAGCAGCGAATCTGAGTTTGACCCGACGCCCTTCCTGTTCGGTGCCGTCACGCTGCCCGATTGGCTATTGCTCGGTGGCAGCTACCGCCACCTGAACATTCTACCGATCGGTGACGGCAAGTTCCGTACGTTCCCGATGATGATGGACGTGTACGGGCAAGTTCGCTTTGGTTCCTTCATTGCTGGCGGCAGCTTGGGCGGCGCTAGGGTGGCTGCTGGCTCGCCGTACGCGCGCCGCTCGCAAATTACGGCCAACCAGGGCAAAGACTGGAACTTGATCTCGCGCACTCACTACGTCGGCTACGACATCCTTCCTGAGCTGACCGTACGAGCGGGCCGCTTGAATCTACCGTTTGGCGTGCGCATTCCCGAGCACACCATGTGGGTGCGCCAAGCCACCAACACCGACCGTGAGTCGAGCCAAGAGCACGGCGTAGCCGTCGCCTACGTCGGCGAAACGCTGCGCGGCGAGATCATGGGTATCGCCGGCAACTATCAGGTCAACCCCGACAAGTACCGCAACCGCGGCTACTCGGGTTACCTCGAATACGCCGCAAGCTCCTCCGCCAGCGTGGGCGTCAGCTCGCTCGTTACGTTCACAGACACCGATCGCGCCACGAACTCCAACCTGAAGACGACGCACCAGCTGCACGGCGCCATGGCCCGCGCCGGCTTCGGCGAGATGGTGGCGATCCTGGCCGAAGTCGACGCCATCATCACGTCACGCCGCGAGGCTGGCTACGTCGGCTTCGCGCAGGTCGACGTCGAACCGCTGGGAGGCTTTCACGTCATGGTCACCGGCGAAATGCTCGACCAGGGCTACACGAAGCCGGTCCCCGGCACGACCGTCACGCCACGCGCCCCCGGAGAAGGCAAACCCAAGGTCGGCGGTTGGCTGTCGCTGGCTTGGTTCCTTTACCCGCACTTCGACATCCGCGTCGACGCCATCAAGCGCACGGCGGAAGACGTCTCGCTCCTGGGCCAGCTCCACGTTTATCTCTGAGGACGACGATGACCAGCACCCACACAGCTCACAGCTTTTTCGCGGGTCTCGTCGCTGCCGGAGCCCTGCTGCTCGTCCAGGCGCCGGTGCGCGCGTCCGAGCAGTTTCCTGCCGCGCTGCAGGAAGCCGCAGGCATGCCGTGCACACCGTCCTGCGTTGTTTGTCACGGCAAGGTGCCGGGGGACATTCAGAGCTTCACCGCTCGTCAGCTATCGAGGGACCTAACCGCCCCCCTTCCCCCACCAGGTGCCGCTGGTGTACCGGTCTTAAAGGCGAATTTCGCCACCTACGCCGCCAAGGCCGCCACCGACCCCAATGTTGCTCGCGTCGTTGCGGCGCTCAAAGACGGCGTTGATCCCGAAACCGGTGACAGCCTCTGCGGCCCCACCTACGGCTGCGGCGCGCACGTGGCCAAGAAGGCCCCGCCGACCGATTTCTCGGCGCCGCTCTGGGTCGTCGGCGCCATCGTAGCTGGTGGGATACTGCGCCGTCGTAAGTCCAATCCTTCTCGCGACTGAGCCGCTCCCGATGCGAGCAAGAGGGATTTTCGTACTGCTCGGTTTGGCGGCGCTCTGGTCGACACCAGCTCGCGCCTCGGAAGTCTTCCCGGGCGCTCTGCAAGAGGCCGCCGGCATGCAATGCGTGCCGGTCTGCCTGATGTGTCACACCACCAACCCCGGCACGGCGACCACTTGGACGAAGCCCCTTGGCGCCGCGCTGTTCGCTGGCGGAATGAGGAAGGGCGACACCGATTCGCTCATGAAGGCCTACAAGGCCTACGCCGCGGATCCGCTCAACGTAGCAGCCGTCGCTGACATCAAGGCTGGTCGCGAGCCAGGGCAACACGTGGACGTGTGCGGTCCTACCTACGGGTGCAGCGTCCCGATGGTCGCCAAACAGCCCACCCGCCCCCGCGACTACACCGCCGCGCTGTGGGTCGTCGGCGTAGTGGTGGTCGGCGGCATCTTGCGTCGTCGTCGCAAGTTCAACGCCAGCTGAACCGTCGCGCGCGACGACTTCTCGCGCGTTTCGATTGTTTCAGGCACGTTGACGGAGCCGCCGTGGGGGCGGCTCCGCAAAACGTAGCTCTCAGTTGTTGCCGCCAGCGCCAGCCGTGCCTGAGCCGGCCGCGCCTGCGTCGCCCGAGCCGCCTACGCCGCCGTCAGCGCCGTTGCCGCCGTTCGCGACGCCACCTTCGGGGCTACCGCCTTGGCCACCATTGCTGGTAGCGCCAGCACCCGCGCCGCCCTGCGTTTGCGGGTTACCGCCAATGCCGTTGTTGGCCGTGCCACCTTCGCCGCCGGCAGGCGTAGTGTTCGGGTCACCGCCGCCGCCAGGGACACCGGCCACACCATCCGGGATCTTGCTGCGATCGACGTCGGTAATGAGCGTGCAGCTAGCGGCCGCGATCAGCACGCCCAACGAGGCCAAGAGCAAGGGATTCGAGAGACGCATCTGAATTGCTACCTTTGCGTCGGTTCTAGACGCTTGAGGCCCATTTTTCTCCGGTAAACCGCGCGAGCGCAAGCAACAAAGCAGGTTTCTGGCGCGAAGATTTCGGCTCAAAATACGAGAAGCCGGCCTCTTGGCTGGCGCTTGGCCGGCTTCTGCTGCAGATTTCGCTCCTTTTCGCCCTTTTCTCTGGGACGGCGGCGGCTTGTCGCTAACCTCGGGCCCGTGCAGGTACACCTGATCGACGGCACGTTCGAGCTCTTCCGGGCGTTCTTTGCGGTGCCGGCGTCGCAGAACGCAGCAGGCGCCGAGGTAGGCGCATCGCGCGGATTGCTCCGCGGCTTCGCTGCCTGGCTCGGCTCGGGCGAGGTCACGCACGTCGCGTGTGCGTTCGATCACGTGATCGAGTCGTTCCGCAACGAGCTGTTCGACGGCTACAAGACCGGCGACGGCATCGAGCCTGCGCTCTACTCGCAGTTTGGTCTGGCCGAGCGAGTGACACGCGCGCTGGGCATGGTGACGTGGCCCATGATCGAGTTCGAAGCCGACGACGCCATCGCGACCGCGAGCCATCGCTTCGCTCAGCTGCCCGAAGTCACGCGCGTCGTGATCGCATCACCCGACAAGGACTTGTCGCAGTGTTTGGTCGACGAAAAGGTCGTGTGCTGGGATCGCTTGCGCAACAACTGGCTCGACGCCGCGGGCGTGATCACGAAGTTCGGTGTCGGCGCCGAATCAATCCCCGACTACTTGGCGCTGGTGGGCGACACCGCCGATGGCATTCCGGGTGTGCCGCGTTGGGGCGCCAAGTCGGCGGGCGCCGTGCTCGCCGAGTACGTGCACCTCGAAAACATTCCGAGCAGCGCCAGCGAGTGGCGCGTCAAGGTGCGCGGCGCCGACGCGCTGTCGCAAAACTTGGAAGCGATGCGCGAGCAGTCGCTACTGTACCGACGCCTCGCGACGCTGCGCCGCGACGTGCCGCTCGTCGAAAACCTGGACGACCTGCGTTGGCGTGGCGCGCCCGAGGCCGAGCTTTCGGCGCTCTGCGAAGAGCTTGGCGAGACGAGCGTCTTGGAACGCTTGCGCAGCAAAGGCCAGACGCGCGCCAGCTGAGCTGGGGGCCAGGCCGCTGGTCTTGCCGCCCGGCTTGCGCGGTAGCGACACGCGCGACAAGCGGTTGAACGTAGACACGCGCTGGTCGAGCCCCGGCCACTCCGCCGAACAGCGACGCCCGGCGTAGGCGTTGAGCGTGGCTTGCAGCCACGGCACGCCGCTACGGCTGCACGTGAAGTAGGCGCGCTTGAGCGCGTTGGACGCGGCCTGCACCTGCACGCTGGTGTGCTCTATCCCGTGCAGCTGATCCCAAATGGGAGCCGTGAATAGATTCTTGTGCAGCTGCCACGCCGAGCGCGCGCGACCGCGATCACACTCGTGGGGTTTGCACTGACCACGATGAATACGCAGCGAGAAAGTACTCTCGTGATAACCAATGGTTAGCAAGAGCGCTGCCCACTCCCGTGGCGCGCGCGGCGCGTCACGGCTGGCGTCGGCGATGGCCGCCGCGATGGCGTCGAGCTGCGCCGCCTTGTCCGGATCGCCGCGATCCTCGACAAAAGTCGGCAAAGACTCCATGGCCGCGCGCACCCAAGCCGCGTGGTTGGTCTCGGCGAAGGCCAGGGTGGCGAAGCACAGCGCAAAGGGCAGCGCGGGTGCCACGAGGAGTCTTTTGAGAACGTGCCTCATGTCGGCTCGGTGACGCCTGTATAGCCGAACTCGGGCGCACGGCAAGTCACCCCTCGGTAAGGCGCGAGTCTGGCCAGATCGACAGCCATTCTTCGCTCAGCTCAGTGTCGAAGAACTGGATGAAGCTGTGCGCGGGCGCGCGAACGTCTCGCAGTTTTGAAACGAGACGAGGCAGTCCCGTTTCGAGATTGCAAAGCGCCAGATCTACGTACGTAGTTTTCACACCCAAGCCGACGCCCGTCACCGCACCCTCACCAGTGATGCACTCGGCGAGCGCCTCTTCGATCGCGGTGCGACGCGCGACGCGCGCCTGCATGGTCGGCTCGTCGTCGAAGTAGCTCACGAACACGAACTGCTCCGCGCGCGAGAAGCGCCGTGACGCGCAAGGCGAGCCATCCAGATAGCAACGCAAGAGCTCGGGCGTGCAGGTGCTGGCGAGCACCAGATCGTCTTTGCGTACGCCGCTCGTGTCCGCCATCGGCTCGATCTCGAGCAGCGTCCAGTCTTCGCGCGGAGCATGAGTCACGGCGACGCACTCGACGTCTTGCCGTACGGAGCGCGACGACTCGCTCGCGCTCACGTAAGTGGGCAACCCCTCGACTACACCACGCACCGCCGCCGACACGGTGTCGAACAACTCACGCAGCTGTAGCGTCGTGCGCGGCGCGTTGATGTCGAGCACGCGCAGCGAGCTACGACGCGGCGCCGCGGTCACGTGCACGGCTCCTATCCACGTCTCGAACAAGCGATCGCCCAGCACGGCGCGCACCAGGTTTTCCGCGGCATTTTGCTCATTTTCTGAGCCAACGCCGCCGGGCACGCCCAGCGTAATCTCGAGCAAGTGGCCGCGCCCGAACCCAGCGCGCAGCGACGCGCCCTCGAGCTCGACCTCGTGTGACCTTTCCACTTCACGCAGCGCGCGCTCCAGCGGAACCGCCATGCGTCCCAACGCCAACGCGCAGTCGAGCTCACCGGGTGCCTGCTCGAGTACCAGCTGTGCCACTGGCCACGCCTCGGACTCCAGCGCGCTGAGCTCGGCCGTCGCCACGCGCGCCTCTGGGTCACGACGCAGCGTGAGCTCCAAGCGGGGCTCGAGCTGCCGCACGAGCGCGCAGGCGTTGGCTTCTTCACCTTCGTGCAGCGCCTGCCAAGCCGCGCGCGCGCCGCGACACAGCTGCTGCCGCTCCCGCTCCTCCTCCGCCGACCAGTCGCCAAAGCGAACGCGCATCAACGTCTCCGGCGCCGCGCCTTGCGCGGCCCGTACTCGAGCACTTCGACCTTCACCTTGGCGACCCCCGCGCGCAGCATGCCCAAGCGATCAGCGGCGGCGCGCGAAAGGTCCAAGATGCGTCCGCGCGGTCCGTACGGACCTCGATCGGTCACGCGCACGAGGACGCTCTGCCCGCCATCGACACGGGTGACGCGCAGCACGGTGCCGAACGGCAGACTGCGGTGCGCTGCAGTGAAGGCGGACGGCTCATACGGCGCTCCGCTGGCCGTGGAACGTCCGGCCAGCGCGTCCGAATAGTAGGAAGCGCTGCCGTGAAGTACCGTGAGCGCACGCGCTGTCGCATAGCGCGACACGAGCTTCTCTTCGCTTACTGGGGCGTCTGGGGACGTGAGCGGAGCGCCGGCGCCGTGCGAGCTTTCCCCCATGTTTTCGGCTGGTTCGGCCCCGGAATGACGCCGCTTTTCCGTGCCGCGGGGCAAGCGCTTGGCGGCTCCGCTCGACGACGACGAGCGCGCGTCGTGCGACGACTTGGGGCGCGGTTGATCGCCGCACGCGCCAAGCTGCAGCAGCCACCAGGTGGCCGCGACGAGCCAAAGGCTCCTCCGCATACTCCGCTTGTAGCGGATTTCGCCGAGCAGCGAAAGCACGTAGGCGCTAAGGTTCGCGCCGTGTCGGTGCACATTTCCAGCCCCGAGGGCGCTATGCCTCTGTCCGGTGTTGCTCGTGTTGCTTCTGCTTCGTCCGTCGCATCTCGCCCCGTGGCAGACGCGACCGCTACCGGAGCGCGTCCAAGACTAACCCGTGAGGGTGTTCTACTCGGCGACACGCTGCTGCCGCTGTTGTCGGGCTCCGTGCACTACTTTCGCTTGGAGCCCGACAGCTGGCGTCCGTGCCTCGAAGCCATGCGCGAGATGGGCTGTACGGTGGTCGACGTGTACGTACCGTGGAGCGTGCACGAAGGCAGCGACGGCACGCTCGACTTCGGCGAAAAAAATCCGCAGCTCGACGTCGTGCGCTTTCTGCACATCGCAGCGGAGGTCGGCTTGTACGCGCTGGTGCGCCCGGGGCCGCACATCAACGCCGAGCTGAGCGGCTTTGGCTTGCCCGAGCGCGTGCTGTGGGATAGCGAGTGTCAAGCGCGCTCGGCGTCGGGCGAAGCCGTGATCTTGCCGATGCCGCCGCAGGCGTTTCCGGTCCCGAGCTACGCGAGCCGCAAGCTCATGCACGAAGCCTGCGCCTGGCTACGACGCGTGGCCGACTTGCTCGGACCGCTGACGTGGCCACGAGGACCGATCGTCCTGTGTCAGGTCGACAACGAAGGCGCGCTGTACTTTCGCGACGGCGTGCACGAGCAGGACTATCACCCCGATTCGCTCCGCGCGTTTCAGCGCTTCCTCAAAGAGCGCTACCAAAGCCCCGAGCGGCTCGGCCAGGCCTACGCTATCTCGGCGGATAGCTTCGACATTTTGCCGCCCCAGCGCTTCGATGCCAAGGACGCTGCGGGGCTCGTCAGGCAGCTGGATTGGGCCGAGTACCAAGAGGCGCTGATCGCCGACGCTTTCGGCGAGTTCCGCGCGGCGCTGTCACACGCGGGCCTAGAACGCGCGCCGACTTGCCACAACTTACCGATGGGTGAGTCCGCCACGCCGCTCGACCCGACGCGCCTGGGCAAAGTCGTGGAGTGCTTGGGCATGGACTACTACCACGTCGCCGCCGAGGGCTCGTGGGACGTGATCTTGAAGCGCACGAGCGAAGTGGTGACGCGCTCCGACGCCTTCGACTACCCAGCGTTCGCGGTCGAGCTGGCGGCTGGCTTTCCTCCGTTCTTTCCGCCACTCACCGAGCTCGACAATCGCTTTGCGTCGCTGTCCTGCTTGGCCGCCGGCATCCGCGGCTTCAACCTGTACATGGCGGTCGAGCGCGATCGCTGGATCGGCGCGCCGATCGATCGCTTCGGCGGCCGCCGCGATTTTTTCGATTTCTGGCTGAGCCTGAACCAGGCCGTGGAGCGCACCAAGCTGTACGAGCTGTCCCGCGCCGCGGACGTGTGCGTCGTCGTGCCGCGCAGCCTGCACCGGCTGGAGCGTCTGCTGCACGCGTTCGGGCCGCTCAGCGCGGCTGCCTTCGATATCATGGGCCTGTCCGCCTACGACTCGTGCCTCGAGCAAGGGCCGTTCGCCAGCGCGCTGTTCGACGCCGAAAGGTGGCTGCGCCGCCTGCTGGAAGCGCTGGCAGCGCGAGGCATCGCCTATCGAGTCACCGGCAACGACGCCGCGGTGCACGCGCTGGAAGCGTCTCGCTTCGGCTTCGTCGCTTCAGCGCTGGGGCTGGAACTGGAGCTGTGGGAAGCGCTGACGGACGTCGCCAGCCGAGGCGCGCCGCTGCGCTTTGGCCCCACGTTGCCGCGCAGCACTCCGAACGGACAGCAGGCCCTTGCGCAAGCCCGGCCCGAAGCCGCGGCCAACATCGCGGTCGTCAGCGAGCTCGGGCTGGAAAGCGAGCTGGAGGCGCTCGCCAAACAGCACGCGCCATTTCAGCTCGGCGCGGGTCTTGGCATCAAAGCCAGCCTGTTCCGCGATCGCGACGGCCGCGGGCGTGTGCTGTTCGTCACCAACACGACACGCGAGCCCAAGCTGTCACGGCTCGAAACCGCCCCGCTAAATAGCGCCTCGCACGCGGCTCCGAGCGAGGCCGTGGATGCCCTCGACGGCGCCTCCTTCCGTGCTACGTTCGGCGCGCTCGAAGTTCCGCTCTCACCCCAAAGCGTGAGGATGCTGGAGCTGAAGTAGCGCTCGGTCCCGAAACGAAAACCGGGAACCGCCCCTCCAGCACAACCTCTCGCTTCCATGCTTCTCGAAATCAATCCGGAAAATCCCGAACCCCGCAAGATCAAGCGAGCTGTCGAAGCGCTGGAGGCCGGCGAGGTCATCGCCTACCCGACCGACACCGTCTACGGCTTGGGCTGTGACCTCTTCAATAGGAAGGCCATCGATCGCCTGTACCAGATCAAGGGCATCGACCGCTCGCACATGCTGTCGTTCGTGTGTCAGAACCTGGGTGACGTCGCGCGTTACGCGGTGATGCACGACAGCGTGTACCGCGTGCTCAAGCAGTACCTGCCCGGCCCCTACTGTTTCATCCTCGAGGCCACGCGCGAGGTGCCCAAGATCATCCAAACGCCGCGCAAGACCGTCGGTGTACGCATCCCCAAGCACCCAGTGGCGCTGGCCATCGCGGCCGAGTTGGGACGCCCCATCATCTCCAGCACCGCCGCCCGCCACGGCGAGACCCCGGACCCCGATCCGCGCGAGGTCGACCTGGCGTTTCCAGGCCTTTCGCTAGTGCTCGACGCCGGCGCCGGCGGCACGGTCCCGACCAGCGTCGTCGACCTGAGCGGCCCCAAGCCCCACGTCGTCCGCGTGGGGGCGGGCGACGTCTCGCCCTTCGAATGATTGTGTTCCCCCGGCCTGAGCATTAGACTCCGCCCCGTTGCCATGACGTTCGTCGTAACCGACAATTGCCAGCGCTGCCGTTTTACCGATTGTGTCGCCGTCTGCCCGGTGGATTGCTTCCACGGCGACGCCGAGATGCTCTACATCGATCCGAACGAGTGCATCGACTGCGGCGCGTGCGTGCCCGAGTGCCCGGTCGAAGCCATCTTCGACGAGACGCAGCTGCCCGACGACAAGAAGGATTGGATCAAGATCAACGCCGACAAGGCGGCGAGCTTGCCGGTCGTCAACGTCAAGGGTGACCCGCTGCCAGGCGCTGAAGAGCGCAAAGAGAAGTTGGGTTTCTAATTTTTGGGTTACACCGCGGCGGCCCTAGTGCTCCGCGGCAAGACCCGCTCGCGATCGTCGTGCGACCTCACGGGTTGTAGCGAATCAGCACCGCGCTCGGCTCGGCCGGCACGGTCGTGGGTCCGCCGAGCGCCGACAGCTTGCCGTCTTGGCCGATGGCGAACACGCACAGCGAGTTGCTGTCGCGATTCGCCACCACCAGCACGTCTCCGTTCGGATCGACGTCGAAGTCGCGCGGCCATGCGCCGCCCGACGGCTGGTCTTGCAAGTGAGTGAGAGCGCCGCTGCTGGCATCGACCGAGAAGACGGCGATGCTGTCGTGCCCGACGTTCGACGCGTAGACGAAGCGTCCGTTGGGCGAGACCTCGACGTGCTGCCCGTAGCTCTCGCCGTTGAAGCCCGCCGGCAGTGACGAAACGCTGGCGCCGGGCGTGAGCTTGCCGTCGGCGGAAACGGCGTACGGAGTGACGCTGCTCGCGGTCTCGTTGATCACGAACGCCAGCTTGCCGTTCGGATGCAGCGCGATGTGACGCGGCCCCGCGCCGCTCTGGCTTGGCACGTTGGCGGGTGAATTGGTGCTCAGCGCGCCGTCGCTGGCGAGCAGCAGCTGCTGCACCCGATCGAGGCCCAACGTGGGCACGAACGCGTACTTGCCCGAAGCGTCGAACGCGACCGAGTGCGCCTGGGCTTGGTTGCCGAAGTCGAGCAGGGCCTTTTCGGGGCCGAGCGAGCCGTCTTGCGAGATGGGAAAGGACGAGACGCTGCCGCCGTTGTAGTTGGCCGCGACCACGAAGTGCCCCCCCGGATCGACCGCCAGGTGCGTGAAGCCGCAGCTGCCGTTGCAAGCCTGCTGGGGCGTTTTGTCCGTGCCCGCCTGGTGGTTCAGCGGCTCGAGCGTGCCGTCCGCCTTGATGTGGTGTGCGGTGACGCCAGCGGAGTCGCCGTCGTCTTCGTTCACGTTGTACAGGTATTGGCCCGAGGGACTGAGCGCTAGGTAGGAGGGTGAGCGTCCGCCGCTCGCGTCTCCACCCCGACGGGTGAGCGCGCCCGTCTGCTTGTTCAGCTCGTAGACGCGCAGCGGAAAGTCTCCGAAACCGCCGATGTAAACCAGCGGCACTCCAGCCATTTTTGGCGGTGTACCGCCGCCGCCACCACCACCGCCACCCGAGCCCGACGCGCTGCTGGTTCCGGCGCTGCTGCCGCCGAAAGACGAACCGCCGCTCGCAAAGCCCGCTGCGCCGGCGCCCGCGAGCGAGCCAGAACCAGCAAGGAGCGTGGCGCTGACGCCTGCTTGTCCGCCGGCTCCCGAGCCTGAAACACCCGACCTGCTGCCGGATTCACTGCCACAAGCCGCGCCAACGAAAACGCTGGCCAGAGCAGCTGCATACAAAGCTCGGCGAAGCATGTCTCTCTAGCTGTACCATGGGCGCCGTTACCCAAAATCGTTGCATCGCTTGCGCAAATGGCTCGTTCCGGCAGTCTGCTCGTGATTTTCGACTGTGATGGCGTGCTCGTAGACAGCGAGCCCATCGCCGCCCGCCTCACGGCAGAATCCGTGTCGGAGCTGGGCTGGGAAATGTCCGCCGAGCTCGCGAAGAGCGAGTTTCTGGGCGACACCTTCAGCAACATCATTCGCCGCGTGGAAGAGCGCATCGGGCGCAGGGTGCCGGCAGATTGGCCCGCTCGCAGCCAAGCCAAGCTGCTGGCTGCGCTCGAGCGCGAGCTCACGCCTGTCGCAGGCGTGAAGAGCGCCATCGAAGCCCTGCTCGCAGCAGGCGCGACTTTGGCGGTTGGCTCCCAGGGTAGTCACGAAAAGATGCAGCTCACCCTGGGCGTGACGGGCCTGCTCCCGTTCTTCGAAGGCCGCATCTTCTCGGCCAGCCAGGTCAAGAGCCCCAAGCCGGCGCCAGACTTGTTCTTGCTCGCGGCGAGCACGCTCGGCTTTGCTCCGTCGCAAAGCGTGGTCGTCGAAGACAGCACGCGTGGCGTCAAAGCAGCGCTGGCCGCGGGCATGCGCATCCTGGGTTACACCGCGTCCGTCGGGCGCGAGGCCATCGTGGCGGCGGGTGCCGAACCCGTCGACGACCTGGCCCAGGTGCCGAAGCTGCTCGGCTTTTAGTCCGTTAAAAGGGGAGCGCTCAGCCGCGACAATCGAAGCTGCGCGGAGGAGAACAAGACTCCCCCTACTTCAAATTCAACTGCGCGCGCGTCTGGAACTGCAGCACCGCGCGCTGCTTCGGATCTTTGCCGCCGAGCTGCGCGGCGAGCATCGAGCTGACCTCGCCCTGCGTCGCTAGCAGCGCGCCCTGCGGGTACTTGACGGTGCCTTCGGAGACAGCCTGAAACTCGCCCAAGGTCTTGTCGATGTCGGGCGGCAGACCCGGAAAATCGAAGCTGCGGTTAGCCGCGTAGCGCTTGGTGCTCACGTCCAAGGTCACGCCTTCTGGCGTCACTTCCTTGACCTTGATCATGCGGTAGGTGACCAAATCCAGGCTCAAGAAGTCGTCGCGGCTCGTGACCATGAAGAAGCCGCCCGCGCCGAGCGGCTTGTCCGGATACGGCATCGTGAGCAGGCTGAGCGAGTCCGAAAGCGAACGAATCACGTCCTTGAACTCGTCGGGTGCGTTCTTCGGCGTCTCGAAGCGAAAGCCAGCGCCGGCCCCGCCGGGCAGGATCGTGTACTCGACCTTGCTGCCCTTCAGCTTGGCCAGCTTCTCGTCGTACTCTTTCGGCACGGACGGCGCGTCGATCTTGGCGCCCGTCACGCGCACGATGACCGGCTGCGACACCGGGCCCTTGTCGTCCTTGGCCGCCTCGACCTTCTTGGGCTCGATGGTGACGCTGACCAGCACCGGGATCGCCGGTTGGCGCGGGTCCTGCTGCATGGCGATCTGAATCGTGCCCGCGAGCTTGCCCGGCGCTTTGGGGCCGAGCAGCTGCTTCGGATCGGCGCCTTCACTGCCGAGCGTGATCTTGGGCAAAGCGCCGCGCGCCAGCTCTTTGTCGGCCGCGCCAGGCGCGAACACGCCGTCGAGCGGCGGGCCACCTTCGGCCTGCTGCGGCGCGCCGGCGCCTGCGGGCCTCGCAACGGACGCCGCCGCGACCGCTTCGGCCAGGTTCGGATCGATCGCTTCGACCTTGGAGGGGCTGGTGTCCGACTCCTTGCGGGTCGACTCCGGCTTCGGCTCGTTCTTTTCGCAGGCCGTGAGGGCCAGCAGAACCAACAAAGGCAGGGATTTTGCGCGCATGACGGTGCCGCTTATAGCAGGGGGAAGGCGAAGACTGGCAAGCGCTAGGCGCTGACCGCGCGCAAAAGCCGCCGACCCGCGGGATTATTCCCGGGCCTTCTCCAGCACTTCCTTGAGGACCGAGACCAGGGTCGAGAGTTGGTAGGGCTTCTGGATGAAGCCGGCCAGGCCCTTGCCCACGAAGCGCTGGGTCACGTCCTGCTCGTTGTAGCCGCTGGACAAGATCACCCGCACGCCCGGCCGCATGCGACGTAGCTCGCGGAACGTCTCGGCGCCGTCGACGTGCGGCATCGTCAAATCCACGATGGCGCAAATGATGTCGTCGGCCCGCTCGCGAAAGCGCGCGATGGCTTCCGCGCCGTCCGCGGCGGTCACGACCGAGAAGCCGATGCGCTCGAGCATCTTGCGCCCGACGGCGCGCACTGACTCGTCGTCGTCCACCAAGAGCACGGTGCCCTTTCCCTCGTAGATGCCACGGATGGGGCTGGCGGCTTCGCGCGTCTCGGCGCGTTGGCTGGCGGGGAACAACACCTTGAAGGTCGTGCCGCGTCCCAGCTCGCTGTACACCTTGATGGCACCGCGGTGGCCGCGCACGATGCCGAGCACCGCCGCCAAGCCCAAACCGCGCCCCGTGAACTTGGTGGTGAAGAACGGATCGAAGATGCGCGTGCGCGTCTCGGCGTCCATACCCATGCCGCTGTCGGCGACCTCGATGAACACGTACATGCCCTCGGGCAGCTGCTCGTCGAGCCAAGACTCCGACAAATACTGGCGATCGCAGTCCATGGCGCCGGTGGAAATCGTGATCACGCCGGAGCGCTCGCCGATGGCCTCGGAGGCGTTGACGACCAGGTTCATCACCACTTGGCGCAGCTGCGACGCATCAGCGTCCACGCTGGGCAAGTTCGGCGAGAAATTGAGCTTCATGATGGCGTTCTTGGAGATGCTGACGCGCAGCATGTGCAGCATCTCCTCGACCACCTTCTGCATCTCGACCGGCTGAATGACGAAGCGGCCTTTGCCCGAGTAGGCCAGCATCTGCTTGCACAGCTCGGTGGCGCGCTGCGCAGCGCGGCGAATCTCAGCCAAGTCTTCGCGCGCTTCGGAGGAAGCGGGCAGCGCGTCCAGGGCTAGGTCGGCGTGACCCAGGACGGCCATCAGCAGGTTGTTGAAATCGTGCGCGATGCCGCCAGCGAGCACGCCCAAGCTCTCGAGCTTCTGCGTCTGCTGAATCTGCGACAAGAACTTGAGGCGCTCGTCTTCGGCGCGACGGCGCTCGCTGGAGTCACGCAGGATCAGCGTGAGCAGCTGCTGCCGCTCGACCGTGCACTGCGAGACCGCGGCTTCCAGCGGAAACTCTTCGCCCGAGCAGCGCAGGCCGCTGAGCTCGCCGACCGTACCGACACGACGGCTCGCCAGGCCCGACTGCGCGAACTCGAGGATCTGCTCCTTGTGCTGCTCACGGTGCTGAGGCGCGATGAATTCGCCGAAGTCGCGACCCGTTGCTTGGGCCGCCGTACAGCGAAACATCTTTTCGGCCGCGGGGTTGAACAGCA
The DNA here is from genome assembly GCA_036261775.1 of Polyangiaceae bacterium. Taxonomy (GTDB): domain Bacteria; phylum Myxococcota_A; class Polyangia; order Polyangiales; family Polyangiaceae; genus PMG-095. The sequence goes on along the minus strand of DATAKF010000160.1, from coordinate 56,403 downwards.
AGATGCGCTGCTGCTCGTCGAGCGAAATGATCGCGTCCATCGCCGACGTCACGAGCGCGTCGAGGCGAGAGTCACGCTCGGCGGTCTTCTGCTCGGCCCGCTTTTGCTCGGTGACGTCGTACAGCTGCACCGCGACGTGACCGGCCTTGGGGCAGTAGGCGCGCCAGTCGACGTAGCGATCGACGGCTGGCACGTAGGCGATGCGTGCCTGTGGTTGGCCCGTCGCGGCGACCTGTGCCAAAAACTCGAAATTCTCTGCATCGAAGTGCGGCAACGCGTCCGTAACGAGCTCGCCGACCAGGACACCGTTGCGCGAGTGGACCAGGCGCTCGAACGCAGGGTTCACCTCGATGATGCGCGCGTTGACGCATCGCCCGCCCGCATCCATCACGAGCTCGTACATCACGAACGCCGCGCCCATGTTGGCGAACAGCTGCCGGTGACGCTCCTCGATGCCCCGGAGCCGCTCGAGCTCGCCTTGCGATGAATCGGACACGCCCTACGACCTCTACCTGAGGCGGGCCGCCCCCCGAAACCTAAAGGCACCGGCATTCCCCGAACCCCCTGAAATGACTGAGACAGTCCGCTCAAATTGCACCCTTGCTGCAACCGGCTGCGCTAAGGCGCCTGAAATGTGCGGCACGCAGCTTCGGTGGACCATTTGGAGGGCTTTGAGGTTCATTGAATCTGACGATGACTGGCCGAGTCTTGCCCCTGCTGCTCCTCTGCCTGGCAGCAGGCTGTTCGACCACCGATCCGAAGGGCTCGGCGTCGCCGGGCAGCGGCGGTTCGGCCAGCAGCGGCGGCACCGGGCAGCAAAGCGGCGGTAACGGCAGCATCAACGGCACGGCGCCGTCGTTCGCTTGTGACACGGCGGCGCGGCCGCCTGCCGCGACACTGCGACGGCTGACCATGAGTCAGTACAGAAATACCTTGGCTGATTTCGTGGCGTTCGCGACCGGCAGCGCCACCGAGACCGCGAGCGTGCTGGCTGAGCTGGCGGCGCCGCTCGGGCGCTTGCCGCAAGACCGCCGCGAGCCCACATCGGAAGATCTGCACGGCAGCTACCGGCGCCTGGATCAAGCGCTGCAGCAGCTGCACGTCGACTCGTTCTACGACTTGGGCGTGGCGGCGGGAGCAGCGCTCACGACGCCCGAGCGGCTGGGCAGCGTCGTCGGCGCCTGCGCGATCGATCAGGACGCCGGCAACGACGCCGCTTGTCTCAGCGAGTTCATCGGCCGCGTGGGCGCGCGCGCGCTGCGGCGTCCGCTCGACGCCGAAGAGGTGAGCTTCTACGAGAGCGTCTACGGCGCAGGCAAAGCGCCAAGCCCTGCCGCCTACGCGGACGTGCTCGGGGTCATGTTGAACGCCCCGCAAATGCTGTACTTCGTGGAGCACGGTGCGACCGAAGTGACGGGTAAGGCCGGCGTGTTCGAGCTGTCGGGCTACGAGCTGGCGTCGCGCCTCTCGTACCAGCTGTGGCAAACGGCGCCCGACGCGCAGCTGCTGAGCCACGCCGCGGACGGCAGCTTGCTCGACGCTCAAACCTACCGCGCCGAGGTGACCCGGCTTTTGGCCGACCCCCGCGCGCAGGCAGCGCTCTCCGAGTTCTTCGGGGATTTTGCCAAGGTCGAGGAACTGCCGGCGCTCGACGCCAAGAACAACGATCCGGTCTTCAAAGCCTTCGCGGGTAGTCAGCTGCCGAGCGCCAGCTTGCGCCAAGACATGATCGACGACGTGCTCGGCTTGCTCGGCTACTACACCTGGCAAGCGCCGTCGGGCCTGCGCGCCTTGTTTCAAAGCGACCTGTCGTTCGCGCGCAGCCCGGAGCTCGCGAGCCTGTACGGCGTGCCGACTTGGGACGGAGCGGGAGCGCCGCCCAGCTTTCCTTCGGGGCAGCGCCCAGGCCTTTTGACGCGAGCGTTGTTCCTATCGACCGGCTCGCCCAACACCCGACCGATCATGAAGGGCGTGTTCATTCGCAAGAACATCCTGTGCGATGGCATTCCGCCACCGCCGCCGGGCGCCAACGCCAAGCCGCCCGAGCTCGAGCCCGGGATGACGACGCGCGAAACGGTAGAGGAGCTGACCGAGACGCCGGGCACGGTGTGCGCCGGCTGCCACGCGACGCTCATCAACTCGCTCGGCTTCGCGACGGAGAACTTCGACGCCTTGGGGCGCTTCCGCGCCGAGCAGCGCTTCTTCGACGCCGCCGGCAACGCCGCAGGCTCCAAGCCGATCACCACGAGCGGTGTACCGCACGTCACCGACAGCGACAGCAGCGTCGCGGGCGCCAGCGAGTTGATGGAGCAAATCTTGGCCAGCGGCAAAGTCGAAGCCTGCCTTTCGCGCAACTTCTTCCGCTACACCTTCGCGCGCTGGGAGAACCCGGACATCGACGGCTGCGCGCTCGAAAACATGCGTAAATCTCTGGAGAACGACGGCACCGTGGTGGACTTGGTCATGGCCGCCACGCTCGACGGCTCCTTCCGACAGCGAGCATTCGAATGAAAAGGAGCAGCTGATGGCACGCCAAGTCATCGACATCACGCGCCGCCAGGTGCTGCTGGGTGCCGGCGGCGCCATGCTGGCCCTGCCGGTCTTACCCTCGCTGCTCGAAAAGACCGCCTACGGCCAAGACGCCGTCTACAAGCGCAAGCCGCGCCTCTACTGGCTGTGCACGGACCACGGCGCGGCCTTCGAGAGCAGCATGTTCCCGGCGCCTTCGCTGGCCAGCACGCGCCAAGCGCTGTTTCCCGATCACGAGATCGGCGCGGGCGCGTTGACCAGCACGCTCAGCGGTGACACCCGCGTGCTCTCGCCAATCTTGTCCGGCGCCTCCAGCACCTTCACCGAAGCCCTGCAGAGCAAGATGAACGTGCTCTACGGGCTCGACGTGCCCTTTTACATTGCCCACAACACGGGCCTGCACCTGGGCAACTACGCCAGAAACGACGGCAATGGCGGAGACGGCGGCGCCGTACAAGCGTTCCCGCGGCCCACCATCGATCAGATCATGGCTTGGTCTTCGAACTTCTACGACGACCTTTCCAGCACGCGCGAGCGCAGCATGATCATGAGCTCGCGCCCGGTGTCGTGGAACTACTCGGACCCCGACAAGCAGAGCGGCACGATCGACAACGTGCGCGGCTACGACAGCTCCCGCGCGCTGTTCGACAAGATCTTCGTCCCGCCCGACACGGGTCCCAAGCCACGCGCGCCGATCGTCGATCGCGTGCTGGAGAGCTACAAAAGCCTGCGCAACGGCAACCGGCGCCTATCCGCCGCCGACAAGCAGCGGCTGGACGACCACATGGCGCGCATCGCCGAGCTGCAGCGCAAGCTGACGGCCGGCGCCTCTTGCGGCGACGTGAGCAAACCGACGGACGACGCTCAGAACCACTACGGCAACACGGACAAAGACGCGATCGCCTACGGCAAGCTATGGAACGAGGTCGTGGCGGCCGCGTTCGTGTGCGGAACGAGCCGCATCGGCGTGCTCGGCTACGGCAGCACCGATCGCTTCGTGGCGTACGGCGGTGACTGGCACCAAGAGGTCGCGCACCAGTGGCAGCTCGCCGACAAGCAAGAGCTGATCAAGCAGAGCTACCAGAAGGTCTTCGAAGGCATTTTCCTGGATTTGGCGGCCAAGCTCGACATCGAGGAGGCGCCCGGCATGACCTACCTCGACAACTCGTTGCTCGTGTGGAGCCAAGAGTGCGGCATGTCGACGCACGACTCGGTGACCATCCCGGTGGTCACGTTCGGCAGTGCCGCCGGCTACTTCAAGACCGGGCAGCTCGCAGACTACCGGCGCATCGGCAACCCGAGCTCGACCTTCGATCCGATGGCGGGCGGCAAGCAATACCTCGGCGTGCTCTACAACCAATGGCTCGCCACCGTGCTGCAAGCCATGGGCCTGCCGCCCAGCGACTTCGAGCGCTGGGGGCACAAAGGCTACGGCGTACCCTTCATCTCCAAAGAGAGCTGGACGCCCCCCTACGCGAAGCACTACGGCGACACGTCGTCTCGCTATTTTTCGTCAGCGAGCGACCCGCTACCGTTTTTGAAGGCTTGAGGGGCCGAGGAGTTAGGGGTTAGGGGTTAGTCGATCCAGGGCTCGAGGGGAGAGGTGGGGCGGAGTTTGCGTCACCAAGGGCAAGGCACCCGGGCGAGCGTGCAGGGGCGGCAGGGCTCGATTCTCGTCTCGAACCCTGCTTCCCTAGCCCCTCCGCCGACTAACCTCTAACCCCTCGCCCCTAACCCCCAATCCTAACGGCTTCGCGAATCCTGACGGTTTCGCGATTCCTCAGAGCTTCGCGAGAATGTCGTTGAGCGTCTTACTCGGCCGCAACGCGACCGAAGCTTTGGCCGGATCGGGCTGGTAGTAGCCTTGAAGTGCGTCCTAGACGACGCTCGGGTCTCGCAGTTAACGTCTTTTTGAATGCGCAAAAGAACGTCTTCGCTGGGAAATATTTGTTCCACACTTTTCGCGGCCGTGGCAACCGTTGCTTGCGGAGGTTCGGTTCAGCCTCCAGACACGGCGGCGGAACCAGCCGCCGTGGCGACGCACGAAGCGGGCTCGGGGAGTGAAGCGGCCGAGCCTGGAGCGAGCCGCGAAGCCGGCGACACCGCTGTCAGTACCCAGGGCAAGGCGGCAAACCTCAGCATCGCGCTCGACGCCAAGGGTGAGCTAGTCCTGAACGACGTCACGGTGTTCGAAAAGGGCAGCGCGAGCAAACTCGTGGAACGTGTCGGTCCGCCCACGCGCGAGAAGGCCCACAAACGCGGTGAGACGAGCCTCTTTCACGATAAAGACGGGTTCGTGTTGTGGGCAGTCGACGGGGAAGTCAAAGGCGTCGGAGTGAACTTCAACTGGGATGGCGACGAGAAATTTCCCGAAGCCTCGTTTCCGGGCAACCTGGTGCTCGGCGCCTTGAAGGTCGGCCGAACCACGACGCCCGCGCAATTCGAGTCGCTCCCAGGTTATTCGGTGAAGTGCCAGGCCGGCGCCATGTGCGCTGGCAAATCCGAGAGCGTCAAATTCCTCGCGGCTTTCGACAAGGGCGTGATCACGCAGCTATCGTTCTTGCCGGTGAAGTAGCGAACTCAGGCCACGGCATGCAGGGTTCGAGTCTCCGTTCTCTCGAACCCTGCTTTCCCTAGCCCCTCCGCCGACTAACCCCTAACCCCTCGCCCCCAATCCTAACGGCTTCGGGAATCCTGACGGTTTCGCGAAGCCTCAGAGCTTCGCGAGAATGTCGTTGAGCGTCTTGCTGGGCCGCAGCGCGGCCGAGGCTTTGGCTGGATCCGGCTGGTAGTAGCCGCCGATGTCGACCGGCTTGCCTTGAGCGTCGATCAGCTCTTTTACGATGGCGGCTTCGTTCGCCTCCAGCGCGGTCGCGATGGGCAAAAACACCTGCTTCAGGGCGGAGTCTTTGCTCTGCGCGGCCAGCTCCTGAGCCCAGTAGAAGCACAGGTAAAAGTGGCTGCCGCGGTTGTCGATGCCGCCAACCTTGCGCGAAGGCGACTTGTCGTTCTCGAGGAACTTGCCGTTCGCAGCGTCGAGCGCGTCGGCCAGCACCTTGGCCTTGTCGTGCTTGAAAACGATGCTCAAATGCTCGAGCGACGCGGCCAGCGCGAAGAACTCACCCAGCGAATCCCAGCGCAGGTAGTTCTCTTGCAAGAACTGCTCGACGTGTTTGGGCGCGCTGCCGCCAGCTCCGGTCTCGAACAAACCGCCGCCCTTCATCAGCGGCACGATCGACAGCATCTTGGCGCTGGTGCCGACCTCGAGGATGGGGAACAAGTCGGTCAGGTAGTCGCGCAGCACGTTGCCGGTGACCGAGATGGTGTCTTCACCCTTGCTGATGCGCTCGAGCGTGAACTGGCACGCTTCCGCCGGGGGCAAGATTCGGATGTCGAGACCCGACGTGTCGTGCTGGGCCAAGTAGGTCTTTACCTTGGCGATGATCTGCGCGTCGTGGGCGCGCTTTTCGTCGAGCCAGAACACGGCGGGCGTGCTGCTGAGGCGCGCGCGGTTGACGGCCAGCTTGACCCAGTCTTGCACCGGGGCGTCCTTGGTCTGGCAGGCGCGCCAAATGTCGCCCGCCTCCACCTTGTGCTCGATCAGCACTTTGCCGGCCGCGTCGACGACGCGCACGGTGCCGGCGCTGGCCAGTTGGAACGTCTTGTTGTGGGAGCCGTACTCTTCGGCCGCTTGCGCCATCAAGCCGACGTTCGGCACCGAGCCCATGGTCTTGGGATCGAAGGCGCCGTGCTTGCGGCAGTAGTCGAGCGTGGTCTGGTAGATGCCGGCGTAGCTGCTGTCCGGAATCAGCGCCAAGGTGTCGCCCAGCTTGCCCTGCGCGTCGTAGACCTTGCCGCCCGCGCGGATCAGCGCCGGCATGGAAGCGTCGACGATCACGTCGCTGGGCACGTGCAGGTTGGTGATGCCGTTGTCCGAGTTGACGTACGAGAGGCCGGGGCCCGCCGCGTACGCCGCCTGAATGTCGGCCTCGATCGCGGCTTTTTGATCGGCTGGCAGGCTCTGGATCTTCTGCACCAAATCGCCGAAGCCGTTGTTCAAGTCGACGCCGAGCTTGCTGAAAGTCTCCGCGTGCTTGGCGAGCAGGTCCTTGAAGAACACGCTCACGGCCATGCCGAAGATGATTGGGTCGGAGACCTTCATCATCGTGGCCTTCAAGTGCAAGCTGAGCAGCAAGCCCTCGCGCTTGGCCCGCAACATCTGCTCTTCGTAGAAGGCGATCAGCGCGCGCTTGCTCAGCACTGTGCCGTCGATGATTTCACCGGCCTTCAGCGCCAGCTTGTCCTTCAAGACCGTGACGGCGCCGCCTTCGGCCACGAGCTCGATCTTCACCTCGGTCGGGGCGGAAAGGGTGACGGACTTCTCGTTCGAGAAGAAGTCGTCCTTGCCCAGGGTGGCCACGTTCGTCTTCGAGTCCGGCGACCACTTGCCCATGGAGTGCGGGTGCTTGCGCGCGTATTCTTTGACGGCCTTCGGCGCACGGCGATCGGAGTTACCCTCGCGGAGCACCGGGTTCACTGCCGAGCCCTTGACCTTGTCGTAGCGCGCCTTGGCGTCTTTCTCGGCCTCGTTCTTCGGGACTTCCGGGTAGTCGGGCAGCTTGAAGCCGTGAGCCTGCAGCTCGGCGATGGCTTCTTTGAGCTGGGGCACGGAGGCGCTGATGTTCGGTAGCTTGATGATGTTGGCTTCGGGCTCCAGCGTGAGCGCGCCGAGCTCGGCCAAGGCGTCGTCCACGCGCTGCGCTTCCGGCAAGAGGTCGGAGAACACGGCCAGGATGCGCCCCGAAAGCGAGATGTCGCGCGTCTCCACGTTGATGCCGGCGTGCTTGGTGAAAGCCTGCACGATGGGCAAGAGCGAGTAGGTGGCGAGCGCGGGCGCTTCGTCTGTCTGGGTGTAAAAGATGGTGGGCGCTTTGGACATTGGAAAAGGGGCGTGATTGTGCCACCGAACCAGCAAAGCGGAAGGGTGCGCAGACAGGCACGCAATTGCGGCGGGCTTTCGGCGGCCTTCTCGCGTTTCCGGACTGCTTCGGACGCGACAGGCACGCGGGCCGGCAGCTGCTATAGCAGGCCGCCGCTGCTATGGACGCCAAAGCCGCCCCTGCCCCGCTGACCGAAGACGGCAGCGGCGCCCCGACCGCCGCCAGCGGAGAGTTCATCGCGCTGGTCGCGCTCACGACGTCGCTCGTGGCCATGTCGATCGACACCATGTTGCCCGCGCTCGGCACGATGGCGACCGAGCTCGGCGCCGCGCACGTCAACGATCGCCAGCTGGTGCTCAGCGCGTTCTTCGGCGGGCTCTCGGTCGGGCAGCTGCTCTACGGACCCATCTCGGACGCCACGGGTCGTAAGCCGGCGCTGTGCTTCGGCATTGGCTTGTTCATCGTCGGCAACTTGCTGTGCACGTTCACGCAGAGCTTTTGGCTGCTGCTGGCAGGCCGCGCACTGGCGGGCTTCGGCTCGGCGGGTCCGCGCATCGTGTCGATCGCGCTGGTGCGCGACGTGTTCGCAGGGCGCAGCATGGCGCGCGTCATGTCGTTCGTTTCGACGGTGTTCATTCTGGTGCCCGTGCTGGCGCCGTCCATTGGCCAAGGCGTGCTGGCGGTGACGACGTGGCGGGCGATTTTCGCCGGGCTGGTGGTAATCGCGGTCGTGAACGCGGCTTGGTTCTTGTGGCGGCAGCCGGAGACGCTACCGCTCGCGCGGCGCGTGCCATTCTCGGTTCGGACCATCGCGCGAGGCACCGCCGAGGTGTTCAGGACGCCGCTCACGCTCGGATACATGCTGGCTACGGGCATCATTTTCGCGGCCTTCATCAGCTACCTATCGACCGCGCAGCAGATTTTTCAGGAGCAGTACCAGCTGGGCAAGCTGTTTCCGGTGTTCTTCGGCATGCTGGCAAGCTCCATCGGGGTAGCGTCGTTCGTGAATGGCCGGCTAGTGATGCGCTTCGGCATGAAGCGGCTCAGCCGCATCGCGCTATTGTGCGCCTGCGCGCTGTCGACCACGGCGTTTGCAGGCGCCTGGCTGTGGCACGGTCACCCGCCGCTGCTTGCCTTGATGGCGTACATGCTCTGCTGCTTCTTCTTCAACGGCATCCTGTTCGGCAACTTCAACGCGCGCGCCATGGAGCCCATGGGTCGCATCGCGGGCTTGGCAGCGGCCGTGACGGGCTCGGTGAGCGGCTTGGTAGCGCTCGCCATCGGCACGCCTTTCGGCCGCGCCTACGACGGCACCGTGCTGCCCCTGATCGCCGGCTACATGACGTGCGGCTGGCTCGCGCTCGCGGTGACGACCTGGGCCGAGCGGCGCACGGCAAGCGGTGTTCCGAACGCCTCTACCTGATGTCGAAAATCACCGCGGAACCTGCGTGCTTCTGCGACTTCGCCGAGCCGCGGAAACGCGACAGGCAAGTCCGGGGTGGCGCAACCTGAGCCAGTAACCTGCTCAGCCAACGCGGGAACCGAGCAACTTCGGCCCTCTTTTGCAGGGCGCCGTGGCGAGGGCAGGTCGGTACGTTAGATGCAGGGTGTCGCGCTTGCCATGAACGAGCACCAACTTGGACGACTCTTGCGACGCTTGGCCCTGCTCTCCGCGCCCTTGCCCCTGGCGGTGTTGGGCGCGGCCTGCGGCGGCTCCACGTCGACCGTCTACGACGAGGGCGGTGGCGGCACGACCGAGCAAGGCGGCAGCGACGCGGGCGGCAGCGACGCGGGCGGCAGCGCGAGCGGAGGCTCGCACGCGGGCTCAGCAACCGGGGGTAGCATCTCCCGAGCCGGCGCGGGCGGCACCATCAGCCTGGGCGGTACGGGTGGCGCCATTCACTTGGCGGGCGCGGCGGGCACTCTCGCGGTCGCAGGTGCTGGCGGCGGCTCGTGCAAGGGTAGCGGGGCGGACGTCAGTTGTGCTCCGTTCGAGAGCACCGTGCCGAGGTCTTGCATCGGGACCGACGTGCTGACGCCCGGCACTGTGCTGTCGAGCCCGGTCTGCAGTCCCATTTGCTCCAACAACTTTGGTTGCACTGTCTTGTCGGCCACCAGCAGCAGCGTCACCGTGCAATGCCAGCCGGGTTGCGCCGTCGGACGTCGCCCGGCAGGTCTTGGCGGGCCGGCAGCTTGCGACACGCGCGCCGCCGGCAGCTATTTTGCCGAGATTGCTCACCTCGAAGCAGCATCGGTTACGGCCTTCCGCATCTTGCGGGACGAGCTGCGGTTTCAGGGCGCGCCGAAGCGGCTGGTGCGCGCAGCTGGTCGTGCGGCGCGGGACGAGATTCGCCACGCTCGCGCAACGAGCGCACTGGCACGTCGATTTGGCGGGCGTGCGCGCACGCCGGTCGTCGCCCCCGCGAAGCCGCGCTCGCTCGAGGCCATGGCGCTGGAGAACGCGATCGAGGGCTGCGTGCGCGAAACCTACGGCGCCCTGCTCGCCACCCGCCAAGCCGAGCTCGCCGCCGACCCCGTAGTGCGGGCCGCCATGAAGCGCATCGCGCGTGACGAAACGCGACACGCCGCGCTTTCGTGGCAGGTCGGTCGCTGGCTCGAGACCCGCCTCGACAAGGCAGGCCAGCGCAACGTTGCGCGCGCTCGACAGACAGCCGCTGCCGAGTTGATCGGTGCCTTGGCCAACGAACCCGAAGTGCCGTTCGCCGCCCTTGCCGGGCTACCGAGCCCCGCAGAAGCCGCACGCCTGGCCAAGCACATGCAGCGCGCGCTGTGGTCGTGAGCAACGCATCACGGGGCGCCCTGCTCCAACGAATCCAACGAAGCGCTCAGTCGAGCGGATGAGCCGACGCCGACAGCGTTTGCTCGATCACGGTCGGACCGACCTCGAGGCGGGTCGCGATGCGGCCCATTTCGCCGAGCTCTTCGGGCGTGACCACGCCGTCGGCGGCGGCCACGATGGTGAGGTGCTGCACCAGCTGCGCGCGTCTTGCCAGGGGTTGCGTGAGCGCGGCTGCCAGCTTTTCTTCCAGCTCCTTCTTGGCGGCTACGACGTCGACGCCGGCCCACATTTCTTCTTGCCCGACCAGGCGGCGCACAGCCTTGATTTCGGCTTCGTGCACGTTGCCGTCGGCGGCGGCGACGCTGACGGCGGCGCAGTACAAGAGCCGCTTCAGGCTCTTGGCGTCGTCGCTCTTCTCCTCCAAGTAGCTGGGCTCCATCAGCGCCAAATCGCGCTCGACCACTTCTTCCACGTCTTCGAGCTTGATGTCGCCGGGGCCAAAACCCGTGAGAGACTTGTACTGATCGGAGCGTGAATACGCGACGACCGCGCGCACACGCAGCGGGCTGTACGGATGCGTGCTGAAGCAATCGAGCGTGTCGTCGTCATCCCGCGGCTTTTGGCGGGCTTCGGGCGCGCTGGCCAGCGACTCGACCTGGCGCGCGTACGCCTCGAGATCGGCGCTGACGCGCGACGACGAGAGGCCGCTCGCCAACTTGAAGAAGCCGCGCGCTGCGGCCTCGGGATCACCCGCGCAGACTAGGCCTGCGCGATCGGCGCTGTGCTCGGCCGCGCGCGCCCACAAATACAGGCGCAGGGCGTTGCGGCGCGTGACCATCGGACCTGCCATGTCTTCGATCTTGGCGACCGCCGGCATGGGGATGCGAAAATGGTCGAACACCAGGTGCCCCAGCTCGTGCCCGATCACGAAGCGCAGCTCGTCTGGAGCGAACACCTCGAGCACGCGCGAAGACAGCGTGATGATGTCGGGGCTGCCGTCGCAGCGCATGGCCGAGGCCTGAAACTCCGCGTCGGCGCGGACGTAGACCTCGACCTTGCGCTCGTAGCCGAGCACGTCGCGGCAATGCGACAGCGTCTCGGCGATTTCCGGAGCCATCGAGCGAGTGAGGCGCAGCGCGCCGGTCAAGAGCGAGCGGCGGCCAAAGTAGCCGTAGCCACCGTGGCGTTCGTCGACCTTCTTCAGCGCGTAGTTCACGTCGCTCTCGGCGGCGAGCTCGGCCGCCAAGGACTTTTCGCGCCGCGTGCGCAGCGCCTCGGACTCGATGGCTGCCACCACGTTAGGGCACGTACTTGATGGCGAGGACGTTGATGATGGTGTTCGCCGTGTTCTCGTCGATGCTGAGCACGCGGCCCATCGACTCGAGCAGCGCGTCTTCGTCTTCGTCCACGTCGCCCGAAGCGAGCGCGATGTCGGCGGCCAGCAAGAAGGCCTTTTGCTTCAGCTTGGTCGTGGACAAAGCTGACAGCGCAGCCACGGAGGCTTGCGGCGTCTCGAACTTGCGCGCGACCTTCTTGGCCTCGCCAATCAGCGCCTGAAACTCTTGCTCGGTCGTGTTCTTGAACTCGGGAAGCGAGTTGGCAAAGCCACGAATCACCGAGATTTCTTCGTCGTCGAAGTTTCCGTCCGCGCCCGCCATCAAGAACATGGCGTGAATGAGGAGCGCGTCGTCAGAGGGCGCCTTAGCGGGCGCCAGCCCGGCCAAACGAGATAGTAAACCCACGATCCACCTGCCTTTCGTCCGAAGACTTGCCGGCGAGGCTAGCCGAGAGTCTCGCGCCTCAGCAAGCGCAACGATTACAGGTCACGGATCTTGGCGAAAAACGAACAGGCCCTTCTTGCCGCCAATGACGATGTCGAGGGTTCCGTTCGTATCGAGGTGACCCACTTGGAACTGCCGGCCGGTGCCGACTTTGTCGTCGACCAAATGCGGCTCGAAATGCGCACCTTGTGCGTCACGCACCAACTTGAAAATGAATAAAAACGGCGTGCCTGCGTAGTCAGGATCGTTGAACACCGGCGGGTGCACGTACCAGCCTTTGCCGGTGACGATGTCCTTCAAACCGTCACCGTCCATGTCCTCCAGCGCGAGCGCGTGGATCTGCGAGAACGCGATGTTGCCATACTGCGCGGCGTCTTCCGGCTTGTGGACAATCAGGTGCTTGGTGAATTTCTTGGGCTCGGTTTGCTCGAACCAAGCCAAGCCCCAGCCGTGCGAGTTCAAGCTGGTGACGATGTCTTGGTCCTGATCGCCGTCGACGTCGTAGGCGAACATGTGAGCGCCGCCGACGTTGCCTTGGGTGCCGAGAGCCTCGGGCTCGCTGAAGCCAACGTTGACGAAATCGTAGGTTCCGGCGCCCTTTTGTAGCCAGTACCCAGCCCGCTCGAGCAAATCGAGCTTGCCGTCACCGTCTACGTCACCCGCGCCAATGCCGTGGATCCAGCCGTTGCCGTAGAAATCGTACGCGCGCGTGACCGCGTGAAACGTCCACGGCGCGTTCACGTCCGCTTGGTTCGCCTGGTAGTAGCCTTTGGTCTTGCCGGCGCCGATCGAGCCGCTGAGCAGATCCGGAAAGCCGTCCTGGTCGAAGTCGAGCAGCGCTCGCTGCTCCATGCGAATGTCCTTGCTGATCAGGTGCTCTTTCCAAGTCTCGGAAGGAGTGGCGCCTGGGTTTTCGTACCAGTAACCCTCGCCGCCGATGATCGGATTGCCACCGACCTTCTCGGTCGTGTCGGGCGAAGCGACGACGACGATGTCGTCCCAGCCATCACCGTTGATGTCGTAAGCGTAGTCGGCCCAATCGTCCGACACGCCGTCGTCGGGCTCTTCGGGCGGCAAGGCTTCGTGCCCGCGGCGAAAGGGATGCTCGACCGTGAACTCGGGGCCTGCCCACCAGCGACGACCTGACGCGATGTCGTTCTTGCCGTCGTGATTGAAGTCGCCGATCGTGGCGCTCTCGGCCAGGTGCAGCTCGTGAATCGTCTGTTTCTGGAACGTCAGCTTGCCGGGCTTCTGGGTGACGCTGCCACCCACGCCGACGCCAGCGCCGCCAACCGGCCCGGAACCGCTATCGGCAGCGCCGGCAGTTCCGCCCGCCATCGCGCTGCCGCCGCTGGATTGGCCGGCTGAGGTCATGGCTGAACCGGCGCTGTCGGTCGCGCCAGCGGTCGATGTGGAGCCGGCCGCTCCTGCTGCCGGGCCCGGCGTCGATTTGGCGGCAGGCTCAGCCCCGCAGCTGACGAAAAGCGGGACGCTTGCCCAAAGAAGCTTCGAGGCTTTCACGCCAGATTCGTGACCAGGCCCGGAAGTGCCCGTGATCCTTCCGTTGTCCGCGGAACCTTCAGGTCCTCGCTGCTAAAACGGTGGCGGTACTTCGGGCAGGGCGCCGGTCGGTGGCGCTTCGGGCGGCGGCGGTGAGGGCGTCGTTGCGGCTGCTGCAGCGGCCTCGTCGTCCGAAGGAGCCTGCGCCGCAGCTGTCGGAGCCGCGGGCGCGCTCACCTCGGTGGGGGCAGTACCGTCCAGGAACTCTTCGTCGACACCCTCGCCCAGCTCGGGCGACGCCAAGAGGCCGGTCACTGGATCGATGCGCACGGTGACGATGCCGGGCGGCCGCGGAAAATCGACCGCGGGGCGGCCCGACTCGGCCGTCTTCATGAACGAGATCCAAATCGGCAGCGCGGTGACGGCGCCGGCTTCGCCGTAGCCGAGCGGCATGGCTTCGTCGTAGCCGACCCAAACGCCGGCCACGAAATCGGTCGAATAGCCGACGAACCAGGCGTCTTTGGCTTGATTGGTCGTGCCGGTCTTTCCAGCCAGCGGACGAGCGAGCACGTTGGCGCTCTTGGCGGTCCCTACTTTGACGACGCTCGTGAGCGCGCTGGTGATCAGGTACGCCTCCTCGGCCGGGATGACCTGACGCGCGGGGGGCTGCGGCGGCAACGCCAGCTCTCGCCCGGACGAATCGGTGATGCGCTTGACCAGCACGGGCGGCCGGTACTCGCCACCCGCCGCGAAGGTGGCCACGGCAGCGGTCATTTCGAACGGCGTGACCTCGTAAGCGCCGAGCGCGAGCGACGGCGTGGGACCGAGCTGCGACTCGATGCCGAGCGCCTTGGCAAAATCGATGACGTTGGGGGCCCCGACCTCTTCGAGCACCTTTTGCGCAGCGGCGTTGTCGCTGATGGCCAGCGCGTCGCGCAGCCGCAGCTTGTATTCGGTGGCGTCCGGCGCAACACCTGGCGGCGGCTTGTGCTTGGTGTCTTTGGCGTTGCGGGTCAGGTTGAGCACGCTGCCCAGCGTGAGCCGACGCGAGTGCAGCGCGTAGCCGTACACGATTGTCTTGAAGGCAGAGCCGGGCTGGCGCCGCGACTGCGTGGACCTGTCCAGGCCACCCGCCACGCCTTCATAGCTCCCGATCAACGCGCGCACCTCACGCGTGCGCGGCTCCAGCGCCACGAACGCCGCCTCCGGCCCTAGCTCGAGCTTCAGCTCGGCTTTGCCGGTCGGCGAATCAGCCAGCGACAGCACGCGCACGCGCAGCACCGCGCCCTCGCGCGTGAACTCGCTGGGCGAGAGCCGCTTGGGATTGAAGCGCTCTTCGTGCCGCAAATCGACGCGGCCTAGCGCCACCCCCACCCGCACGTCGATCGTGCCGTTGCGGTCGTCCAGCGCCGCGACTTTGCCGACGTAGACCTTGTTCTGTTTGGGCATGCCCTGCTCGGGCGGGCCCCACAGCTTGCGCTCATCTTGCGTGTACGGCGGCAGTAGCTTCTGCCGCACCAAATATTGGTCCAGCGCCTCGCGGGTCGATTTGCGCGCCGCGGCTTGGAGCGCAGGATCGATGCTGGTTTCGACGACGAAGCCGCCGCGCTGCGCGGCCTCCCCCGCCACCTTGACGAGCAAGCGCTTGACGTGCTCCACGACCTCGGGCGCTAGCTCCGACTCACCGTCGCTGACCGGCGCGAGCCGCAGCGGCCGCTGCTCGGCGTCGGCGAACACTTCTGGGGTGATGAAGCCCTTGTCGAGCATTTGCGCCAGCACGTAGTGCCGACGCTGCATCGACAACGTGACGTCGCGCCGCGGCGAGTAGCGCTCGGGCGAGGCGACCAGCCCCGAAAGCGTGGCGGCCTCTGCCACGTCCAGCTCGCGCACACGCTTGCCGAAGTAATAGCGCGACGCTTCTTCGACGCCGTAGCGGCCGTGCCCCAGGTAGATCTGATTGAGGTAGAGCGAGAGAATCTCGTCTTTCGACAGCTCGTGCTCGAGCCGCCGCGCCAAGATGGTCTCTTTGATCTTTCGCTCGTAGGTGCGCTCGGGCACCAAGAGCACGTTCTTCACCACCTGTTGGGTGATGGTGCTTGCGCCCTGACGAGAATGCCCCGAGCGCAGGTTGACGGCCAGCGCGCGCAGCATGCCCAGGTAGTCGAGCCCCTCGTGCTGGTAGAAAGAGGCGTCCTCCGCGGCCAAAAAGGCCAATTTTACGTGGTTGGGGATGACCTCGAACTTGACCACGGTGCGCCGCTCCGTAAACAAGCTGGCCAGCACCGTGCCGTCGCGCGACAGCACGCGCGTGACCTGCGGCGGTTCGTAGCCTTTACGCACCTTGTCGAGCGTGGGCAGCTTGGCCTCGTAGTGGCGCACCACCAACACCACCGTGACTACGCCCAGCACGGCGGCCGCCAGCGTGGCCCAGCCGGCCAGCTTGAGGACTTTCACGACCTGCGCGCGGTTCAAGCGTGGCTCCGCGTCAGTGTGCCAGGACCTTCATCACCAGGACGGCGATCAAGACTCCGGCGAACAGGCAGGCGGCAGCCACGAGCACCAGCAGCTTTGCGCTCGGCCCGCCCGCGCGAATGGACGGCGTGCGCTGTGAGGCGACCTTCAGCTCACCGCTGACGCTGGGCGCGCGAGGCCCGACCGGCGGCAGCGCCTTGGCGGCAGCACCACCGAACGGGCGCAGCGCTTCGCCGAATTCTCCGGCGGTTTGAAAGCGATTGTCCGGCTGCTTTTGCAGCGCCTTGGCCAGCACTTCGTCGAGCCCCCGATCGAATTTCTTCTCGGGCACGCGCTCGCTGAGCGGAATGATCGGATCGGTAACGTGCTTCTGGATGTACTCCATCGGCGTTCGCGCCGAAAAAGGCAGCTTGCCGGTGAGCACTTCGTACAAGATGACCGCTAGGGAATAGATGTCGCTGCGCGCGTCGAGCGTCTTGCCCTGCGCCTGCTCGGGGGACATGAACTCCGGCGTGCCGAAGACCATTCCCTCCTGCGTCAAAATGACGGAGCCCGGCTGCATCTGCCGCTCCGTGACTTTGGCCAGGCCGAAGTCGAGCACCTTGGGGTAGTCGGGCATACCGCCCTGCTTGGAGAGGAAGATGTTCTCGGGCTTGAGGTCGCGGTGCACGATGCCCAGATCGTGCGCTTCTTGAAGCGCGCCACAGCACTGGATCAAGATGGGGATGGCGCGCTCGACCGAGAGCGGCCCCTCCTTCCTGACCGTCTGGTTCAGGTTACGGCCCTCGAGCATCTCCATGACGATGTACAGGGAGCCGTCGTCCTCGAGCTCGCCGTACATGAACACCTTCACGGTGTTCGGGTGGGTGAGCTGACTCATGGCGCGCGCCTCGCGTCGGAAGCGCGCCGTCAAATCCTTGCGCCCGGCAAGCTTTGGATGGAGGATCTTGATTGCCACCATCCGGTTCATCGCCGGCTGCTCCGCCTTGTAGACGGACCCCATGCCCCCAGTGCCTATCTTCTCCAAGACCCGGAACTGGCCGCCGAGCAAATCGCGGCCGATGAAGGGGTCCTTGGGACGCATGGAGTCACAGCCATACCAAAACTCTTGCCGGGAAGCGATTTGAACGACCGCGCCCCCAACCAGGCCGCACCAGGGCATCATCTAAGCCCTTTGTTGCAGCGGGCCGGCTTTCGGCACGCCTTCTTCACGCGGACTGGCGGAGCGTCCGAGGGGCCGTTCGAGAGCCTCAGCTTCTCGACCGCCGTGGGGGACTCCCCCGAGCACGTCGACGAGAACCTTCGCCGAGCCGGCGCGCTGCTGGGCGTGGACGCGGCGCGCGTGCTGTACCTGTCGCAGGTGCACGGACGCCAGGCGCGCTTCTACCGCACGCCAGAAGAGCGCGCGCGCCTGATAACTCTTGAGGGTGATACGATCGGCGGGACGGACCCAAACAGCGCCTACGGCGTGCGCTCCGCAGACTGCGTGCCCATCCTGCTCGCGGACGCCCAGAGCGGCGCCGTCATGGCGATCCACGCCGGCTGGCGTGGCGTGGTGGTGGGCGCGGTGGAGGCGGGCGTGGCCTGCCTGCGTCAGAGTCTAGGCGGAGAAGGCCAGCTGCTGGCCGCGATTGGCCCGCACATTTCCGAAGCCGCCTTCGAGGTCTCTGACGACGTGGCAGCTGAGCTCGCCGCGGTTTGCCCGGTGCCAGGCGCGGTGCGGCGCGACGCCGCCAAACCGCACGTAAACCTGCGCTTCATCGTGACCCAGAAGCTCTTGGCGCTCGGGCTTACTGAAGCGAGCATCGATCAAATTGGCGGCTGCACGGTACTCGACGCCCAGCACTACTTCTCATTCCGGCGTGACGGTAAACAGAGCGGGAGGCATTTGTCCGCGATCGTTCCTCGGCCTTGATCCTGGCCCCTACACGCAGCTTTGGGGCTGGGGCCCCAAAGCCAACGGAGACAGCCATTTGTCCGCGATCGTTCCTCGGCCTTGACCGAGCTTGCCGGTAGCGGCGTTTCGATCGATGCTGAAGCTGTTTTTTCGCTATGGCTTTCGCCGTTTCCTGCAAGAGCTGTCAGGCTCGCTTCCTGCTCAATGACGACCTGCTGCGGCGCAAAGTAGCCGGCCGAGTCGTCACCGTGCGCTGTCGCCAGTGCCACGCGCCCATCGAGGTGGACGCGTCCGAGGTCGATCCCAAGACGCTGCCCGAAGCCGTGAAACCCGAACCTGCCAAGCCGATGCCCAAAGCCCCGAAGCCTGCGCCTTTGCCGCCACGCCCCGCGGCGAAATCGACGTTGATGGGTATCGGCGCGCCGCGCCCCGGCCCTGCGACGGAGCTGGTGGCGCTGTCGCCCGGATTTTTGAACATGAGCGCACCGGCGCCCACGGCCCCAGCGGCGCCGATCGGCGCGCGCGGGTTTCCGGAGCCGCCACCACCTCCCGGTGCGGTGATCGAAGAGCTGAGCGCCAGCGACTGGGAGATCACCGAGACCCCGCCGCTAGCCAAGGCAGACAATGGGCCCGAGAGCGTCGACGACTTCATCGAGGAGCTGCCGCCTAGTTTGCCGCCGCCCGACGAGGAGCTGCCGAGCTCGACCGGCACCCCGAGCTTGAAGGCGCTCGCTCATCACGACGAGCAGCCGCAGAAGCCGCACAGCGACGACTTCCTCGCCAACATGAGCGCGGCCATGAACGGCGGTATCATGGCCGGCACGCCCGCGGGTGCACCGACCATCGACGTGTCGGCCTTCGCCACGGAGCCCGCCGCAAGCGACGCGCCGAGCATCGACGTCTCGCTGCTCGACGTTCCGCTCGAGGGGAAGCAAACCCTGCCGCTGTTTGCGCTGACGGGCGACGCACCGGCAGCTGCGCCAGCGCCGGCGCCTGCAGCAAGACCGCAGCCGCCGACTCACGCGCGGCCCGCGCCGAGCCCGTCTGGAGGCTCTTTGAGCCCCTCCGCCGTAGATCGCCCGGCGCGCGAGGGCGATGACAGCCCGCGAGAGCGCAAGAACGTGGTGGCGCCAGCCACGAACAGCGTACCGCCCGCGGCTTCCGGCCAGCGCCGCAGCGGCCTCGCAGCGCCCGTGCTGCTGGCGCTGGCCGTGGCAGCCGGCTTTCTGATTTGGAAGCGCAGCAGCGGGCACGGCGACCCGCTGGCCCAAGCCGAGGAACCCAAACCAGCTGTAGAAGCGCCGCGCGCACCAGCGCCGCCGACACCAGCGCCCACCCCGGAAGCGACCATCGCAGCTGTGCCCGCTGCCCCCTCGCCTACTACGCCTGCTAACGACGACATCACTTTCGAAACGGCGCCGAACAAACCGGCTGCCCCGTCCGCGGTGATCAACAAGCCGAGCGGTAGCGAAGCTGCCACAGCAGCCACGCCCTCCCCCGCTGCCGAAAAACCCGCTGCCGAAAAACCCGTCGCCGAAAAGCCGGCGGCCGAGACCAAGCCAGAGTCAGCCACGCCCGCCGTGAAAGAACCGGCGCCGCCGTCAGGCGAGCCCGCCGGGCCCTTCGATCGTGCCGCAGCCTCCGCCGCGCTCAATAGCAGCGCCGCTCAAGCCTCGTCTTGCCGCAAAGAAGGCGACCCTTCCGGCGTCGCCAGCGTCACGATCACCTTCGCCCCGTCCGGTCGCGTCACCAGCGCCAACATTAGCGGGCCGCCCTTTGCGGGAACGCCCACTGGCGGCTGCATCGCCGCAGCTCTGCGTAAGGCGCGTGTCCCGGCTTTTGACGGTGACCGCGTTACCGTGAGTAAGACGGTAGTGATTCAGTAGGGGTGAGGAATTAGGGGTTAGGGGTTAGCCGGCGGAGGGATGAGGGGAGAACGAGGGGGTCGCTGCCCGCGAGCGGCCAACGTCTAGGAATGAGGGGATCGCTGCCACGGGGGCCGACGTCTTGGAGCAGCGCGATTCGCCACCGCGGAGGCGCACAGCTGCTGAAAGGCACCGCCCTCGACCCCTAGCCCCTCCGCCGACTATCCCCTAACCCCTCGCCCCTAACCCCCAAGCCGCACGGCTTGATGAACAAGCTGCGCGGCTCGATGAACAAGCCGTACGGCTCGAGCACGAGCCTTACGGGCCCACGTCATCGGTCACGACGTCGCTCAGATCCACCGGCGCTTTACGGAGTGCCGTCACGTCGGACGCTTGCGTCAGGATGTCCGGATTCACGGCGATTTCGTTTTCCATACCGCTGACCGAGCCGTGGCAGCCCCCGCACATGCCGTTGAATAGGTCACGCCGGAAGCCTTGGCGCACTACCTCACCCGGGTAAAACTGCATTTCTTCGCGCTGAAGGTGCGCGGTGGGCTCGAGCTCGCCATTGAGCTCGGTCAGCACCTCGAACAAGAGCGGCGCGCCGCCGCGCACGCGGATGCCGAGCGAGCTGTCTTCGTAGAGCGTCGGGGAACCGAGCAAGCGGCGCCGTACGTAAATGGGGCCGAACTGGTCGTTGGTGACGAACTTCGAGTCGGCGTCGGCGAAGCTGGTGGCACCGGTCGGCGGCAGGCTCTCCCAGATGCCCTTCAGCACCTGTGGCGGCTCCGGCAGGTAACGACCGCTGCGCGTGTTCTGGAACAGCAGGCTGCTGACGAGCTTGAAGTCGAGGAAGGTGATGTCCGACACCGTGCGGTGCTCGTCGTCGTTGACGATTTGGGTGGCGCCGTTGGCTTCGTCCAGCCGTGAGCCGAACACGCCGATGGACGCGCGCGGGTAGATGGCTGCCGCCCAGATCTCGTCTTGCGGGCCTGTCACCAGCGGCTGCCGCTCGCCGGTCGTGACATTCATGGCCACGATGTCGAAGTTGCCGCTGAAGTTGTCTAGCGTGACCACATTGCCGGCATAACTGACGAGCAAGTCACCGTTCGGAAGCGGAGAAGGGCTGCGGTACGCGCCCTGTGTGTCGCCCAAGCGCCCCGTGGCGGCGGCGTCCAAAATCCGGATGGAGTGCTGGTAAAACTTCTGGTTGGGGAAGCCGATGGCAGCTGCGTCTTGGACGTAGTCGGCTTCGTCGGTGCTGCGCTGATCGATGCCGATGCTGCGGTTGATCAGCGCCAAGGTGCCGGCGCCGTGCGCGGCGCCACGCTCGCTGACGATGGCCGCCAGGTTCTTGTCGGCCAGCTCCACCACCTCCGTGAACTGGTTGAAGCCGATGGTGCCGCGCTGGCCGAACAGCGGGTGGTAGTCGCCGCCGTCGAGGTTCATGCGCCGCCCCGCCAACTGATAGAAGCCTGGCTGGCGCTTCTCGGTGGTCATGATCAAGCGGCCGTCGCGCATGAAGCTCGGGAGCAGCTCCTGGTTGAGCAAGAACGTCAGCTGGCGGATCTTGCCATTCTCGAGCACGTACAGGTTCGAGTTGAGCTTGGAGGGATCGGCGGGCGTGCGCTGCGGCCCCTCGTAGCCGACGAAGCCCTGAGGGTTGGTGACGTTGCCGCGCGTGGACGCGAACACCAAGCGGCCGTCGGCCGAGAAAGCCGGATCGAAGTTGTGCACCAGCTCGCCGTTGGTCGGCACATTGCTGCCGTTGTCGTCGACCGCGGGCGCTGCGATGGCGTCGTCAACGGCGCAAGTGGTGCCTTCGACGATGTAGACCTGAAAGGGCTCGGCGGCGGATTTGCGGGCCGAAAACGCAATTTTGGAGCCGTCCCACGAGACGCTGGGGCGGCGAACCTCGGACGTCGCGGGCGTGAGCCCGCACAACGCCGACAGGCTGTCTTCGGCCGCGACGCTGACGAGGCCGGTCGCGGCGTCTTGGGTGGCCGCCACCCGCACCAGCTCGGCGCCGGGCGCAAAGGTGCCGTAGTCTTGCGGCGTATCGGGCAACGGCGCCGGAGCGCGGCGCACGAACACGATGCCGCTGAGACCCGTGGCCGGCATGCGCTGCTGCCGCTCCAGCTCGATCCAAGCTCTGATGACGCAGTACTCGCTCTGGTCGTCGAGCGGCCCGGTCGCCGAGGCTACCGGGTCGCAGGTCTCCGGGTGCTGCGCCAACAGCGAGCCGCCGCGATGCAAGATGCCCGGACCCGCTGGCGCCGGGATCAGGTTCTTGCGCACCAAACGGCTGGCGTCGGGGTTGTCGGTGTCGAGCGCGACCTGCTCCAGTGAAAGCGCGTAGTTCTTGCGTGTCGCCGGCAGCCCAAAGTGCCCACCGCTCCCGCCGCGCAGGCGATAGTCGTGAAACATGGACGACGAGTGACAGCCGAGCATCATGCAGCCGCGACGCACGAGAAGCGGCTGCACGCGGTCCGTGAAGAACTCGAAGCCGGGCGAGGTGTCGAGGTTGGTCGGCCCGCCCTTTTCGGCCGCCCAATCCAACAGCGCCTGGTAGTCAGCGTCGGCCGTGGTCGAAAACACGGTGCCGCCCTCGTGGTAGGCGCCGCCGACCGACGCCGCCAACGGGCGCCGCACGATCTCGCTCAGCGGTGCCTCGGTCGACACGTAGTCTTGAGCGGCAAAGTAGTTCCAGCGCACCTGCTGCGGGCTCGTGCCGCACGTCAGGTGCAGCGAGTTCGAAGGCGAGCCGTGGCAGTTGGAGGCAGCGCAGCTTTCGCCCAAGACCGAGTTGACGCTGCTCTTGAAGGTCGCAAAGTCGGGCGCCGTCGGGTCCTGATCGGGGTCGAAGGCCGCGTCGACCCCCAGCGTGGTCGAGCACGCGCCCTTGTCGTACTTCTTGTCGGCCTGGCGGGCGTTGTTCTCGGACGCGCCGTTCTCCATCCAGGTCTGCAGCTGCGTGAACGACGTGGACGTGATGTCGATCAGCGAGCCGCCGACGTGGGCGATGTTGGAGTTGATGATCAGCGGCGCGCTGCTCTTCCAGTTGGTCAACGCCAGCTTGAAGCTCGGCGCCACTTTGACGAGCAGGCCCGGCATACCGTAGGGGCCATAGTTGACGAGCAAGTCCTTGCGGTTCTCGACGTCGTCGTACGTCTCCAGGCTCAAGTTGCCGAGGGCGTTGCCCTTGTCGTCGGCGCGCACGTGACAGCCGGCCTTGGCCGGACCGTCGACGCACGACTGCTCGAGAATGGGACCGATGCGGCGCTGGTAAAAGTTGGTCTGCGCCGTCTGCTCCTTGCGCTCACAGCTCGCGAGGAGCATCAGCACCGGCACACACGACGAGACCCACGAACGCCAGGAGAGCGAAGGCATATCCTGAAGTCATCCTACTACCACGCGCTTCGGCGTGGCGAGTCGCGGGTTCAGAGCCGCAGCAGGCGTGCGGAGATGTGTGCAGCGCTTTGGACCGACGGATCCGAGTCCTTCTGACCCGCCAGAATCGCGTCGCTCGCCGCCGGATCACCGATCTGGCCCAAGGCCCAAATGGCAGCCGCCCGAACGGCCGCGTCCGACTCTTGGTCCTCGGAAGCCAGGACGAGCAGGCTCGCCACCGCGTCCGCGGCTTTCATGACTCCTAGCGTCTCCGCAGCGCGACGCCGCACCAGGGCGGAGTCGTCGCTGATCAGCGCCACCACTGCGGCGACGTCGCTGAACGAGTTGATGCGCGTGGCCGCGTGCAGAGCTGCCAGCCGCACGTCGGCGTCACCGTCGCTGAAGGCGATCGAAAGCTCGCCGTTGGCGCCGGACGAGTTCAGCCGCTCGAGCCCCGCCACCGCAGCCTTGCGCACCAACGCCGACTCGTCGCCCACGACGGCCTTGGACAGCGCCGGTACGCCGCCGCTGGACAGGAACTCACCCAAGGCGTTGGCGGCGTAGATGCGGTG
The DNA here is from genome assembly GCA_036261775.1 of Polyangiaceae bacterium. GTDB lineage: Bacteria > Myxococcota_A > Polyangia > Polyangiales > Polyangiaceae > PMG-095. The sequence goes on along the minus strand of DATAKF010000160.1, from coordinate 32,657 downwards.
CGCTTCGGTCTCGTTCGCGTCAGCCAGGGTGTTCAGCGTTTGCTGGTAGACCTGGCCCGGGCCGAACACGCCGAAGATACGGCGGCGCAGCCACCACGCGCTGATCTCGCGCGTCTTGGGGTTGCTGTTGTAGAGCAGCTTGGCGACGATCGGCACGCAGCCCAGGCACTCGAGCTTTTCACCGTGCTCCAGCACCTTCCAGATGCGGGTCGGGGCGATGTTGGCCACCGACTTGAACTTCATGATCTGCTCCGGCGTGCTGACCGCTTCGAGCGACTCGACCTCGAGGTTCTTGTAAACCTCGGCCCGACCGGTGTGCACGTTCGGCTTGGCTGCGCTGGCTCCAGAAGCCAGGAGCAACGCGCCGAGAACGACTGAAGACTTGACGAGGGTGGTGATCTTGAAAGTCATGGTCTTGTCTCCTCAGCTCCTCAGTACTGCTTCCCCGCGACCGGGTCGTTGTTGAAGGGCTTGAAGCCGGTGTTTTGGCGCGCAAAGTACTGACCGCCCATGTCGAACGCGCGGATCAGCATCTGCGTCTCTTCGCGGGTCAGGCCGGCAACGGCCGCGTGATCCGTGCGGGTGCCGCCGGCGATCTCGCCGTTGGCGAACGCTTCGCCCAGCGGCCAGGCGAAGGTCTTGCCGTCGATCGACGACGTGATGTTCAGCTTCTCGATCAACGCGCTGTGACGCGCGTCGCTGGGGACGCCCCACTTGGGCGGCACCGTGCCGGTGACCTCGGCGCCCATACCCATCTCCATTTCCAGCGCCGCCGGGTAGAAGATGGACACGTAAGACGCCGGCCAAGCGCGCGTCTCACGATCGTAGGTGACCGTGATCGGGCGGTCCGACAGATCGAGCCGCGGGATCATGTAGCTGTAGGAGTCGCCAGTCGCTTCGTTCATCGAAGCCACCGTGTAGAACTCCTGCGGGCCGTTGCCGTTCGTCGTCTCGTTGTGGCACGAGACGCACTTGGCGTTCAGCAGCGTTTGCATCTGGTTCGGGTTCGCCGGGTCGTTCGCGGCAGCCCACGGGTACTCGACGCGGTTCAGCACCGGGACCATGAAGTCCTCCGGGCCGCGGCCGCGCGCGTTGGTGATGGCCTGGCCGCCCGGCAAGCTGGGCTGGGTGCGGTCTTCGTGGCAACCGCCGCACACGCGATCTTCACCGGGCATGCCCTGAATCCAGGTAGTTTCGTTGCGGATGGCGAGCTCGAACTCGTCGACCGCTTGCAAGTGCATCGGAATGTAGGGCGGCACGTTGGCTAGCCACGAGCCGTCGGCTTCGACCTTGGCTTCGCCGATCAGCGAGGCGCCTTCGGCCATGGTCAGGCCGAACATGGTGGCGCCCGTGGCGGCTTCGCTGGAGAAGCCTTCGATGATGCGCACCTTGACCGCGCCCTTCAGCGCTTCGTCGAGCGGCGTACCGTTCGCGAACTGGGCGCCGCCGACGGTGTTCTTGTGGCGCGAGTACAAGGACGTCTGCTTGACGTCGATCGAGCCGAACAGAGCCGGCACGCTGGCGTCGGTCACGTCTTGGCGTGAGGTGATGATCTTGGGCGTGGTGCGGGCCACCACCGGCTTGGCGTAAAGCTCCCACGAATCTTCGTAGTTCTTGACCAGCTCGTTGATGCGCGTCTCGGGATTGTAGACGTAGATGCCGTAGTCGGGCGGGGTGAGCGACAGCTCGTTCAGCTCGTTCACGACACCGTCGGCCCAGGTGACCAAGAGGCGGCCGTCGGGCAAGACGGAGGGCGAACGGTAACGACCGACCGCAGAGGCGTCGTCACCCGTCGGTACGTTCGGGGTGAGCATGGTGTAGGCCTCGTCGGCCGTCTTTTCCATGTCCAGCTTGCTGGCGTCTTCCACCCAGCGAGCGTCGAGCTTCACCAGCGAGCCGGCCTGGATGGTGTTCTCGCGGTTGGTGACCACACCGTAGAACACGTACGGGGTCTGGCTCTCGGTGAACTGCACCAGCGAGTTGCCGGGCTTGCCGAACTGACCGTTGAGCCCGATCATCTGCGTGCAGTCGGGGTTCATGGCCATGAGCTTTACGTCGTTGACGTTCTCGAGGTGCTCCCAGCGCGAGAAGCCGACGCGGCCGTCGTTCATCGAGAACAGCGTCACGATGTGCGACAAGTTCTGCGAGCACAGCTTGCGATCGGCGTCACCACCCGTAAGGGTGACGCTGGCCAGCTGCGTCACCACGCGCGCGTGGTTGTACTCGTCCGCGCGGGTGCCCATGTCGGTGTATGCCTGATTGGTCGTGAACACGATGCGGTCGCCAGCGGCCCAGATGGCCTGCTGATCGTCGAACGGCTGGAACGTGAGCTGGCCCTCGGCGACCGGAAACTTGCCCTGCTCGTTGCGGGTCAGGCCCGTCCAGTACACGTGGTAGTAGTCCGAGGCGTCCTTCTTCATCGTGAACAGGACCTTGGTCCCGTCGAACGAGAGGTCGACGCTGGACACGTCGGCCGTCGGGAAGTCTTCCAGGATGTTTTCGACCTTGCCCGTGCGCAGATCCAGGATTTCCAGGCGCCCACCCGGAACGTACCTGCCGTAGTCCATCACCTGACCCATGCCGCCAGCGACGTCGATCGACTCGACCTTGCCGCTCTCGACCACCGTGTGCTGACGCACGGCGTAGACGATCTTGTCGACGCCTGCGTCCGGCCCCTCAGGAAGCGTCGAGGAGGTGCCGGAGCAACCGGAGAGCACCGCGAGCGCGCCGATGAGGGCGCTGGTTCCGACTGAGAGGTGGGGAGTGAAACGGGACATGGGTTTCTCCTGGAGGACGGCGGTGGGCTAACCGCTTGCGAAATAAGAGAGCACGATCCGCGCCAACAAATAAACCTAATGATTTCAGCGCATTGTGAGCCAGGTTTCGAGGCTCATGGCCCCCAAGCGGGGGGAGGTTCGGGTCCCGGGCCCCCAACCCCGCCGTTTCGGAGGCAGCGCCCCTTCACGATTGGGGATCGCCAAGACCCGCATTGTGAGGCAAACCCGGGCGACATGCTCAAGTTCGATGAGCGCGGGTTGATCCCCGCGATTGCCCAAGACCACCTCACCGGACAGGTGCGGATGATGGCCTACATGAACCAGGCTGCGCTCGAGCAGACGCTGGAGAGCGGAAAGGCCACGTTTTTCAGCCGATCTCGCGGGACGCTGTGGACGAAGGGCGAAACCTCGGGCCACGTGCTGCAGGTCGTGTCGGTCACGGCTGACTGCGACGCCGACACGCTGCTCCTCTCAGTGCTGCCGGTCGGTCCTTCGTGCCACACGGGTCGCCCCGCGTGTTTTTTCAGGCGGGTCGAGGCGGGGGGCGCGCTCACCGATCAGCCCAGCGAGGCCGCGCCGTTCTTGACGGAGCTCGGCGAGGTGCTCGAGTCCCGCAAGGCTTCGAGCGCGGAGAAGAGCTACACGAAGTCGCTGCTGATGGGTGGGCCAGAGAAAATCGGGGCGAAGATTCGCGAAGAAGCCGGTGAGCTCGCTGACGCCATCAAGAGCGAGAGCGACGAACGCGTGCTCTCGGAAGCCTCGGACCTGCTGTATCACGCCATGGTGGGCCTCACTCAGCGCGGCCTGACTCTGCGCCAAGTTATCGAAGTGCTCGCGAAACGCACGCACCAGAGTGGTCACGCCGAGAAGGCCAGCCGCTGAGACCGAGCCACACGCGGGCGACGCCCGGCCGGAGCCGGGCGGAAGCCCAGGACAGAGCTCGAAAAAACCTAGTCCGCTTGCGGCCTTTCAAGGCTAATTTCAAGCGCCTGGATGGCCATCAAGGTACTCGTTTTCGAGAGTGATCCCGCGTTCGCAGAAACCCTCCGCACGGGGCTGCTCAAGTTCGGTTGCGAGGTCTCGGTAGTCGATGACGCGAACAACGGGCTCCAGGCCGCCAGCCGCGAAAAACCGGACCTGATCTTGCTGGCGATCGAGCTGCCGCGCATGAACGGCTTCTCGGTCTGCAACAAACTCAAGCGCGACCCCGCGCTCAAAGACGTGCCGCTCATCATCATGAGCTCGGAGTCGACCGAAGAGACGTTCGAGCAGCACCGCCGCCTGCGCACGCGCGCCGAGGACTACGTTCACAAGCCCATCTCTTTCGAGGACTTGGTGGGTCGCGCCCAGGCATACGTCTCGCTGCTACCGGTGGTCGAGACCGCGGGTGACCAGCCCCCGATGAGCGAAGAAGCCATCGTGCTGGAAGACGACATCGAGATCGAAGACGCCGAGGTCGAAGAGACGCGCGAGGCCGTGGTCGACGACGGCGAGGTCAGCACCTCGACGCGCGAAAGCATGGTCGACGCGGACGTCGAAGACTTCGCCGAGCAAGCCTTCGGAGCGCTGATCGACGAGCCCGAGATCGCCGCGCCCTCGATTCGGCCATCCGGCACCGAGGCGCCCGTCGAAAGCGCGGCGCCCAGCGCCTTTCCCCCGGCCCCTGCTCCATCCGAAGCTCCCGCCGTCGAGTCGGACGAGATCTCGATGGATGACGCCGAGATCTCGATGGACGACGCCGAGATCTCGATGGACGACGCCGAGATCGCCGTCTCGGAGCCGGCGCCCTCGGTGGAGGTGGCTTCAGCCGAGGTCGAGGCCGAGCCGAGCGAGCCTGCGCCCGCCGTCGAACAGCCCGCCGTCGAACAGCCCGCCGAAGAAGCGCTGGACATCGAAGACGCCGACGAGGTCGAGCTGGACGACATCGAGGCCGAGCCGAGCGCTGCAGCGCCCGCGGTGACAGCGCCGAGCGTTCCCGCACCGAGCGCGCCCGAGCCGGTGGCGGCGCTGCCGTTGCCTCCTTCGGCCCCGCCTAGCCCGGCGCGTTTCCCGTCGATGCGCCCATCCTCGCTGCCGCCGCGCGCAGCCGAGGTGGGCGACGTCGGCAAGTACCGTGAAGAGCTCGAGAAGTCGCGCCAGCGCGTGAAGGAGCTAGAAGACGAGCTCCGCCGCACCAAGGACAAGGTGGGCGAGCTGGAGGAAGTCTCCAAGCGCGGCGCCGGCAAAGACGTCGAGGTGCAGCGCCTGCAGCGCGAGCTGACCGAAGTGCAGGCCAAGCTGGCCTCTAGCGGCAAGAGCGCCGGCTCCGCCCGCGAGTTCCTGGATCTGCGCGAGCAGCTGAACAAGAAGGACAAGGAGATCCTCGACTTCAAGGATCAGCTGTCCCACAAAGAGAAAGAGCTGCTCAGCCTGCGCGACGGCGCCATCGGCCTCGAGCGCGAAAAGGCCGACCTCTCCGATCGCATCGCCGAGCTGGAGAAGCAGGCCAGTGACCAGGCCAAGATCACCGAAGCCGCCAAGAGCGACAAGGATCAAGCCGTCAAGCGCGCCGACGACTTCAAGCGCAAGGCCGAGAAGACTAAGGTCGATCTCGACGCGCGCGTGGCAGAGCTGAGCGAGCTGGCGGCGGCGCATCAAGCAGCCCTGGCCGAGAAAGACGAGCACGCCGCGACGCTCCAGGCCGAGCATCAGCAGGCTCTGCAAGAGCTCGCGCGCGGTCACGAGCAGGCTCTCGCCGCAGCCGGCATGGCAGCCGAGCTCGTCAACCAAACGGCGCGGCGCGAGGCGCGCGAAGCCGCGGACGCCGAGCACCAGCAAGCGCTCGGCTTGCTGGCGCAGCAGCACGACAGCGCCAAGGCCGAAGCCGTGGCGGCGCGCGAAGCCGAGCTGAAGAAGGAGCACGACGCCAAGCTGGCCGCGCTCCACCGCGCCAACGAAGACGCGCTAGGCAAGCTGCGCGCCGAGCACCAGCAAGCGCTGGCCGAGCAGGCCGAGGCCGCCGAGCAGAACCTGTCTGCGCGCGAGGCCGAGCTGATCTCCGAGCACGAGAAAGAGCAGGCCAAAGAGGCCGCCGATCACTCGGCCGCCCTGCTCGCGCTGGTCGATCAGAAGCAAGCCTCCGAAGCGGCGCGCGACGCGCGCATTGCGCAATTGGAGGCCGACGTCACGGCTCGCACCGGCGAGCGCGACGACGCCCAGCGCACGATCGAGCAGCTGAAAGAGCGCAACGCCCTGCTCTCCACCGAGCTGGACGAGCGCACCAACGAGCGCGACTCCAAGGCGCTGACGTTGGAAGAGCGCGACGCGCGCATCGCCCAGTTGGAGGCGGATCTGGCGGAGCGCACCTCGCAACGCGACCAAGAAAAGAGCACGGTCGAAGCGCGCGAAACCAAGATTGTCCAGCTGGAGGCGGCGCTGGCCGCAGCCAACAGCGACACACAAGCCGCCCGCAGCGAGCTCCAGACGGCGAGCGGAAGGCTGTCACGCGCCAGCGACAAGTGGAGTGAAGACAAGGCCTCCCTCGAACGCGCCAAGGACGCGCTGGCCGCAGCCCTGGCCCAGATCGAAGAAGCCGAAGGCCGACCCTTCGAGTGAGCTCCCAGAGGGGCCAGGTCTGGGGGGTAACCTGGCTCGCGTACGCTAGCTACTACTTCGGTCGCAAGAGCTTCAGCGCGGCCAAGCGCGCGATCGAGGCCGATGGGCTGCTGAACCTGCGCGAGCTCGGCTACGTCGACTCCGGCTACCTGGCGGCGTACTCGCTCGGACAGTTCGTGAACGGCGTGCTCGGCGACCGTATCGGCGCGCGGCGCTTGGTCGGCTTCGGGTTGATGGCGTCCGCGGCGCTGTGCTTGGCGTTTGGGCTTTCGAGCGTGGCGCTCGTGATGATGGCGCTGTTCACGTTGAACGGCGTCGCCCAGGCCAGCGGCTGGCCCGGCGTGACGCGCGCCATGACCGAGTGGACCACCCCGGAGAACCGCGGCCGAGTCATGGGCTTTTGGTCCACCTGCTACCAAGCCGGACCGCTCGTTGCAGGTCCGGTGGCGGGCCTGCTGATTCACGCTGGCGGCTGGCGCGCCGCTTTCCAGCTGCCGATGGCCTTCATGCTCGGCGTCGCACTGCTGGTGCTCTGGCTGGTCAAGCCCGGCCCGACGCCGATCGGCCAGGCACCACGCGGCAGCGACGAAGAGATTGCCGAGCGGCGCCACGCCCAACACGCGGTCCTGAGGAACCGCGTGCTGTGGAGCTACGGCGCCAGCTACTTCTTCATCAAGTTCATGCGCTACGCGCTGCAGTTGTGGCTCCCCTACTACCTGCAAAAGCAGCTGGCCTACCCGGTCGATCGAGCCAACTACGTGGCCTCGGCGTTCGAAGCCGGCGGGCTCCTGGGCGTGGTCGTGATCGGGACCTTGTCGGACAAGCCCAACCTCGGGCGCGTGCCGTTGTCGGCGGCGGCGCTGCTCGGCCTAGGCCTGACGCTGTTCGCTTGCGCCAAGCTGGTGGGCGGCAACGTCGCGCTCAACATCGCGCTCTTGGCGTCGATCGGCGCGCTCTTGTTCGCGCCCGATTCGATCTTGTGTGGCGCGGCGGCTCAGGACGCTGGCGGGCGTAGCGCCGCCTCCATGGCGACCGGCTTCGTCAACGGCATCGGCTCGCTGGGCGCGTTCGCGGTGGGGCTGGCGGTGCCGCGCTTGGTCGAGCTCTACGGCTGGAACGTGCTGTTTCCGTGCCTGGTCGGCATGGCCCTGCTGGCCGCGTTGTGCCTGCTCCCGGCCTTGCGAGCAGGCGAAGCTGCGCGGGTCGCTACGTGAACTCGCACCACTTGCCGTCCAGCAAGCGCTCGTGCGGCAGAAATCGCGCCTTGTAGCGCATGTGCAAAGACTCGGCGATGTACAGGCCGAGGTACAAGTAGCGGAGTCCCCAAGCCCGGCACAAATCCAGCTGTTTGAGGATCGAGTACGTGCCGAGCCCCAGCCGCTCGTGCGAAGGGTCGTAGTAGCAGTACACGGCAGACAGTGCCTCGCTGCTGCGATCCGCAATGGCAACGCCGACGAGCGCGCCGTCGAGCCGGTAGCGGATCTCGATCGTGTCACAGCAGGTCATCGCCAAGAACTCGCGGTAACTGCGCACGTCGACCTCACCCTGCCCGGCCGACAAACCGCGCAGCGCCTTGTGACGGTTGTACAGCTCCACGCGCTCTTGATCCGCGACCGGCTCACCCAGCTCGATGCTGAGCCGCGCGTCGCCGCGGGCGAGCGTGCGCCGCTGCGAGCGGTTGGGCTCGAAGCGCGCCAAATCCAGGCGAATTGGCTCGCACGCCACGCAGCCCGGGCAGGCCGGTCGATACAAGAACAAACCCTGCCGGCGATCGCCGCGCGACAGACGCTGCTCCAGCTCGGTGCGTTCGAGCCCGCGCGCCGGAATGCGCAGCGGCAAGCGCGACATGCGGTCTTCGAGGTAGGGGCAAGGCTGAAGCTCGTCGTGCACCACGAGCTCGGGCGGCTGGTCCAAAATCAGCCGCCCCGCCGGCACGACGCGCGGCCCGCTCAAGACTTGCCCTCTTGGCTGAGCCGAAAGGCCTCCGGCAACAGCTCTGCGAACGTACGGCGCAGCGCGCCGCGCGGCCCGGCCACCAGCACGGGAGCGTCGACGCAGAACTCGGAGATTACCTGACGGCACATACCGCACGGCATGGCCATGGGCTCGCCGGGCGCGTACACGCACACCTCGGTAATCTGCCGTTCCCCGGCCGACACCAGGCTGAAGATGGCCGAGCGCTCGGCGCACATGGTCGCGCCGTAGCTGGCGTTCTCGACGTTGCAGCCGCAGAAAATCCGACCGCTCTCGCTCTTGATGGCGGCACCGACCGAGTAGCCAGAATAGCGGCAGTAGGCGCGCTCGGCGGCTGCGCGCGCGCCGTCTACCAGCTCACGCTCCGCGGGTGTGAGCTCTTCGAACGATACCAGCCCGCGCGTCACGCTTTGCCTCCTACGCGCGCAACCCAGCCCGTAAAGAGCCGAATGAAATCGCTCTTCACACGCGCCGCCGTGGCTTCCACCTCGGCGTGGCTCAGCGGCTCCGCTGAGCGCCCGGCGGCCAAGTTGGTGATGCAGCTCACGGCGCCGACCCGCACGCCCATCTGTCTGAGCGCGATCACCTCGGGCACCGTGCTCATGCCCACCGCGTCCGCGCCAAGAGTCCTCAGCATGCGAATTTCGGCTGGGGTCTCGTAGCTGGGGCCGAGCAAGCCCGCGTACACGCCTCTCTCCAGCGCTACCCCCGCCGCGCGCGCAGCGCTCTCACAGTGCTGCCCGAGCTCCATGTCGTACGCTTGGGACATGTCGGGAAAGCGCGGGCCCCGCGCCGAAGGACCCACGAGCGGGCTGTTGCCCATCAAGTTCAAATGATCGTCGATGCGCATCAAGCTGCCGGCTTGCAGGCGATCGGCGATGCCCCCCGCCGCGTTGCTGAGCAGCACGAACTCGCAGCCGAGCTCGGCCAAGAGCCGCGCGCCGAACACGACGCGAGCGAGCGCGTGACCTTCGTAGGCGTGCACGCGACCTTGCATGCACGCAACCCGCACGCCGCCGAGCTCACCCAGGCAGAGATTGCCGGCGTGACCCTGGACCGTGGACGTCGGGTGGTGTGGGATGCTGCCGTAGGGCAACCGCTCGAGGCCACCGAGACCATCCGCCAACGCGCCCAGGCCCGAGCCCAGCACCAAGCCCACCCGCGGCCGCGAACCGGTGGTGCTCCGCTGAACGAATGTCGCCGCCTCTGTGAGCTTGCTCGCCTCGTTCGCGTCCATGGTCGACCCGAAGGGGCGCTGCCCTCAACCGAGGGCAAAACGCCTTTCAAGGCTACTTTGCCAGATTTGGAGGGCTCCGGCGCCCCCACGAGAGAGGAATCCGGCTTGTGCCAGGGCTAAACCGGGCTATATGGTCCGCCCGGTTTCGAGCAAGACCCCCATGGCCAGCAAGTTCGCCCAGTTTCTCACCGACAACAAGATTGACCCCCGCCGCGTTGCTTCCGCCTCGCGCGAGCTCGAGCGCCTGCGCCCGGAAGATCGCGCCAAGCGTCTTGCTCGCCGCCAGTCCAAGAAGAGCGAGACCAAGCCGGCCGAAGGCGCCGAAAAGCCGACCAAGCCCCGCTCGGGTCGTCCGGCCACCGGCCGCGCCCTGGCCGCTGCCACCGCCGGCAAGGCTGTTTCCGGCCCCACCAAGAATCGCCTGCTGCGAGCCGTGAACCGCGTGCTCGAGCAGAAGAAGAAGAGCGCGACGGACCTCAAGTCGCTTTTCTGAGCACCCGTCTGAAAATGCCGCAGGGGCGGCGCACCAGAGCTAGCGTTGGTTACTACCGCGCTCTCCCTGCTTCCGCCCCCGATGGACCCGAGGGCCGGTGTTGCCGTTTGGTGGGGCAGAGTCCCCAAGAGCGAGCCCGCACGGCGAGTCGCTGGTAAAATCCAGCGCGTGGAACCCCCGAGCCTCGTGGAGCGCTGCCAAGGCGGCGAAGCCGAGGCGTTCCGCCAACTGTTTCGGGAGCATCGCCAAGACGTGGCGCGGCTCGCGCAGCGCATGTTGGGTCGCACGACGGAGCTCGAAGACATCGTGCAAGAGGTCTTCTTGCAGGTGCACCGCAGCATCCGTGATTTCCGCCACGGCGCGCGCTTCTCGACCTGGCTGTATCGCGTCACGGTGAACGTGGTGCTGATGCACCGTCGCGCTGCCAAGAGCCGTCCGGTTTTTGGTGAAGCGCCGGAGCACTTGGCGGCAATCGATCAGGGCCCGCGCGCCGACGAGCAGCTCGAGCGCCGGCGCCGCATGCAGGCGTTCCATCGCTTGCTCGATCGCTTGAGCGAGAAGAAGCGACTGGTCTTCGTGCTGCACGAGCTGGAGGGCCTGGCACCCGGCGAGATCGCCAAGATTGTCGGCTCGCCCGTGCTCACGGTGCGAACCCGCCTGTTCTACGCGCGGCGTGAGCTGCTCGCTCTGCTCGCCGAAGAGCCGAGCTTGGCAGGCCTCGCCGCCGAGCTCGGCGGCGACGCTCGGGAGTCTGCCGACGGTAGCCACGCCAAGGAGCCCGCATGAGCAGCCACGACTCACAGGATCCGCGCGCGGTAGCGCTACGTCGCTTGGTGCGCGAAGCGCGCGCCGAATCCGCGCCCGACCTCGATTGGGCGCGCATCGAAGAAGGCGTGGAGCAAGAGGCGCGGCGCGCGGCGCCGCGGCCCGTGAGCACGTCGCGCGCTCCGCTGGCGTGGGGTGCCGTGGCGCTCGCGGCGGCGGCAGCAGTCTGGCTAGTCAGCACGCGCTCGCCGGTCACCGAGCTGCCGCTCTCGCGCTCGGACCTCGAGACGTCCGCGCAGGCCGCTCGCAACGGCGACAATCTCGCCGTCGGCAGCCGCGTCGAGACGACCGGCAGTGAGCTCACGGTGGCCCACCCCGAGCGCGCCCAGTGGACGCTCGCGCCGAGCAGCAGCGCGATCCTGGCCGGCCGCGACGAGCGCATCACGGTGCATCTCGAGCGGGGCAGCGTGCTCTCACACGTCGTGCCCAACCCCAAGCCCGAGACGTTCGTGGTCGAGGCCGCCGGCGCGCGCGTCGCGGTGCACGGCACCGTGTTCAGCGTGAAGCTCAGCGACGGGCACGTGGTCGTCGACGTTCAAGAAGGCATCGTTGGTGTCGGACCGCTCGGCAGCCCACCGGCGTTCTTCGTGAACGCCGCGTCGCACGCCGAATTCGCGGCTGACGGACGCAGCGGCAGCATCGACGGCAAGCCCGTTGGTATCAGCGCCGCGGCAAGTGGCGATGCCGTCAAACCGACGGCCGCGCGCGGCGCGCTCGTTCCAGCACCCGGCGACGCGCCGTCGCCGGCTCCCGCCGCAGAGCTGCCAGAAGAGCCCTCCATCAACGACATCGAAGCCGGCGTCGCACGCATCGTCGACGCCACTTCCGCCTGCTTCCGTGAGCGGACGCCGGGAAATGGCAGCGTCCAAATCACCGTTCGCACGGCTCTCAGCCTCGACATCCTCGACTCGGGCGCCGTGGCCGACGTCGACTTCCAGCCGCCGCTTTCACCCGCTGCCGCAGCTTGCGCCAACGCCGCCATCGCCCAGGTGCAGTTCGCGCCCTCGCAACACGGCGGCAAGGTCACGCGCCTGCTCGAGCTCAAGCGCTGAGCGGATCAGGGGTAGGAGTGAGGGGTTAGGGCCTAGTCGGCGGAGGGGCTAGGGCGGAAAAGGGGGTCGCTGCCCGCGAGCGGCCGACGTTTAGGGGTGAGGGGTTGCCGCGGCCGGCCAACGGAGACGCGGTTTTTTCTACCCCTCCGCCGACTCACCCTTGCCTCTCCCTCCGCCGACTCACCCCTCCTCCCTCTCAGCGATCGCGGCGCAGCACGACCGAGCGACCCTGACCGAGCATCCAACGGATGCTGTGGTCATTGTCGAGCTTGAACAGCGCGGTCGACGTTTTGCCGTCCTTGGCCGTGAAGGCGAGCCGCACGTCGGACTCGTGCACGCTGCTCACCTGGTACTTACCGGTCCTGGCTTCCTCCGCAGGTACGGCAACCGTGACGGTCGACCCTGCGAACTCGAAGCTGAGGCCTCGCGCCCAGCCGGTCGCGGCCGCCAGCTGCGAATCCTGGAAGTTCTCGACCGCCTCACCCAGCCAACGCCCCTCGAGCGAACGCTGGACCGGGTGCCCGCAACCCGTTGAAATTGCTAATATTGGCAAGATCGGGAGCAGCCTTAGGCTTCGCATCGGCTTCATGTACGAAATGGTACGACATACACCTACGTCAGCTCAAACTTTGCTGCACCCGGCTGCCCAGCCGCGGCCCTCTTGCAGAAAGCTGCCGGGGCGTACCTGGCCACTCTGAATGGCACGCTTGGGGCTGCTGTGGTCCTGGTAGCTCATCGCGAGTACCTCTCGAGACTCAGAGGGAGGCGGGGAGGCGGGAGGTCCGCGAGGTTTTTGTTGTTCGAGCCGCGATGCGACGCGCGAAAACTGCGCAGTCTCATCGTGGCATTCTCGCGACTCGAAACCCCCAAATTCTCGCCTCGCGGACCTCCCCGCCTCCCCGCCTCCTGTGAAAAATCTCGAGTCGCAAAGAGTTGCCCAAAGCCGCCACGGCAGCTTCTGCGATTGAGGCTGCGGGGTGGCAGCCCCTACTTGCAGCAGCGGACGCCGAGGCTGTAGTCGGAGTACTGCGGAGGGTGGACGGTGATTTTGGCGTCGCACCCCTCGCGGGTGCTGCGGGAGTAGAAGCCGCCCTGGAAGGCGCCGTGCTCGTCGTCGACCCATTCGTCGAGGTTGCCGACCATGTCGTAGACGGCGTCGCTCCCCCAGTCGCTGCGGCAACGCGCGGTGGCGCCTGTCTTGCGCAAGAGCGGCCCCTGCTCGTCACTCGTGAGGTTCAGGCGAGGATCGAGGTGATTCTTGGAGGCGTCGCCGTACAAGATCACGGCCGGGTGCGACGCGCGGAACACGTTGCACACGCCTTCGACGTAGGCGGCGCCGTACGGAAACTTGGTGGCGTTTTGGCCCTTGCAGGCCGTCACCCACTCGGCAGGAGCGCACAGGCGCTTGCCCGCGTTCTCGCAGGCGCGTCGCGCCAGCACGCCGCTCAAGTAGCCGCTAGGCACGACCGACGGCTGCGAGCGCGCGCTCGGCTCGAAGGCGGCGTTCAAAGCAAACTCGGGCGGCTGCGGTAAGCCAGGCGCGTTGCTCCTGGTGGTGACGCGGCGAAACACGCCAAACACGTGCAAAAGCTCGTCGTGCGAGGGCGCGTAGTACGGTGAGAGCGCGCGATCGCGCGCGTCCACCAGCGACGCTTCGTAGCGGTCGATGCAGAATTGTCCCCGAATCGAGACCATCTCCGGAGGGCAACCGGAGCTCACGGGTGGCGGCGCGCCGGGCAATAGCTCGGGCAGCGGCTGCAGCTGGCCCTGGTTCTGAACCAAATCGACGCCGCCGTCCGGCAGGTAGAGCTGGCGCGGCGCTGGCTCGGCCCGCATCTGTGCTGCGCCAACGCTGGCGCTGGGCGCAGCAAGCGCGTCGCGCTTGGCGTCCGAGTCAGCGTCCGCGGATTTGCGTGAGCAGGCGCACACCACGACTGCCAGCCAACAGATGCCGACAGCCGCGCGCGCGAGCGGCGTCACTTGCCGCGGTAGACGATTAGCCCGTGAGACAAGTCGTAAGGAGACACGGCAACGCGTACGCGGTCGCCCGGGAGCACGCGGATGTGGTGGCGACGCATGCGGCCGGACAGCTGGGCACGCACGATGGCTCCACCTTGGTCGACGCGGATGTTGTACTGACCGCCACCAAGCGCGTCCTGAATGACGCCTTCCATCTCAAGCAGATCGCCCTTACTCATATTTACGACTTGATTCGCTCCGCACAGCGACCGGGGAAAGGCCCCGCGACACCAGGCAAGTTTTTGGAGCGCGGAAGCTGGCACAATCCCGCAGGTGTTGCAACTTCCGCCAAATTGTGGGGGTTTTGAGGTAGGTTCGGCCCGTGTTTCCGGCGACGTTTTTCGATTTCAACGGCGTTCTCGTCAACGACGAGGTCGTGCACTTCGAGACTTTTCGGGAGGTGCTGGCCGCCGCGCCCTGGGCCGTAGCGCTGAGCGAGCACGACTACCTGCATCGGTACCTGGGCTTCGATGACGCTGGGGCGTTTCGCGCCATCCTCGAAGACGCCGGGCAGAAGCCGAGCGCGACGCAGATCGCGGAGCTTATCGAAGCCAAGCGGCCGCTGTACATGGCGCGCGCGCGCCAAGCCTTGCCCACGTTCGCCGGCGCGGCCGAGCTGATCCAGCGGCGTGCGGCGGCGGGCCCGGCGCTGGTGGTCTCGGGCGCGCTGCGTGACGAGATCGAGCTGGGCCTCGAGGTGCTGGGCGTGCGCTCGTCGATCCTGCACATCGTCGCCGCCGAGGACACGCAAGCTTGCAAGCCTGATCCGGAAGGCTACCTGCTCGGCATCCAATGGCTGACCGCGCGTGGGCAAGAAGCGGCGGCGCGCCGAGGCCTCGTGATCGAAGACTCTTTGGCGGGCGTGGAAGCAGCGAAGGCGGCGGGGCTACCGTGCATCGGGGTGACGCACACCTATTCGCAAGACGAGCTGTCGAGGGCCGGCTGTGACGCCGTGGTCGATTCGCTCGTCGGCATCGACGACGCGCTTCTGACAGCGCTGTTCCACAGGCTGTATGGCTGAGCCACGGCTGGTGCTCGGAGCGCTGTTGGCGCTCGGGCTCGTGGGCGTGGCGACGCCCGCGCGCGCGGCGAGCCCAGCGCTTTCGGCGAGCGCGGTTAAGGCGAGCCGCGCGTCGGTGACGCTGCCGTACGAGCTGCCGGAGCTGGAAGGCGCGGCGATGCGCGGCGTCACGATTGGACCCATCGAGAGCGCACTGCACCCGGGGCGCGGCTACGGCAGCCCGGCCTTCGAGCGCGGTTTGGACGAAGCCGTACGGCTTGGCGCAACTTGGATCAGCTTGACCACGTTCGGGCGCGCTTGGGATTTGCAGGCGACCGGCGTGGACAAGGTGTTCGAGCTGCCGTTCGCCGAGAATCAGCGCGGGCTGCGCAAGGCCGTGAAGCAGGCGCACGCGCGCGGCTTGAAGGTGCTGCTGGTGCCGCACCTGTGGGTCGAGAGCGGCGGTTGGCGTGGTGAAATCGATCCGGAGACCGAAGAGGGCTGGCGGCGCTTTGCCGAGGGTTACCGCGCGTACGTGCTCACCTGGGCACGCTTCGCCGAGAGCGCGCACGTGGACATGTTGGCGGCCGGCGTGGAGCTGCGCAGCTGGCTCACCACGACGCACGCGCCCAGCTTCTTTCCGATCTTGCGCGACATCCGCTCGGCTTATTCCGGCCTTTTGACCTACGCCGCCAATTGGGACGACGTCGAGCAGACCGTGATTCTGGGTGAGCTCGACGTGATTGGCGTCAACGCCTTCTACCCGCTCACTGAAAAGCCGAACGCCAGCGACGCCGAGCTGGTGGCGGGCGGGCTCGAGGTCGCCAAGAAGGTGAAGGCGCTGGCCGAGCTCTGGAGCAAGCCCGTCATGTTCAACGAGTTCGGCTACACCGCCAGGCCCGATCCGGCGCTGCGTCCGTGGGAGTGGCCGGATCGCATGAGCGGCGTGCGCGTGGATGCGCGAGC
Organism: Polyangiaceae bacterium; assembly: GCA_036261775.1. Classification (GTDB taxonomy): domain Bacteria; phylum Myxococcota_A; class Polyangia; order Polyangiales; family Polyangiaceae; genus PMG-095. Next base: position 16,720 of record DATAKF010000160.1, on the reverse strand, counting down.
GCAAGCGGCGGCGTATCGCGGCCTGTTGGCTGGCATGCTGCAAGCGCGCGAGCTGGTGGGCGGCTTCGTGTGGCGCCTGTATGCGGATCCGGACGACTTGTCGCAAGAAGCCGAGTGGGGCTTCTCACCACGCGGGCGCGAAGCCGAGCTTTTCCTGCGCGACGCATTTTGGGGCACTTGGGCCAGTGACGCGAGCGACGGGAACGCGGTTCAACGCGGTGGTTTTTATCGCGCACCCGCGCAGATTCCCGGCGTGTTTTGAGTATTGTACGGCGCCTCCATACAATACTCGTCTGAAAATGCCGATAGACGCTACAGACGGCGTTTGGCATTCATAACAGCGAAGGCTGGGAGCGACGGACGCGCTTGGCCTCTGGAGGAGCTGCGATGGATGCGAAGGTCTTGAAGGCCGCGGTGTCAGCCGCCATCAGGGTGACGGTGTCGACGACCTTGATGGGCTGTGGAGGCAGCGTGTCCACGGACGCGGGCCGCTCGTCGCCGTCGCCGGCCGTGAAGGACACGGCGACCGACGCGCACGGAAGCGTCGCAAGCGGCACGGCCGGCACCAGCGGACAGACCAACAGCGCCCCACTCAAGCCAACTCAGGGCAGCGGCGGTCAGACGACGCTTCCAGTCGAGACCAGCGCTGGCAACGCCGGCACGGCTGGCGGCGCAAGCGTCGAAGTGGGCGGTATGGCGAGCGCAGCCGGCGCCGGGGGTGAACCAGGCGGCGCCGGCGCGCCTCCTGACGTGTGCGGCAACGCTGCGGCTGCGTGCGTGACCAAGTTGGGGGAACAGCCGTTCGAAGAGACGCCGAGCGACGCGACCAACGCGTGTTGCGAAACCATCTTGGCCAGGCTCGACGAGCTGCGCCTCGAGCCTGGCGCTGCCTGCTTCGACCACCTGGACCAGGACTTCATGCAAAGCCCCGCGCGCCGTCAGTGCTGTAAAGACCCGAGCACCTGGCAGAACCCCGCCTGCACGCCGTGGGGGCCGCCTGTTCCGCCCGAGATTTCGCGCGAGGCGTTGCAGGCGTGGAGCCTCGCGGCGTGAAAACCGTGCTCGATCTGCGGGACCAAGCGCGTCAGCGCCGCCCGATCGTCCCCGAGTTGCCCGCTCTTCAGGTAGCGGCCGTCGCGACCTGGCGCGGCCGCATGATCAACGAGTATCAATCCGCGGCAGTATTCGGGGCGCTCGCCGTGCAGGCGGAGCGCTGCGGGCTCAGCGCTGCGCTGGTACGGCAGCTGAGCGAGTTCGAGGCCGAAGAGCGCAAGCACGGCGTGCTGTGCGGCGGTGTCGTCGAGGCCCTGGGAGGTGAAGCGCGAGCCGAAGTGTCGACGCCCCGGCGCTTGCCCGAGCACACCGACGTACCGGCGCTGGAGGGCTTTCTGCGCAACGTGCTCAGCGTCTCGTGCCTGAGCGAAACCGTGGCGGTGGCGCTGATTGGCGCCGAGCGATTGGAGATGCCAGAGGGTCCCCTGCGCGAGCTACTCTCGGAAATTTGGGCCGACGAGGTCGGACACGCGCGCTTCGGTTGGCGGGTCGTGAAGGAGCTGCTGCCCCAACTCGACGACGCCGCGCGGGCGCGCCTGTCCCTGTACTTGCGAGTCGCGCTACGCCAGTTGGAGCTGCACGAGCTCGCTCACTTGCCGCTGTCATCGACGCCGCCGCCCGAAGGCGTCGCGTTGGGGCTGTGTAGCGGCGCCGACGCTCGCACGCTGTTCTACGAAACCGTGCAGAGCGCCATCCTGCCCCCGCTCGAAGCCCTGGGCTTGCGCGCCCAAGACGCCTGGAAGGCCCGCCAGTCAGCCGACGCTTTTCTCCTCTAACGCTCCCCCTATCCCTACTCAGGGCCCTCTCGCTCTCAACGCGCCATCGGCGAGCGGCGGGCCGCCGGGCTACGCGGGGTTTAGTAGCTGTTTTCGGGCAGCTTGACGCCTTTGGGCAGGTCCAGCGAAGGGGCTTGAACTGCGCCCTCGCCGCCTTCGAGGTAGGCGTAGCGGGCGACGTTGGAGAGAACGCGGGCGACGTAACCGCGGGTTTCTTCGTACGGAATGCGGGCGACGAAGAGATCGAGCGGCAGGGCCTCGCCGCCGACGAGCCAGCGGCTGACGGCTTGGGGACCAGCGTTGTACGCAGCGAGCGCGAGCGGCACGTTGCCTTGGAAGGAGTCGATGAGCTTGCGTAGATACGCGGAGCCGAGGCGAATGCTGGTGTGCGCGTGCGTTAGGCTTTGAAGCTCGACCTTTTCGCCCAACTCGGCGGCGGCGCGCTCGGCAGTGTTGGGCATGAGCTGCAGCAGGCCGACAGCGCCGACGGGTGAGCGCACCGCCGGGCGAAAGCCGCTTTCTTGGCGCATGACGGCCCAAATCAGGCCGCGCGGCAAGAGCCGCTCACGCTCGGCGCGGGTCACCAGATCGGCGTAAGGGCGCGGGTAGACGCAGTCCCACATCCAGCGCGAGCGCGGCCCCGGCGCGCGATCCAAGCCGGCGCGCGTGGCGGCGTCTTGCCCCACCGCGTAGCGGCGATCAGCCACCTCCAACAAACCGTACAGCTCGCACAGCGCCTCGCCAGAGCGAGGCGCGTGACTGCGCGATAGCCGACGCTCTTGGCTGAGCAGCGCAGCGGCCGCGTCGCCATCGAGGCCCAAGCGATGCAAGAGCGCGACGTCAGCGGGAAGCTTGAGCTCGAGCGGCGTCGGCGTAGCGCCGCTGGCAGGCGGTTCGAGCCACGCCGGCAAATCGCTGCCCAGCGCACGCAAGCGAGCAGCCGCTGCCAACGCCGGAAAGCTGAGCGGAAACTTGGCGACCACGTCTTTGAACGCAGCGATGGCTTCTTGACGCTTTCCGGTCGTCAAAAGCGCCACCGCAACCAACTCGCGCAGCTGCGCTTCGAAGCGATAGTCTTTGGTGCGCGTGACCAGCCGATTCAAGAGCGGTAGCGCCTCTGCGGCTTGGCCTGCGCACAAAAGGGCGACGGCACGTTCGTAAGAGGCGTCGTCGAAGAAGCGAGCTTTGGCGCCGCGCTTTGCGAGGTACTGCGCGTAGGTGCTGGCTGCTTTGTCGAAGGTGCCCGCGGCGAGGAAGATGCGCGCGATCGACAGCTCGGCCTGCTCGGCCCACGGCGTGGTGCCAAAGCGCTGCATCACCAGGCGAAATCCGGCTTCGGCGCCGCGGTCGTCTTGAGCGCGCGAGCGCGAGCGCGCCATGTAGAAGAGCTCCTTGGCGGCGTCCTCGGTGCCGAGGCGGCTGGCCTGCTCGAAGAGCTTTTCGGCGGCGGGGTAGTCACTGCGCGAATTGAACAGCGCCATGCCACGCAGCGACGAGAACACACCTGGCCGTGTGATGCGCCCCGCCAAAGGCTCGATGAACGAAAGCTCCGACTCCAGCTCGCTCACGCGACCCGCTGCCGCCAAAGCGCGCGCGCGCGCCAAGCGATCGGCGGGTTGGAGCGGAGATTTCTCGCCCAGCTGCGCCAGCTTGGCGATCGCGGTTTTGGCCTCGTCGGACAGCGGCGCCTCGACTGCCACGAAGCGAAAATCACCCGCCCACAGCGCTTGTTTGCCGAGCTTTTCGGCGGCGAGGCCCCGCGCGTGGCGTAGCAGCACCTCGCGCACACGCGCGCCCCGGCCCTTGCCAACGCCGGCCAGGCCTCGCTCGGCGACCTTGATGGCGTGCTCGGCGTCGCCCGCTTCGAGCCAAGCCTTGGAGGCGTTGGCCAGCGATTGCGCGTCACCGCGCGTTTCGAGCAGCTTGGCGGCGTCGGCGGCGGGCCCAGCGACGAGGAGCGCCTGCCCGCGCAGGTCCGCAACTTGCGGCGCCAAGAGCGGCAGCGTTTGCTCGAGGCCAGCCAACAGCGGCAACGCGCTGGCGGCTTGCCCCAGCTCGAGCCGTGTCTTGGCCCAAGCAAAGCGCACCTCGGCGCTGTGTTGAGCGTCGGCCGGCAGCGCCGCGAACGCGCGCTCGGCTTCTTTGTAACGCTGGCCGCGCAGCGCTTCGGCCCAAGGTGGCGGCGGCTCCGCGGGCGCGGTCTGAACCGTCGTGCCGCTCGACGCGGCGCTGGCGCTGCGCAACAGCGAAGGCGTGGCTTTGGCCGGACCATCCGGCTGGCTTTGGCAAGCAACGAGCCCCCAGCCCACCAGCAGCCACACGGCGCGCGCCGGCGAGCTGCGCGCCAGCCGAGCTACCAGCCCCATCGGTACTCGGCCCGCAAGAGCGCATCGAAGGTGCTCGCCTCGGAGCGACCTAGCGCTTGGTCGAAACGCAGCGTGAGACCCACGCCAAACTTCCGCGTGAACGCGTAGTCGAGCCCCAGCCCGAGGCCCAGCGCAAGGTCGTGTCGTTTGAAGACAGAGGCGGCGGGCGGCTGCTCGAGAAAGCCGAGGTAACCCGCGTACACGCCCGCCCAGGGCACCCAACGCAGCACGTCGAGCTTGTAGGCAACGCCGGCCATGGCCGAGACCGCGTTCGGGTTCTGCTCTTGCCCCAAGTGGTAGCCACGCGCAGTCAGTTCGACGCGCGCGTCGAACACGTCGGACAAACCGTAGGCGGCGTAGGCGGCAACCGCCGGGCTCAGCTTCAAGCCGTTGCCGTTGCTCGCTCCAGCCCCTACGCCCAGGTGCCACTCACGCTCGAAAGCCAAAGCGGCGCGGGACGAGCAGCAGAGCCCGAGTGACAACCCGACTCCGAGAACCAACGCCGCGAGCCTCATGCCGCTCCCTTACAGCATATTCACCGGGTCCACGTCGATAGCGACGCGCACCTGCCGATCGGACGGCGCCCGCGCCACCGCGAGCAGGGCGGCTCGCAAGGCTGCGCGGTCGTTCGAGCGCACCAGAAAGCGATAGCGGTAGCGATTGCGCAGCCGCAAAAGCGGCGCCGGGGCGGGGCCCAGCACGTCGGCCCCCTGCCCTTCTTTGCGGGCCAAGCGGGCCAAGCGCTCCGCGGCGCCTTGCGCGTGCTGCTCCTGCACGGCGTCGACCCGCACCAGCGCCAGGCGCGAAAACGGCGGGTAATTCAGCTCCTGACGCAGGACCATCTCCTGTTCCACGAAGCCCGTCACGTCGTGCGACGCCGCAAACGCCACGGCGGGGTGGTCGGGCGTGCGGGTCTGGATCAGCACCTTGCCCCGCACCTCACCGCGCCCAGCGCGCCCAGCCACCTGCACCAGCAGGTGAAAGCTGCGCTCGGCGGCGCGAAAGTCGGGCATGGAAAGCGCGGCGTCGGCGTTGAGCACGCCGACCAGCGTGACGTTCGGCAGATCGTGGCCCTTGGTCACCATCTGCGTGCCCACCAAGATGTCGACCTCGCCGTCGCGCATCTTGTTCAATACCTTCTCACTCTTGATGCCGGCTGCTACATCGCGATCGAGCCGCGCAATGCGCGCCGCGGGAAAGCGCTCGGCCAGCAGGCTCTCGATGCGCTCCGTGCCTGCGCCTTCTTCGCCCAGCTCGTCGGAGTTGCACTTCTGACAGCGCTCCGGCACCCGCGTCGTGTAGTCGCAGTAGTGACAGACCATTTCGTGGCGCCGCGCTCGGTGCAGCGTGAGGCTGACCGAGCAGTGCGGGCACTCTGCGATGTGACCGCACGACTCACACACCAGGCTGGGCGCAAAGCCGCGGCGATTCAGGAACAAAATAGCCTGGCGCTTTTCGCGCAGCACCTCTTCCAGCGCGCGCACCAGCGGCAAGCTGAGCAGCTTTTCGCCTGCGATGCCGGCGCCTACCCGCCGAATGTCCACCACCTCGACGCTGGGCAGAATCGACGCCGCGCGCGCGCGTGACGGCAACTTCAGGTGCAAAAGCCGGCCGTCTCGCACCAAGGCGACGCTGGCGAGCGACGGCGTGGCCGAGCCGAGCACGCACACCGCGCCCGCGCGATGTGCGCGGAGCAGCGCCATGTCGCGGGCGTGGTAGCGCACGCCTTCTTCCTGCTTGAAAGAGCCGTCGTGCTCTTCGTCCACGCAGATAAGCCCCAGCTGCGACACGGGCGCGAACAAGGCCGAGCGGGCACCGACGGCGATGCGGAGCTCACCCGAGCGCAAGCCGCGCCACATGCGCTGGCGCTCGGCGTCGCTCAAAGCGCTGTGCATGACCGCGATCTGGTCGCCCAGCCGCGCCCGAAAGCGCCCCACCAACTGCGGCGTCAGCGCAATTTCCGGCACTAGCACGATCGCGCTCTTGCCCAGCTCGAGCGCACGTTTGGCGGCGCGCAGGTACACCTCGGTCTTGCCCGAAGCCGTCACGCCTTCGAGCAAGAACTGCGCGCGCTCGCCCGCCACCAGCTTTTGCTCGATGGCCGCGACCGCTGCGGCTTGCTCGGCGTTCAGCTCCGGCGGCACGTCGGGCGTCACCGGCCCACCGAGCAACGTATCGGCTGGCGGCTCACGCTTCTCGAGCATCACGAAGCCCAGCTCCGCCAAGCGCTTCAGCGTCGGCCGCGCTCCGGGCACGCGCTTTTCCAACTCGGACGCCGGCAAGTCGCCCTCGGCCAGGGCGTCCAGCACCTGCTGCGCCTTGCCGCGCGGTAGCTTGGCCAGCGGTTGTTGCGGTGCCAGTGTCACGAACTGCACCCAGCGCCCCACCACCTTGGCTGGCACCTTTCCCAGCTCGGTTTGGGTCGCTTTCAGCAGCTCGGCCGCCGTGCGCTCCACCGCCGGCAGCGAAAGCTCCATCGCTCCGCCAATCGGCGCAATGTAGTACTTCGCGAGCTCCTGCAGAAAGCTCAGCAGCTCTTCGGGCAGCACCGGCTCGGCGTCGACTACGGCGACGATCGGCTTCATGCGCTCGAGCGGGATGTCGGGCACTCGCTCGGCAACTTCGAGCACGATGCCCAGCACTTTGCGCCGGCCCAGCTCGCAGAGCACCCTCGCCCCGCGCTGCACTTTGCCGCGGAGCGCCTCGGGCACCAAGTAGCTGAAGGCTTGGCCCAGCGGCGCCGGCACCGCCAGGCGCGCCTGCAGAACCGGTGTTCCGGTGCGCGGGCTCTCGCCTTCAGCGGAGGCTGCGGAAAGCTCGTTCATCGCAGCACGTAAGCGCTCACAGCGGCCGTGAGCAGCGCGACCACCAGCCAGACCCACCACGACGTCGCTGGCTCGGCCTTGCGCAGAGTGGGCCGAGTGCTGGTGACCATGGCCTCGAGCGACGGCGGCGGTGGATCCATGCGCGGCACGTCGATCGGCTCCGGTGCGTCGCCCGGTGCCGAGCTCGGCGGCGGAGGCACGGCGCCTCGCGAACGGGCAGGCACGTCGTCACTGGAACCAGACACCCTCGAACGATCCCAGCGCCGAGCAGATGGGTCAAGCGGGCCAGCCCGGCGCGCTTACGGCCGCGCAGCCTGACTCGCGCAACCCTCGCCGGCAGGCGCGAGATCTGCGCAGCGATCGCGCGGCGCCAGCACCCAAGTGCAATAATCCAAAAAGACGATCCCGGTCAGGCGCTGGAAGGCGGTCGGGAACCCGTAGCGCGGCGCTTTGCCGGAATCCCGCGGCCCGGCTTCGCTCAAGTCGAAGTAGTAGAGCCGCGAGTGCACCTCCAGCGCCGTCTGCTGGAGCCGAATCACGCCGAACGGAAACACCGCGTCGCCGTCGTCGGGGTCCTGCAGCGCGGCGACGCCGCTCAGCTGCACCAGCGCGCCGCTCCACTGTCGCAAGAGCTCCACGTCTTTGCCCGCCGCCAGGCGATCGGCGAGCGCCGGCTCGAGCAGCGCGGCTTCGGGCGGCTCGCTTGACGCCCCGCGACGCGCTGGACATGCGGCGTCGATGCGCAGCTGCGGCGCCGGCGCCGTGCCGCCACAAGTCGACGGCACGTAGCTATCGAACCGACCTTCGACCTCCAATGTATCACCCGGCTTCAAGTCATCCGGCAAACCATCCGAGCCCGCAGCACACGCCACGCCCTCCGCGCGCGGCGCGCCGTAAGACACCAAGAACAACCCCGAGCCCGCGCCGGTCCGCACGGGATCGGCCGCGAACGCGCCCCACAAGCAACTGCCCGACTTCGCCTCCGAAACCAGGAACTTCTGCGAGCTCGCCACGAGCGGCCCCAGCGCGACCGGCACGCTGTCGCGCACCCGCCCCGAGTGCAGCTCCGCAAGCGTCACCCGCTCCGCGCCGCAACCCTCGCCGTTCTCGATCGCTTCAGCCCCGCCGGCCCCAACGACACCCGCAGGCTCTCCAGCCGCCACATCGCCTGGCGGCGCCTCTTCCGCTGGCGCTCCGCCTTCGCCTTGGCTCGGCGCAGCCTTCGTGCCCACTCCGCTCGGCGCGTCACCGCCCGTCTCTTCGTCACTCGTCGGCAGCGCCGTCAGCGACGCTCCCCGACACGCCCCCAAAATCGCAAACACCCCGAACCATTGCCGCCCCATGCCACCCTCTCGGGCAGCCCGCAGTTCAGTTGCTCAGAAAGAGCAGTTGGCAGTTGGCAGTTGCGAGAGGGCTACCGGTTGGCCGCCACCTCGCGGCCAGCCAGAATCCCAAAACCGCTAACGGCTAAACCCAACTGCCACTCTCACGGCGCTTTTTCGAGCCCGAACCCGGCATGAAGCGCGCGCACCGCCAGCTCCGTGTACTTGGCGGCGATGATGCAGCTGATTTTGATCTCGCTGGTGCTGATGCCCATGATGTTGATGCCTTCGCCGGCCAAAATGCCGAACGTCTTGGCAGCCACACCGGCGTGCGAGCGCATGCCCAAGCCGACGATCGACACCTTGGCAATGTCCGGATCGTAGGCAACCTGACCGCCGCCCAGCTCTTTGACGGTGGTTTCGATCAGCTCTTTGACGCGCGGCAGGTCGGTCTTGGCGACCGTGAACGTGACGTCCGTGGAGCTGCCGCCGCTCGACGGGCTCTGGATGATCATGTCGACCGACACGTTCTGCTCGGCGAGCAGCCCGAAGATCTTGGCGACGATGCCGGGGCGGTCGGGCATGCCGACGAGCTGCACCTTGGCCTCGCCCTTGTCGTAAGCCACGCCCGATACGACGACGGATTCCAAACCTTCTTCGGAAGCAACCATGGTCCCTGTAGTGTCGGTAAAGGAGGAGCGCACGTGCACGGGAACGCCGTACTTCATGGCCACCTCGACAGAGCGAATTTGCAGCACCTTCGCACCGAGCGAAGCGAGCTCGAGCATCTCTTCGAAGCTGATGCGCTCGATCTTGCGAGCGTCCGGGCAGATGTTCGGGTCGGTCGTGTAGACGCCGTCGACATCCGTGTAAATCTCGCAGACGTCGGCCTTGATGGCCGCCGCGATCGCCACCGCCGTCGTGTCCGAGCCGCCGCGACCGAGCGTCGTGATGTTGCCGCCCGGGTCGATGCCCTGAAAGCCGGCCACGACCGCGATGTGACCACCCTCGACCGCCGAGCGCAGCCGCGAGTCCTCGATGTTGACGATGCGCGCCTTGGTGAAGGCGTCGTCGGTTTGAATGCGGATCTGATGACCGAGAAAGCTCTTGGCCTTCCCGCCCATCTGCTGAATCGTCATCGCGACCAGCGCCGCCGAGACTTGCTCGCCGGTGGAAGCGAGCGAATCCATCTCGCGCATGTCGGGAGTGGGAGAAATCTGGTGCGCGAGCCCCAGCAGGCGATTGGTCTCGCCCGACATGGCGCTCACGATCATCACGACTTGATGACCTTCACGCTGCGCACGGAGACCTAGCTCCGCGACGCGACGCATACGCTCGAGATTTGCGACCGAAGTACCGCCGAATTTCTGGACGACAAGGGCCAAGGCGCGCTCCCCGTACCGCCCAAAAACACCTGCGTCAAGGCAGGCTTTCCGGACACGGCCCAGCAGCCGTCAGGACCCAGATTTTTCACAGGAGGCGGGGAGGCGGGGAGGTCCGCGAGGCGAGAATTTTTGGGTTTCGAGTCGCACGGCAGCGCACCACGCCGGCGCAATCTCCGTGCGGCCCTCGTGTCTCGAACAACAAAAAACTCGCGGACCTCCCCGCCTCCCCGCCTCCCTGTGAATCTCGAGCCGTCCCGGTGTCGTATTGAGACTTGGGTTGGTAGGCCATGTTTGTGGTGGGGCTGCCCAGCTGGCCAGCCCGTAACTGGGCCTACCCGGGAGTCAGTAGCCGACGCCGGGGCCGGTGAAGTCGATGTAGTTGAGGTTGAAGAGCAAGAGGTCGCCGGGGTTCTTCTCGAAGTAGAAGCAGTACCTGTGGGTACCGCCGGGGTCGGTCAGGGGGACCGTGACGTCTTGCCAGGTTTGCCACCCGCCGGTGACCGGAATGTCGGCTTTGGTGCCGACGACGGCGCCGGTCGGCGAGTCTTGATGGATGGCAATGCGACCACCCGCGCCCGCCGACGCGACGCGGTACGTAACGGACGTGATGTTCTTGAAGTTCATCTCGTTCCAGCACAGGTAGCTGCCGTCGTTGATCCAACCGACGTTGCGCCCACCGCCCACGTCGCTGGTGTCTTGGGTCATCAGGTCGTGAGCTTCGCCCTGCCGCTCGTAGTGCTCGGCCTCGATGCGCTTGAAGTGCAGCTTCACCTTGGCGGCGCCGAGCAGTGATAGCGCGCCCGCGCCCTTGTCCTTGTAGGCAACGTTCAGCACCTGCCAGGTATTTTCCGTGGCAATCAGGCCGCTGGCAGCCGTAAAGGTGCCGGTACAGCCAGGCATCGGTGCGCCGTCGTGCTCGTGAATGTCGTGACCCAGCGCCGAGGTGGCGGTCACGCCCGTACACGGTATGGCGCCAGGCGTCGTGCCGTCTTCGGCGTCGCTGACGGACACGGCGTAGTCGACCTTCTGACCTTGGCCGATGAAGGCGCCGGCCGGCGGCGACGAAATGGTCACGACCGGCCGCGTGTTGCCGGCCACGATGGTCAAGCTGGCCGAGGCCGTGGCGTTCATGGCTTGGCCGTCGCTAACCGTGAGCTTCACCTTGTACGCCCCAGCGGAGGCAAAGCTGAAGGTCGGGTTCGCCTCGGTCGAGTCCACGCTGCCATCGCTCTGAAAGTCCCATGCGAACGTGAGCGGCTCGTCCTCCGGATCTTGCGAGCCGGCGCTCGAGAAGGTCACGCTGAGCGGCGTCGGCCCCGAGTCGACGTTGGAGGTCGCGACCGCCGTGGGCGGCTGGTTGTTGCTCCCCACGTAGTTGAGCCGATACACGGTCGAATCGGAGCCGTACTGCGCGATGTACATGACGCCGCTGGGCGAGATGCGCATGTGTATCAGCTCGCTCCATTTCGACGCCGGCAAGAACGGCTCCACGCTGAGGATTTTGCCGTCGGCGTCGGTGCGCGCTTCGTTGATCCAGCCGCGCGTGTACTCCATCAAGAATTTGGAGCCGTCGTAGTGACGCGGCAGCTTGTTGATGCTGCCGCCCGGCTTCCAGCGGTACACGGCGCCCATCACGGCGGTGCGCCCACCCACGGCGCCGAGCGCCGGGTACTGGCCGGAGCCGTAGCTGTACGAAATCCACGCGGGTTGTGCGGCGGGCAAAGTCTTCTCACCCGTGTTGTGCGGCGAATCGTTGACCGGCGCGCTGCAGTCGAACTTGGTGCCCGACGTTTTGGTTTGGAAATTGAAGCGCACGTACGGCTTGTTATCGGCAATGCAGTACGGCCAGCCAAAGAAGCCCGCAGCTTTGGCTTGATTGAACTCGTCGTAGCCGCGCGGGCCGCGCGTCTCGAGCGCGTCGCCGTTCTCGGCCGCGTCGGGCCCGACCTCGCCCCAGTACAACCAGTCGTTGGCCGGATCGAGCGCGATGCGGAACGGGTTGCGATTGCCCATCACGTAAATCTCGGGGCGCCCCTTGTCGGCGGTCCACAAGTTGCCGGCCGGAATGCCGTACTTGCCGTCGGCGGTCGGGGTAATGCGCAGGATTTTGCCGCGCAAATCCTGGCTGCTTGCGGCCGTGCGCTGCGCGTCGAACAGCTTTCGCTCTTTGGTCGGGTCATCGCCTGGATCGACGCCTTCGTCGATGGGCGCGTAGCCTTGTGATTCGAACGGGTTGGTGTTGTCGCCCAAGGAAACGTACAGGTTGCCCTTCGAGTCGAAGGCCAAGCCGCCCGACACGTGCCACTGCACTTCACGGTCGTCGGGCACCGTGAGCAGCACCTTCTCCGTTTCCATGTGCAGCATGTCGTGGTGCAGCTCGAAGCGCGACAACTTCTGCTCCATGGCCGTGCCTGACGAGTAGTAGACGTAGACGAAGCCGTTGCTGGCGTAGTTGGGGTCGAGGGCGAAGCCGAGCGCGCCGTCTTCGTTGCCGCTGAAGGTGTCGAGCTGTCCAGCGTCGACTACTTCGCCTGTCGGCTTCCAGATGCGCAGCGCGCCGCCGCGCTCCAAGATGTAGACGTTCTCGTCCTCGTCGATGTCGATCTGCATCGCCTTGTTGATCGACACGGGCACGCGCACGCGCTGAAACGCCGTCTCCACCGGTACGAGGTTGGGGTCGTCTTGCTCGTAGACCGGCACCGGCTCTCCTCCGCCCTCGCCTGCTCGGGCATCACCGCCTACGCCCGGAGTACCGCCGCTGGCGGCTGTGGAGCCGCCGGGTGAGCTTCCGCCCGGGGCGTTCGCGCCCACGCCACCGCTCACGCTGCCGTTCCCGCCACCCGCCGGGCCGTTCCCGCCGGCGGCAGCTCCCCCTGCGCCGCTTCCGGCGACTCGTGGCGCGGCTTCCGTGTTGTCCCCGCAGGCGTAAACCAGCGCCCCCAGGGCCAAGAGAGACGTGGCCGACCAACCGCTGAGCTTGGCGCGCTTCATCATTTGCAGCTGACGCAAGGCTATCGGCCGGTGGGCGCAAGATCTTGGAGGCACGCCGCAATGGTTTGTAAAAACCAATCTAGGTAAACAACGTAAATTAACTGTTTCTCTGCCTAAATCAGCTACTGCGTTTGCAACAATTGGGCTCTCCACGCCCCACCTCGCATGTTCATGTGAGCATGTGCATGTGATTCAAAAGCGCCTCGCTTTGCTCGTAAGGTCCCCCGATTTCTTTGGGAGACCGCATGTCGAAGTTTCGAGGGACGAAGGTTTGCACACCATCCGCCTACCTCCGCGGGGTGGGGCTCGGTCTTTGCCTGGCCGCCACCGCGCAGGCTCAGGAAAAGCCCAAGGTTCCTGAGGCTTCAAAGGCACCTGACGCCCCCAAGGTCCCGAGCGTTCCCAAGGTCCCGGGCGTTCCGAAGCTACCCGAGGGGCTCGCACCCGGCACCGTCTTACCCGACGGCACCAAGATCCCCGAGCTGCCCAAAGTGCCGCAGCTGCCTGGTGTGAAGCTGCCGGGAGCGCCGAGCACGGACGGCCTGCCGCAAGCACCGGACCTGTCGCAAGTGCCGACCGACCTGGATTCGGCCAAAGAAGTCGTGCTCGCAGCAGCCGGCGAAGAAGTGAAGAAGCTGCTGCCCGATCCCGACAAGCTGGCTGAGTGGTTCCAAGGTCACGGCGGCGCGATCTTGGGCACCGGCACGCAGCTGGTGGCGCCGCTGGGCTACGTGGCGGGCGGCGATAAGAACTCGTTCTACCGCTCGCACTTGCCGGGCGCTGGCCTGCACGGGCAAATCGGCATGCTCTTTCTGCGGCGCTTCGGCGCCACACTGCACGGCGCCAAGGTCGCCCACCTGAAGGGCATCGACGCGCAAGAAGCCGGCTCCAGTTGGCAAATCGGCGCCAGCTTCTTGTACCTGTTTCGGCCGGAAGAGAAGACGCCGTACCTGGAGCTAGGGCTGAACCGCAACTCGTTCAGCAACAACGTGAGCACGCTGCAGGGTCCGGCAGAGCGCTCGGCGCACTCCTGGGATACGCGCGTCGGCGTTGGCTACATGGTGCTGACCAAGGCGCAAAAGTTCCTGTACACGCCGTGGGCCGCGGTCGATTTCGGCAAGTTCTCGAGCGTCGAGCAGACCATCAACGGGAGCGAGCGCAGCATCGAGCTCGGCGACAACACGGCTTGGCACTACGTGGTCAACGTCGGCATCACCTTCGCGTACCACAAGAAGGTGCCGGCCTTGATGGGGCCGCCGCCCAAGACGCGCCCGGATGATCCGGACAATGATCTGATCCTGACGCCGAACGACAAGTGTCCGACGACGCAAGAAGACGGCTACCCGCCGGACCCCACCGATGGCTGTCCGAGCGACGATTGGGATCAGGACAGGATCCTGAACCAGGTCGACAAGTGCTCGACCATCGCCGAAGACGGGCTCGAGCCCGATCCGAAGGACGGCTGCCCGACGACGGATCGGGACCAAGACGGCGTCGTCGACACCGAAGATCAGTGCAAGACGCTGCGTGAGGACAAGCTCGGCGACAAGCCGGCCGACGGCTGCCCCAACAACGATCGGGACGGCGACGGCGTCGTCGACGGCGTCGACAAGTGCCCCGATCAGCCTGAAATCACCAATGGCTTCGAAGACGACGACGGCTGCCCCGATGAAGCGCCGCGCGTCCAAGTCACCGAAAAGGCCATCACGATCCGCGACAAGCTGTTCTTCGAGACCGGCAAGGCCGAGATCGGCGCCGTGAGTCTGCCGACGCTCGACGACATCGCCAAGGTGCTGAAGAGCACGGCGTCCGTCGAGCTGATCGAGATTCAAGGCCACGCCGACAACGCCGGCAATCCGGATCGCAATCGCCGCATCACGCAGGAGCGCGCTAGCGCGGTCCGCAAGGCGCTGATTCAACGCGGGGTCGAGCCGACGCGCCTGACGGCTGTCGGCTACGGCGAGTATTGCCCGCTCGAGCCGAACGCGGAGAATCGAGGCGGCAACGAGAAGAACCGGCGCGTGGAGTTCCGCATCTTGCGAGTCAGCGGCAAGCCGACGGGCGCCGAGACGAGCTGCGAAGCGGGCATCAAGGCCGGCATTTTGGGTACGAATCCGAACGGGAAGGGGCCGGCCAAATGACGACCAGTCAGCGGAGCACAGGTAAGATCATGAAGATCATGAAGTTTGCGCCCCTCGCGCGTTCGTTCTCGATCACGGGTGCCCTGCTCGGCGGGCTGCTCGCGCTGTTCGGAGCGGGTTGTTCCAGCTCCGAGGGCCTGGGCAATCTGCTGGCGGGTCAGGCCTGCGACGCCTTCACGATCAGTACGGATCCGCGCTGCGCGTGCTGCTCCGAGCACGGCGGATTTTGCACCTCGGGCGTGTCCGAATGCGCACCTGAAGACGCCTCCCCCACCTGCGGCAACCGCTGCCCCGATGGCCTGAGCTGCATCAAGCAGCAGGACGGCAAGTCGATTTGCGGCCAAAAGACCGAGTGCACGGGCCCCAGCGAGCAAGCGTGCGGCAACTGCGGCACCCAAACCCGCACTTGCGAAGGCGGCGAGTGGTCACGCTGGTCGACCTGCAAAGACCAGGGCGAGTGCGCGGCTGGCAGCAGCGAACGCTGCTCGGGCGGCAGCCGTACTTGCGACGCGCAATGCCGCTGGGGCGAGTGCGAACAATGCGCCTGCGACCCAGGCGACACTCAAGCGTGCTCGGGCGGCGAGCAGCAGTGCAACGGCAACTGCCAGTGGGGCCAGTGCGTGCAGTACGCCTGCCAGACCGGCGAAACCCAAGAGCAAGCGTGCGGCAACTGCGGCACCCAAACCCTGACCTGCACCGCCAACCACACGTGGAGCGCCGGCGAATGCCAGGACCAGGGCGAGTGCACGGCCGGTGATTTCCAGAGCTGCGGCGGCGGCACCTACCACGAATGCAGCGACAAATGCGCATGGAGCGCCTGCGCGGCCGTCACCTGCACGCCGGGTGACTCCGAGACCGAAGCTTGTGGCAACTGTGGCAGCCGCAGCCGTGACTGCGTGCGCGGCGAATGGACGGCCTTTGGTGCCTGCAAGAACACTGGCGTCTGCAAGCCCAACGACAGCCAGGCCTGCGGCAACGGCGGCACCCAAACCTGCAACAACGCTTGCAACTGGAACGCCTGCACCGGCCAAAAGTGCGACGGCAGCTCCGTCGAGCTCTGCGGCAACTGCGGCTTCCACAGCCGCACCTGCACCAACGGCACCTGGTCCGCCTTCGGCGCCTGCAACGGCGAGCGCGACTGCCTCCCCGGCGACGAGAAAGCCTGCGGCGCCGGCATGACGCAGACGTGCGGCTTGGATTGCTATTGGGCGAGCTGTTTGTAGGGTCTCGTTCGCCTCCGCACTTCGGGTAGTGCGTCTAGCGGCCTACGCGACCTGGCGCGCGATCGGCGCCCGGCCTCGCCGGGTTTGTTTAGGGCCTCCTCTCCATCGCAGATCGTGATCTGGCCATCCAAGGTCGGTTGAAGACCTGCTGGCTCGCGCCTTGCGCGAGCTCACCCTGCTCAGCAAATGCACGCTCGAGCACGACCGCCGCCCACAGCAAGCCTCTCAGACCCAAGAATTGAGGACTGAGCTCGTCAGCCCGAAGCCTGCGTTAGCCGAGGGGCTGCCCTCCCGCTGCTCATCCCTCAATTCTTGGGTCTGAAAGCGCTCGAGCCCGACAGTTGTCGAGCCCGAGCGGTTGGCGCTGAGCGCGCCGCGCGAGCTGGCCGGCTCTATGCCGGCTTGACCCAGAGGCCGTCGATTGGCTTGGGCGTCGCGTTGTTGCCGAACTTCAAGCCCGTGATGGTCGACATGGGGGTGTTGGTGCGGGTGAAGGCTTGCGCGACGGTGGCCCAGAGGTCCACGTGGTTGCGCGCCTGGCCTTCGAAGTTGACGTATTTGCCGAGCTGCATGCCCAGCGCCCTGCCGCCGAAGATGAAGGCCGCCTTCGGGTCGCGCGCGTGATTCTGCTGCGACAC
>DATAKF010000141.1:0-9978 GCA_036261775.1 Polyangiaceae bacterium | reverse complement strand
GCTGCGCATGGTGCCAATTGCGCGGCTTTTCTCGAAGTACCAGCGCACTGTGCGCGAGCTGGGCGGCAAGCTCGGCAAGGAGATCAACGTCGAGCTGCTGGGCGCCGAGACCGAGCTCGACAAGGTGCTGGTCGAACGCCTGGAAGATCCGTTGCTTCACCTGGTGCGCAACGCCGCCGACCATGGCATCGAGACGCCCGCGGAGCGTGAGCGCGCCGGCAAGCCGCGCGCCGGTCGTGTGGTGCTTTCGGCGAGTCAGAGCGGCGGACAAATCGTCGTCGCCATCCGCGACGATGGGCGGGGGCTCGATCCCGAAAAGCTGAAGCAGAAGGCCATCGAAAAAGGGCTGCTCAGCGCCGACGAGGCCGCCGCGCTCGACGTCGAGCAGGCCTACCAGCTGATCTTCCGCGCGGGTTTCTCGACCGCCGAGCAGGTCTCTGACGTGTCAGGCCGCGGCGTGGGTATGGACGTGGTGCGCGAGGCCATTTCGCGCCTAAAAGGCGATGTTCGCATCAGCTCCGAGGTCGGTAAGGGAACGACGCTCGAGCTCAGTTTGCCGCTTACTTTGGCCATCACGCAGGTGCTCACGGCCCGCGCTGGCGGCGAACTGGTAGCGATTCCGCTCGACGCTGTCGTCAGCGCTCAGACGGTAGAAGCCGGTGATTTGGAGCGCGTCGCGACTGGCACCTGCATCCGCGTCGGCCCGAGCTTGATCCCAGTGGTCGACTTGGCGCACGTGCTGGGACTGGCAGGCGGCACGTCGCTCGGCGACGAGCAGAACACCGCCGTCGTGATCGTGCGCGTCGGCGGCAGCGAGCTGGCGCTGCTGGTGCAGCAAGTGCTGGGCCGGCACGAGGTCGTGATCAAAGCGCTCGGCCCCTTGCTGGCGGCCGCGCCCTGCACGGCAGGTGCCGCGCTGATCGGCGAGCGGATGGTGCTAGTCGTCGATCTGCTCGACGTCGGAGCGCGCTCGCTGTCGACCAAGCCGAGCGAGCCGCGCCTCCGCAACCGTGCCGTCTCGCGCACCCGCGCGAAGGTACTGGTGGCCGAAGACAGCCCCTTGATTCGCAACGCCATTCGCCAAGAGCTGACCCGCGCCGGCTTCGAGGTCACGGTGGCCGAAGACGGCGAGCAAGCCCTGGAGCTGGCCCGCGCCCAGCGCTTCGACGCCGTCTCGAGCGACGTGATGATGCCCAAGATGGACGGCTACGAGCTGGTGCGCGCGCTGCGTCAAGAACCGCACTACCGCCAAGTGCCTATCGTCATGGTCACCAGCAAAGACGCCCGGCTCGACGCCATGAAAGGCCTCGACGCCGGCGCGGACGCCTACCTCACCAAACCCGCCGAAGCCGACGAGCTCATCCGCACCCTGGACAGCCTGCTGCGTAAACGGGGCTAAAAAAAGCCCAGATGCCGGCGTCGCGGCTCCAGCACCAGGCCGCTTTTTGTTGCCGCAGCGCGCGCTTCCCGCGCCCAAAAACCATGCTAGGGTCCGCCCGGTTTTTCCCCAGGGCCAGGTGGCCTTGGGTCACACGAAGAGCACCGGAGCCACTCATGAGTCGTTATCTGTTCACGTCCGAGTCCGTCACCGAAGGCCATCCAGACAAGGTGAGCGACGCCGTCTCCGACGCCGTCCTCGACGCCGCGCTCGCTGGCGACAAGACCAGCCGCGTCGCGTGCGAAACGCTGTGCAAGACGGGCTTCGTCGTGCTGGCCGGTGAGATCACGACCAAAGCGACCATCGACTTCGGCAAGGTGGCCCGCAACGCCATCAAGAACATCGGCTACACCAGCTCCGAGATGGGCTTCGACGCCGACACCTGCGGCATCTTGATCGCGATCGAGCCGCAGTCGCCCGACATCTCGCAAGGCGTCACCGAAGGTGAAGGCTTGTTCAAGGAGCAGGGCGCCGGCGACCAAGGCCTGATGTTCGGCTACGCCTGCGACGAGACGCCCGAGCTGATGCCCGCGCCCATCATGTACGCGCACCAGCTGGCCAAGCAGCTGGCCGCCGTGCGCAAGAAGAACGCGGTCGACTTCCTGCGCCCCGACGGCAAGAGCCAGGTCACCGTCGAGTACGAGAACGACGTGCCGAAGCGCATCGAGACCGTCGTCGTCTCGACGCAGCACTCGGAGAGCGTGAAGCACAAGACGCTCAAAGAAGCGATCATGGAGCTGGTGGTCCAAAAGACCTTGCCGAAGCACCTGCTCGACAAGAACACCAAGTACTTCATCAATCCGACGGGTCGCTTCGTCATCGGCGGCCCTTGCGGCGACGCCGGCCTCACCGGCCGCAAGATCATCGTCGACACCTACGGCGGCATGGGCCGTCACGGCGGCGGCGCCTTCTCGGGTAAAGACCCGTCCAAGGTCGACCGCTCGGCTTGCTACTTCGCGCGCTACGTCGCCAAGAACATCGTCGCCGCTGGCCTCGCCAAGCGCTGCGAGGTGCAGGTCGCGTACGCCATCGGCGTCGCCAAGCCCATGGGCGTGTACGTGCACACCTTCGGCACCGGCACGCTGGACGACGAGAAGCTCGCCAAGTACGTGGCCGAGAAGTTCGACTTCCGCCCGCGCGCCCTGATCGAAGAGCTCGATCTGCTGCGGCCCATCTACCACCCCACGGCCGCCTACGGTCACTTCGGCCGCCCGGAGTTCTCGTGGGAGAAGACCAGCCGCGCCAAGGAGCTTGCCGCAGACCTCGGCGGCACGCTGCTCAAGGGCCACGGCCTGAGCAACGGCGCCGCCAACGGCAAGGCCGACAAGGCCCCCGCCAAGAAGGAAAAGGCCGCTGCCAAGCCCGCCAAGGGCAAGCGCGCGGGCGCTTCTGCCTAAGCAGGGTTGCGAGGAGCGTTAGCGACGAGCCGCGTGGGGGGAGCCTCGGCCGAATTCACTTCGGCCGAGGGGGGCGGCGCGTGCCGCCCCCGTAAACCGAGCAAGCGCGCGGGCGCTTCTGCCTGATTTAGGCCTCGTCCAACAGAGCCTTTTCCAAGGCCAAAAGCGCCGTGTGCAGCTCTTGCATACGGCGCTTTCCAATTTTGTCGGCTAGCTCGGCCTCGACTTCGCCCAATACGCGCAGTCCATGCAAGAGCGACTGCTCGCCCTTCTTGGTGAACCGGACCAGCTTTGCCCGGCCGTCTTGGGGGTCGGGGATCTGCTCGACCACGCCCCACTCTTCCAGCTCCGTGACGAGCTGGCTCACCGCCTGCTTGGTGACGCCGAGCTTCTTGGCCAGGTCGGCACCGCGCACGCCTTCCGAGCTCAGGTGCGGAAACAACGCCGTGTGGGCAGCGCGCAGCGGCGGCGACACGACCGCTTGCTGATTCACCCGCTCGATGGCGCGCTCGTTGACCAGCCGCGCGCATTTGAACAGTAGCTGCGCCACGCTCTGGCGCTTGAGGGCTTCGAATTTCTGAGGATCGACCGTCTTCAAGCGCTCGCTAGCTTATCGCGAGCCGAGGGCTCGCGCGGCAAAAAGCCATCCAAGAGCCGCGCCACCTCTTCGGGCGCTTCTTCCTGCGGCCAATGCCCGACGCCCGAAAGCGTTTCCACGCGTGCGTGAGGTAGCGCCGTCTGCACGCGCTCCAGCATGTACGGCTTGAGCGCGCTGTCGCCGAGTCCCCATACAATCAACGTCGGAATGGCGCCGAGCCGCGCGCGCCCCTCCCAAATCCGCCCAAAGCTCGGGCTCGACGTCACGAGCGAGCGCGCCAACGTCCACAGCACGCGCTCGCGATCGTCGCGCGACCGAAAGCGCGCCAAGTATTGGCCATGAATGCGCGGCGTCAACTTGCGACGATCCGCATAGGCGCTGGGCATAATCAGCCGCAGCGACGCGTTGAACCAGCGATACAAGAACCGTCCCACGAAGGAGGCAGCAAACCGCGCAAGGCGCAAGAATTCCCGATCCGTTTCGAGGCTCCAAAACCATGTATTCATCACTACCAAGCTGGAGATGCGCTCCGGCGAGCTCACGGCAACGGGCAACGCGATGGGTCCGCCGTAGTCGTGCACCGCCAGCGCAAAGCGTGTGAGCCCCAAGCCGTCGATCACTTCACGCAGCACTTCGGTGTGCGCTTCCGGAGTGTAAGGAAAGTCCATCGGACGCTCCGACAATCCAAACCCCAAGTGATCGACGGCAATCACGCGCCGCGTGCGCGCCAAGACTGGAATCAAATGCCGGTACTCGAACGACCAACTCGGCGTGCCGTGCACCAGCAGCACCACCTCGCCATCCCGCGGCCCCTCGTCCACGTAGTGCACCCGCCCGTGCCGCGTCTGTAGAAACCGCGACTCGAACGGAAATTGCCCCCGATCCAGCCAATCCGGCAGCTCCTCGATATCGTCAACCATGCTTGACTATATGCACCACACCGCGAATTCGTCAAGGCGACTTGACCATATCTAGAGTCTCGAGCGGGGTTGGGGAGGTTGGGAGGGGCGATTCGTGTCGTGGGAGGCACAACGACGCGTCTCGAGCCGGACGGCTTTTTTTGGGCGCCGCATTGGTTCGGCGCTCGCGTCGCCCTGCGCCGCGAAAGGACCGCTAGACGCGACGCAGCGCGATACGGCTTGGCGCAACCAAAAGACGCCCAACGTGACACGCGTCGTGTCACCTCCCACGACACGAATCGCCCCTCCCAACCTCCCCCACCACTCACGGGAAGCCGGCCATCGCCGATCAGTTACGCCACAGGTCGCACACAGTTCCGCCCAGTCGCCTTGGCCGGGTAGCGCTAGGCATCCGCTCGGCTAAACTGCCCGCCGCATGGGAGAGCTGGGAAGCATGGGACATTGGTTTGCGCCCGAGCGCTACGAAGCGCCGGATTTCGTGCTTCGTTCTTACGACGCGGGCGATGGGAGCCTGGTCGCTGCTGCCACGCGCGAATCGTACGAGCACTTACGGCCATGGATGTCGTGGGCAACCGAAGAGCAGTCGGTCGACGACGCCGAGATCTCGGCGCGCCGCTTTCGCGCCAAGTACCTCACCAACGAAGACTTCCTCATCGGCGCGTTCTCCCGCGACGGAGCGCGACTGCTCGGCGGCACTGGCTTTCATTTGCGCGAAGGTCCGCTCTCCGGCGGCTGCGCCGAGATCGGCATGTGGGTGCGGGCGAGCGAGGCTGGGCGCGGCCTCGGCACGCGCCTGCTGGGGGCCATGCTGAGCTGGGGCTTCAGCGAGTGGCCGTGGCTACGCCTCGCCTGGCGCTGCGACGATCGCAATCGCGCGTCCATGCGCGTGGCAGAAAAATGCGGGCTGCGCTTGGAGGGCCTGCTCCGAGGGCAAGCGGCGGAGGTGGGCGGCGGACGCCGCGATACCGCAAGCTTCGCCATCACCCGCGACGAGTGGCTGGCCCGCCAACCACGGAGCCCAGCTCGCTGAGCCGCGCGCCGGCCGCGACGAATGCGTAGTCGAGCTCCATTGACTATCTTGCAACCTCCTGCCGTGCTTGCCTGTGGCCTCGCGCTGGCGTTGGCGGCCTGCTCACGCCCAGCTGAGCGTCAATCGCGGCCCTCGCCCAGCGCGGCGCCCTCCGCAGTATCCGCCAAGCCAGCCGCACCCCAAGCGGGCCGCAAGGTCACGCTCGCGCTCTCCGGAAGCAGCCTGGACGAAGCGTGGAAAGACCTCGAGGCGGCGCTCGCTGAATCCGAAGCGCCCATCGATTCGCTCGACATCGACGCTTTCGCGGCGCCGTTCGGCAACGAGGGATTGCGGCGCTTGCTCGAGCGTCAACCGCGGCTTGCGCCCATCAAGCTGACGTTGTCGAACGCCCAGCTCACGCCCGCGGGACTCAGCGCGCTGCTCGCATCCACGGTGCCTTCACGGCTCGAGCTGCTCGACTTGCGCGACAACCTGCTCGGCCCCGCAGGCGCTCGCGTCCTCGCCGAGTCGATGCGCCTCGCCTCGCTCCGGCAGCTCAACCTCGGCAGAAATCACCTCCACGCGCACGGCGCTGCCGCGCTGGCGGGCGCGCGCGGCCTGTCGTCACTCAGCCGCCTCGAGCTCGAGTACAACTTCATCGGCTTCGAGGGACTGCGAGCCCTCGCCCAAAGCACGTCTCTGCCCAACCTGCGCGATCTCGGCTTGGCCTACAATTTTCTGGGTGATACCGGCGCCCGGTATTTGGCAAACCAGCGCTGGCCCGCGCTCGAGCTACTGGACGTCGGCAGCAACGAGATCGGCGTGGCTGGTGCCCGCGCACTGGCGGCCTCGACCCAGCTGTCCCCTCGCGCGTTCATTTGGTTCGGCTCCAACCTCGAAAGCCAGCAGCTGCAAAAGCTCGGTCTGCAGCAACGCCTCAAAGTCGATGGCTTTCCCGATCTGCCCGAGCGCGCCACGCTGGGCGAAGCAGACGCCTTCGCCCAGCCCAAGCGCCGTCGCAGCCTGACCGCGGCGGCGCCGCCCGAAGACCTACCTGCGAACATCGACTTTCGCGAGCTCTGGATCTGGGAGTTCGGCTTGGTCGCGGAGTTTCCGACGTTCATGCTGCCCCAACGTCCGCCCGGCAACGGCAAGAGCCGCACCTTCACCTGGCTCGATCGCGCGACGCTTTCGATCGGCGGCTTCTGGCTCATGCCCGGCGAAACCACGGCCGAAGCCTTGAAGAGCTTTGGCGAAGCCGAGCCGGGCGAGCAGCTTCGCGTCGAGCGCCGCAACGCCCACACCATCGTGGCGCACCACAGCGACGCGAAACAGAAGCGCCTCGTGCGTGCCCAAAGCGCCTACGGCGCGCTCTTCTACGTCGACTTCTCGTACCCCGCAGAGCTGGACCCGTACTTCGCGCCCATCGCAAAGCGCGTCATCGACTCGCTCTATTTCGACCGAGCCCACCTGACGAAGTAGCCGTAAAGTCTCGAATCAGGTTGGGGAGGTAGGGAGGAGTCGAGTCGTATCGCGGGAGAAACAACGACGCGTCTCGAGCCGTACGTCTTTTTTGGGCGCCCCGTTGGTTCGGTGCTCGCGTCGCCCTGCGCCGCGAAAGGACCGCTAGACGCAACGCAGCGCGATACGGCTTGGCGCAACAAAAAGACGCGCAGTGTGACAGGCGTCGTAGCACCTCCCACGACACGACTCCGCCCCTCCCAACCTCCCCCACCCACTCACGGAAAGCCGGCCATCGCCGCTCAGCTACTGAACGGGGCGCACACAGTTCCGCCCAGCCGCTTTGGCGGCGTACAGCTGCCCGTCGGCGCGCTCGTACAGCCCTTCGGCTTCTTCGCCCTCGGCGAGCTGGGCGACGCCCACGCTGACCGTTACTGGGAGCTTTTTATCTTCGAAGCTGTAGGGCTCACGCGAGACGGCGCGGCGGATGGCTTCGGCGCGCTCGAGCATGCCTTCGAGCTCGACGTCTTCGCAAAGCACCGCGAACTCTTCGCCGCCCACGCGACCGAACACCTCGGCCGGCGACAAGATCGACTGCACCGCAGCCGTGGCGCCGCACAGCACGGCGTCGCCCGCCATGTGTCCGTGCGTGTCGTTGACCTTCTTGAAGTGGTCCAAATCGAACACGATGAGGGAGAGCGGCTTGGCGCCTCCCGCAGCCGTGAACACTGCCAAGCGCAAGCTCTCGTCGAAGTGCCGCTTGTTGAAGATGTTGGTGAGCGGGTCGAAGCGCATGAGCCGCTGGACCTCTTCGTGATACGCGCCCTCGATGTTGCCGCCCGCGATGTACTTGAGCAGCGCCTTACCGATGCCGATGCGGTCGCCGTCTTTGAGGATTTGCTCTTTGACGCGGGTGCCGTTGACGTACGTACCGTTGGTCGACCCCAAATCGACGATTTTGTGGCCGCCGCCAAAGCGCTCGATGCGCGCGTGCTTCCGGCTGACGGAGTCGGCGTCCAAGATCAGGCCGGCAGCGGAGCCACGCCCCACGTCCACCGGCGCGTCACCCAGCACCAAACGGTGGCCCAGCCGTGGTCCTGAAAGAACGAGCATGAGCGCGCGCTGCTCCGCGGCGACGCGGATGAGCGTTCCCATGTCGCGCGAGATGGTTACCTCGAGCGTTGACTCGTAGTTGTCGTCGGGTTCAGGCAAGGCAAACGCTCGCGACCTGATGGCGCGATAGCTCCTTCAGCATACCAAACGTGCGGATCCTTCCAACTCACACCAACACAATGACCAAAACCTCCGCGCGCTGCCGCAGCTTGCGTCAGTCCGGCTCTGCATCGGGTGCAGGCGCGTAGGCCTTCGTTCAGCTCCACCCCTGGAGCCGTAGTAGTTCCTCACACGACATGTCGTCAAATGTCGTAGTACAAAAAATACTCGAACGGGGTGGGGCGCAGACGTGACGCTTGCACCTCGTGCTCGCGTTTGTAGTCGAGCCACATCTCGATCACGTCCTTGGTGAAGACATCTCCCTTGAGCAAAAACTCATGGTCGGCCTCCAGCGCGTCGAGCGACTGCTCGAGCGACGCTGGCATGCGCGGCACGTCTTTGAGCTCCTCGGCTGACAACGAATAGATGTCTTTGTCGAGCGGTTGCCCCGGATCGATCTTGTTCTGAATGCCGTCGAGCCCGGCCATCAGCATGGCGCTGAACGCCAAGTACGGGTTGGTCGAAGGGTCCGGAAAACGCAGCTCGAGCCGGCGCGATTTGGGCGACGGCGAGTAGGTCGAAATGCGAATGGCAGCCGAGCGATTGCGGCTCGAATACGCCAAATTCACGGGCGCTTCGTAGCCCGGCACCAAGCGCCGGTAACTGTTGGTCGTCGGGTTGGTCAGCGCCGCCAGCGCGTGCGAATGCTTGAGGATGCCGCCGATGTAGTACAGCGCCATTTCCGACAGGCCCGCGTAGCCGTCGCCCGCGAACAGCGGCTTGCCGTCTTTCCACAGCGACTGGTGGCAGTGCATGCCGTTGCCGTTGTCCCCGAACATGGGCTTGGGCATGAACGTGGCGGTCTTGCCGTTGCGGAAAGACACGTTCTTCACGATCGACTTGAACCACATCAGCTTGTCAGCGCACTTGAGCAAGCTGTCGTAGCGCATGTCGATCTCGCCCTGACCGGCGGTCGCCACCTCGTGGTGCGACACCTCGACCTCGATGCCCACCTTCTCCATCTCGAGGCAAATCTCGGTGCGCAGATCCATCTGCGTGTCCTGCGGCGGCACCGGAAAGTAGCCTTCCTTGGGACGGATTTTGTGCGCCAGGTTCGGGCCTTCGGCGCGCCCGTTGTTCCAATGCGCTTCGACCGAGTCGATGGCGTAAAACGCTTCGTGCCCCTTCACGTCGAAGCGCACGTCGTCAAAGATGAAGAACTCGGCTTCGGGCCCGAAGTAGGCGGTGTCGGCATAGCCGGTGCTCTTCAGGTAAGCCTCGGCCTTGAGCGCAATCTGCCGCGGATCACGCGAGTAGTTCTGGCGCGTGATGGTGTCCTGAATCGTACAAATCAAGGACAGCGTCGGGTGCTTGGTGAACGGATCCATCACTGCCGTCGCCGCGTCCGGAATCAGCAGCATGTCGCTCTGATTGATCGGCTGAAAGCCCCGGATGGACGAGCCGTCGAAGCCAAAGCCGTCCTCGAACGCCTCGGCGTTGAGCCGATGGAACGGCACCGACGTGTGCTGCCACTTGCCAATCAAGTCGACGAACTTCAAGTCGACCATCACGGCAGAATGCTTTTTGCCCAGATCGATAGCGTGCTTCGGATCCATACGACGCCTCCTCGTTCCAAACGGAGCCTAACACCGTCGCAACAGCAGCCGAACGGCTCTGTGCGGCTCCCAGATTCACAGGGAGGCGGGGAGACGGGGAGGTCCGCGAGCCCAGATTTTTGGGGTTCAAGGCCGTACGGCGAAGTGAAACAACGCCACCGTCGCCGTGCGGATCGCACGCTCGCCCTCGAGGAAATAGTTTTTGTTTTGGCCCTGCAAAACAAAAACTGCGTTCTTCCCTCGCGGACCTCCCCGCCTCCCCGCCTCCCTGTAAAATCTCGAGACTTTACGGAGCTGGGGGAATGGCTCCGTAAGGCTTGGGCCGCC